>JBDLTP010000001.1:0-31378 GCA_039805765.1 Pseudomonadota bacterium
AAAAAGCGCGTGCGCTACCAGGATTTCGTTTTTTACCGATTTTAACGCTCACCACCGAAAGCCAACAAAGTCGACGTGATGAGGGCAAACAAGCCGGTGCAACAGGATGGCTTGTGAAACCTGTGGGCGGCGCAGACTTACTCAAAGTCATTAAGCAAGTTCTACCCGGAGCATAACAATATCATGGCTGGACAATCGAAGAATAATCGCATCAAAAAAGAGGCGAACAAAATATTATTTATGAGCATCAGCCTAATTCTCATTATGATGCTGATGTCGGTTGTCTTTTATTCGACCTTAGATGCTCAATTAGGGCGTTATCAAAATATCGCTATTTTAAGCGTAGTTGTGCTACTCGTTTGGGCAACGCAGTCAAGTTTACTCAAAATGACTCAAAAGCCCTTTCGTTTTATCGCTGACGAGCATGTTGAGGTCACAAGTGATAAGTTGCATTATCTCATTGAGCGTTTAAGTGCCCATGTTATGCAAGGCGATACAACGCAAGACTTTGTAAAAACGAACTTTAGCGCAATTGAAGTTAAGCTGATTCAATGCATGCAGGCGCTCAATGCGCAAGTCAACGCCATCATTGACCTCCTCAAGAGTGACATTCTCAGCGATTCACATGATGATTTGGATGCTAACATCATGCAACTCGCCTCTACTTTATCGCAATATGTCAATGCCAATACGGCTCTTGAAACTGCGTTGCGTGACAATTTAACGAAAACTCATGCGTTACTGCAAACACTGCAAACGCAATTGGAGCTTGTGACGCAGTCGCCTATTTCAACTCAATCTGTGAATCTTGCGGAAAAGCGTCTTTATGATCTTGAAGGGATTGTGCAAACCCACTTGCTCGTGGATAAAGCCATTGATGAACAGCTACAAGTGGTTACGTTTGATACACATCAATCGGCTCTCTTATTACTGAATTTGATGCGCCATCTGAGCGAAGATGCTGAATGTATTGTTCGATACATCGCCAACGCAAATGAAAAAAATGTGTCGAAAATGGAACGTGATATGGACAATAGCGTCAAGTTCATTATCAGTATCGAACAATTCATTAAACAAATTCAAGAAATCCCCGATAAACTTCGCTCAGATATTGTCTCTATCCAAGCGGCAAGTGGCGTTATTGATGGCTTAGCGCATTTGGTGGACAGTATAAAAGAAATTAGTTTTCAAACCGATATTTTAGCCGTCAATGCGGCAATTCAAGCGGCGCATGCTGGTGAAGCGGGTTTAGGGTTTAAGATTGTTGCGGATGAAGTACGTAAACTGGCTGTCAACTCCAACAATGCCGCTGAAATGATTGAAATGGGACTTGATAAAGCACGTCATACCATTCAAGATGGATTGAAATTTAAGTTTTTAGATGAAATTATGATGCAAATGGACAGCGCCTCGCAAGTAATGGAATCCGTAAAGCAATTGCAAGAAGGTCAAGAAGATATGCAGCAATACTATAAAACCTTATTTGCTGTCATTAATCAAAACAATACGAAACTCTCACACGATATCTCGGAAGTCTTAGGCAGTATTCAATATGAAGATGTTATTCGTCAACGCATTGAACGAGCTCAGCAAGTGATTATCGAACGCAATGAATTATGGCGGCAAGTGGTTGCGCAACTTTCATCTGGCGATGTGGACGAATTAATAACGCAATTTAATGCCGTTTTGGATGAGTATTTAACCAAAGAATCCTATCACAACAACAGCATGGAGTCACAAGGTGGTGACGACAACTCATCACTCAAATTCGAGTTGTTCTAAAATTCGAGTTGTTCTAAGCGTCTAATTCACTTCGCTTAGATTGAAAGATAAATTAGAGTGGGAAATGTAATATGAAACTACTCCCTTCATTGGGAGAGCTGATTATACGAATCTCGCCATTGAAGAAATGCATCACTTCTTTGGCTACCGTAAGTCCCAAACCCATTCCTGGAATGTTTCCTGATTTGTCCACACGAAAAAAACGCTCAAACACTTTATCTCTATTTTCAGCGCTAATTCCTATCCCTTGATCGGCAATTTCAATGTCAACAAAATCGTCACTTTCATAAACCGTTAAGCAAATATCGCCACCTTTGGGTGAATACTTAAACGCGTTATCTAAAATATTATGGAGCACTTGTTTAAATTTAACTCTGTCCACATTCAGTTTATTTGCGGACAAAATAGGCGTAATGATAATGTCATTTCGGCCACTTGGAATGGGAAACTCGCTTATCGCTTCAAGCATTAAATCATTGAGCAAATAGGGCGCAATTTCAAATCCCAATCCACTGCGCTCTTCAATACGACTTAAATCCAATAATTCATTAATCATAGAAATCAACCACGTTGATTGATCATGAAGAACAGCAATGATTTCAGGTTGCATCTCCAAGGGAATTAAATCACTCACTAAAAGTTCCGTGTATCCATGAATAGCCGTGAGAGGCGTGCGCAACTCATGCGTCGCATGCATTAAAAACTCATTTTTAACGCGATTAGCTTCCTCTTCCTTGGTAATATCATGAAATAAATACAACTGACCTAATAAATTGCCATTGGCTAAAACAATGTCCGTCATTTTACATAAAAGCGTGCTATGTTGTGGCCAAATGAGGTCAATACGAAAAACATCCTTATTTTTTTCAATATATTGATGTGATAATTTAGTTTGCGTTGCCAATTTATCCCAAAACTCACTGGCCGTCATCGCCAGAAGTGAATCGTTTGAGAGCCCTATAAGCGTTGCCAAGGTATGATTAGCTAACAGAACTTTTTCTTGCGTATCAAAGAGTAAATAGCCGCTTTGACTAATATCAAATATACTTTGCAGTAATTCATTACGATGACTGAGTGTTTCAATATTCTGATCAATTTCATTAGCCATATTGTCAAATACAAGACCCAGTTGCGCAATTTCATCATTTCCTGACAATCGGTCAGCAATACGACCACGATGCACTTTTGCGTAAATAATCATCGTATCCGCTAAAATTTTAATCCGATTCGTAATTGTTTTACCGGCAAAATAAAAGGTAAATAAGCCGTTAAGCACACCAATAATCAGAATCAGCTCAAGCAAATGAATAAATAATTGTCGCGTCGTTGCCATGATTTCATCAACGGGGACAATGCGAAAATATCGCCAGTTCACAGGCGAAATTGTCATGCCAATTGCAACGTATCGCTTATTTTGTATCCAAAGCGTTGTCGATAAGACTTGGGGTTCATTGTTAAGTGGTTTCTGAAATAGCTCGGCTAATTGTGGTTCGCTGTCAAAATTGAGTTTGATGGGTTTATTATCTGCTTCAATACTGGATTGCCAATCGCCCGCTAAGACGAAATTCCCTTCATCATCAATGAGGAAATGCTGTGTACCGCTGTAGAGTTGCTCTTCTTTAAACATAAAAGCAAGCACATCTGAAAGTTGCATATCCTCACCAATACTGCCCATCCACTCGCCATTGACATAAAGTGGGTACACGGCGCTCACCATCCACGCACTGTTAGGAGGATCAAATAAGGGCGGGGTATAACGCAACTCTGAATTAGGATTGCTAGTCGGTGAGGTATAGGTCACCCAAGGCGTTTGCGTGTAATCTGCATCATCTTTTTCATTAAAAATATACTCTGGGTAATGTCTATCAAACATCAATTCGCTCCGAAATGGCGATAAATACCAGACATTTTCAAGGCGTTTGCTCGCAACACTCCCCACCACATCAAAAAGTTGTTTGATGCGCAGGTGCATCACTTTTTGTTGATCACTTTCTTTTGCATTAGGCGGGAGAAATAATCCTGTTTCATACTCTGCATTAAACCGATCACGACGATTATGCCAAACCCTAGCAGAATTCTTCTCCATCAGCGCATAAAAAGCCTGGATTTCGTTTTTTTGAATTGGTGGTGCGAGTTGTTTTTCGAGTAAATGAGCTAAATGCTCAAGTTTAGGGCGTGATTCTAAAAAACGTTGTGATGCCACGGAGGTAAACCGTGTGGTCATTTTTTGTAATTTAATCGTTTCATCGAGTATGATTTCATCTTGAACAACGCCATAGATAAAGAATGCCCCTAAAAAAGCACACAAAATGACACTACTTGTCATAATTAACAGTAGTTTTTGACGTATATTAATGGCGCCAAACTGCATTCATCAACCTCTTTTCGATTAGATATAGCGGATTTAGTTAAACACTAACGTAGCGTATGAGCTGTTTTCTCAACAATTTTCATTGCCTGCGATAGCTGTTCCATTTTGGGGTTAAGATCACCCGTCTTATCCTGCTTTATCATATCTTCTATTTCATACGCCAATGCGGATACCTCATTCGCTCCCAAGTCCGCCGCGCATCCCTTGAGGGTATGCAGTTTTCGACTTGCGGTCAGAAAATCACCACTGGCAAGTAACGCCTGTAATTCCCCGAGCATACTTGACATATCAACTATAAACTTTTTGACCGCTTGAAGCACTTGCTGTTTGGAGCCCAACATCATTTCGAGCGTTTCAAGACGCTCTTCATCAAACCCAGTCAGCAGGTTGTAGTGGACTCCCTCAGATGACGTCACATTGGCTTCAAAAACCGGTTGGCTTAAATTCGTTTTCTTTGGTGAATGTTGATTAAACTCGTCGATAATTTCAATGAGCTGAAGTGGGCTAAACGGCTTAAATAGATACCGATCAGCGCCCGCGCTCAACCCTTCTTCAATATCGGGTTTTGACACTTTTGCCGATAACAAAATAACAATGCAATTAGGATTAGCTGACGTGGATTTCATTAATCGACAAGCCTCAATTCCATCCATCTCCGGCATCATAATGTCTAAAAATACAATATCAGGCATTTGTTCATTGAAAATAGCAAGGGCTTCGATGCCCTGCGTTGCTTCAAAAATTTCATATTCGCCCAAGCGACTAAAAGTCAGCCATAAAATATTTCGGGTATGATGATTATCATCAACAATGAGTATTTTTATTTTTGGCGAACTAACTTGCCCTCCCACCTCTTGAGCGCTTGAAGCACTTACAGCCTCTTGCGATGACGTGTTCATTTACTTAATACCTGATCAATGAGTTCCAGCAATTGTTCATGCGTAAACGGTTTTTGCAGAATACCTTTCACGCCCAACATTTCAGCTGAATCTAAATTAAAATTTGCAGTAATCGCACGTCGACCACCTGAAATAGCAATAATTGGCAACTCCGGTTTAAATTTAAGCAATTCGACAATCACTTCAATTCCATCTTTATTTGGCATAATGATGTCGGTAATAATTAAATCCGGTTTAAGCTCATGGAAAATTTTTACTCCCTCTACCCCGTCTTCTGCTATCAATACTTGATGACCGCCATGCACCAACATTTTTTTCAACAAGACTCGTAGTTGATCTTCATCGTCAATCACTAATATTTTAGCCATGGTTATTCCCTTATAAATAAAATCATAAATAAAATCGAATAAAAAAGTTAAACACGGCGTTAATTGACTAAATCGTTGACGATATTAATCAAATCAACCGGCCCAAAGGGCTTAACTTTATAAACATCTGCGCCTGCAGCCAAGCCTAAATCAATATCACTTTGCTGACCTTTGCCAGAAATTAACACGACAGGACAGTGATTTACACTTTCTTTAATTTGCTTGCACAAGCTCAAGCCATCTATTTCACCCGGCATCATCACGTCAGATAAGACAATGTCTGGATGCAATTCTTGAAATAATTTAAGTCCTTCCAAGCCACTGATAGCCTCAAATACTTCTACTGTAGGCTGACGTTTAAAGGACATCCGAATTAAATGTCGAATTTGGGTATTATCATCCACCACCAATAATTTTATATTTTTATCTGTCACCTTTAACCTCCAAAATACGTTGTACTTAAGATTGTATGATTACATTTTGCGTCATGATGTCTGACATTCATCTATTTTGGTAGGCTCAGATAACACGTTCATTACCGCATGGAATAGTCAACAATATACCTATTTGGATTCGATCATATAACCACTTATCCTAATAGAATAGACATTAGCGTATCTTAAAGTCGCGAAAAAAACGTCTCTATAATCTTCAAATATAATAAAAAAATGGCCTACAAGCCGCATACTATCACATCAAAAAAAGATTACAAGACAGATTACCGGGTAAATTTATCAACAATAATCATACGCTTTTTTATTTTAATAGTTTTAAGCAGTAGTTCCTCATTACCCTGAGAGCCTCTAAGTTTAAGCGCCTATCGCGCTCAGACGCTCCTTGATCAAATTTGGTTAAACCGGATTCAAAAACGCCTAAAAAAATCATACTGGTTAAAAAAACGGGTCAATCCCGCCCTCACCTTCACAAAAAAAGGCATAACAAGATGATGTTAAAGATTATTTTCATGTAAAATATAGGACACTTAATTGTTTAATTGCATGCCACCATAATGACGTTACTTATTTCACTATTAGAAAGACAATCACTGAGCACCAAACTGTTTTGGGCTGTCGGTTATGGTTTAGTCATTATGCTACTCATTGATTTAAATGCAATAAGCAATATTCGAGCGTTAAATGATGAAACGAACATTAGCCATGAGCAGAATTTTCAGTGTGTATCACATTTAAAAGACGCCAATATCCATTTAGTTCATATTCGAGAAAACATAGCTCAACTTTCGCAAACCGATATAGAGCGCAACCAGCAATCCAAAAGTAATATCACCAAAGCCACTGTCCAACTACACGAAGAAATGGCACTGGCTCGCACTTATTTAGTGTCCGATGAAGATAAAAAATTAGTAGCCGATTTTGATACCTATTTGACGCATTATCTCGAAAACATCCATCAAGCCATTGCCTTAAGTCACTTGGCAAATGACACAAAGCAATCTGATAATGGCTTTAATCAATTTATCTTTGATGCGGATTTTGTTGCGACAGCAAACACCACCGAAGAATTATTATCAATCCTTAGCCGTAAAAAAGAATCACAAGCGTTAAGTATTTCCGCAGATGTTAAAAAAACGCGTGCTGAAAGTGAGCATATTTCACTTTTAATGATGATAATTGGCTTGTTCATCACCGCCTTGAGTGGTTTTCTTATCGTAAAATCAGTCACAGGCCCGGTAAGTCGACTACAAAAGGCAATTGAAGGTTTAGCTGCTGGGGATTTAGATGTCGTCATTCCGCATGTAACTGATCAAAACGAAATAGGCGCGATTGCGAAAGCCGCCGCCGTTTTGCAGACCATGTGTCGAGGAATGGAAACGCAGCGCTGGATTAAAGATAATTTCGCCACCATTTCCACTGAGCTTTATCAAGTCGAAAATTTTGCTGATTTTGCCCAAAAGTTTCTCTCTGCCGTTTGCCCCCTCATTAATGCAGTTTATGGCGCTTTTTATGTCTACACTCAAGAGGAGTTGCACTTACTCCATACGTATGGCGAAAACAAACAAGGCCCACATAAGTTGCGTATTGGGCTTGGTGAAGGCTTAGTTGGGCAATGTGCATTTGAGAAAAAACTTATCGATGTAACAGATGTCCCTAAAGATTACATCAAAATCCATTCAGGTTTAGGTGAGTCCATTCCTAAACATATTGTTATTTACCCAATCTTACGCGTCGACACGCTAATTGGGGTGCTTGAAATCGCCTTTTTTAAGCCTTTCACAAAGACGGAAAAATTATTATTAAGTGGGTTAATGCCCATGGTCGCGCTAAGTTTGGACATTCTTGATCGCAATCTTAAAACACAGCAGCTACTCAAGCAAACAATAGAACAAGCCGATCACATGGAAATGCAAGCCGCGCAACTCGAGGAACAAGCGGTTGAACTTGAATTACAGCAAGCGGAGCTAAAAGAAACCGAAGCATGGTTTAGAGGAATTATTGAGTCAGCACCTGATGCTATGCTGGTGGTGGATAGTGATGGCACTATTGTCCTTTGCAATAAACAAGCGGATGAAGTTTTTGGCTACGCTCCAGGTGAATTAATATGGGCAAAAGTGGATAAACTGGTTCCCGTTTCGGTTCGCGCTCAGCATCCAGAAATGCGCCAGCAGTTCATGGAGGAAGGCGGCACACGTATGATGGGGTCGAAAAAAGACCTGCTGGGTGTTCGCAAAGACGGAAGTCATTTCCCCGTTGAAGTAGGCCTAAGTAAACTGCCTAGTACAAACGGTCAATCTTTTATTTGTGTGTCAGCGCGCGATGTGACCATCAAAAAAGAAGCGGATATTGCACTCTATCAGGCTAAAAAGATTGCTGAAGATACCACGCAAATGAAATCAGATTTTCTGGCGAACATGAGCCATGAAATTCGCACACCCATGAATGCGATTGTTGGTATTTCACATTTAATTATGAAAACGGAGCTCAGTAATAAACAGCTCAATTATATGCGAAAAATCCAAAGCTCAAGCCAACACTTACTCGGTATTATTAATGATATTTTAGATTTATCGAAAGTGGAAGCGGGTAAAATTGCTATTGAACAAATTGATTTTAAAATTGAAAAAACCCTTAACAATCTGGTCAATCTGATTTCCTCTAAAGTCAAAGATAAAGGACTGTCTCTGGTTTTTGATATAGATGAAAATCTGCCTGTCTATATCAATGGCGATCCGCTACGTTTAGGGCAAGTGCTGATTAATTACGCAAACAATGCCGTGAAATTTACTGATGAGGGTAAAATTGTCATTACGGTTAAAGTCATTGAAGAGAAACAAAATGAATTGCTATTGTACTTTGGCGTCCGTGATACGGGCATTGGCTTAAGTGACGACACAAAAGCCAAACTATTTCAATCGTTCCAGCAAGCCGATTCATCCATAAGCCGTAAATACGGTGGCAGTGGCCTTGGTTTATCCATTTCAAAGCAACTGGTTGAATTAATGAATGGTGAAGTTGGCGTTGAAAGTGAATTAGGCAAAGGCAGTTTATTTTGGTTCACGGCAAGACTCAAAAAAGCCAATAAAAAAATGCCCTATTTAACGCAAGCCAAAAGCCTTAAAGGGCGGCGCGTTTTAGTGGTAGACGACACCGAATTGGCACGCTATATATTGGAAACAGGCTTATCGAATATTGGCTTAAATGTCACGCAAGCATCCAGTGGCAAACAAGCGATAAAACATATTAAACAGGCTGAAAAGGAAGGCAATCCGTATGAAATTGTATTTCTCGATTGGTATATGCCTGATATGGATGGCGCAGAAACAGCGAAAGCCATTCGCAATTTAGCCCTAACCCATATGCCTCACATTACCATCATCACCGCGCATGGACGTGAAGAGGTGTTAAGTGAAATGCACAATATGGCACTGGATAATATTTTAATTAAGCCAGTGAATGCTTCATTATTATTTGATTTAGTCATCCGTTTACTAAGTGAAACCCATGAATCACCTAAAGAAATAGACGATAACTTAAGTGATCATCCCGAATTTACTTACATTGTCGAGGATTTAAAAATTATTCAAGGCGCATCCATTCTCGTGGTTGAAGATAATGAACTCAATCAAGAAGTGGCGCTAGGCTTACTTTTAGATGAAGGATTTGAAGTGGATGTTGCAAATGACGGCAGAGAAGCTATTAAGATGATTAATCAAAATCATTACGATATTGTCTTAATGGATATGCAAATGCCCGTGATGGACGGCGTAGACGCAACCATTGAAATTCGCAAAAATCTCAAATTTAATAGCTTACCCATTGTGGCTATGACCGCCAATGCGATGTTGCAAGATAGAGACAAATGTAAACAAGCTGGCATGAATGATTTTATTTCAAAACCTATTGATCCTGAAGAGCTGTTTCGCACACTACTACGATGGATTAGACCAAAGCTCACAGAGAAAATTCAAGACGTTGACATCAAAAAAATACAATCCAATTCTCAAGAGTTAGAGTCACTTCCTGTTATTGAGGGTCTTGACGTCACATTGGGTTTAAAACGTGTACTGGGTAAAACCAATCTGTATTTGAATCTGCTACGTCACTATGCCAGCAATCAAGAACATATACCCGAACTTATCACTGCCGCTCTTGAAGAAAACGACCATGAAACGGCAGAGCGTCTTGCACACACGGCAAAAAATGTCAGTGGAAATATTGGCGCAAGCGAACTTGAAGAATTAGCGGGCGAAATTGAACATCTACTTCGCACAAATAGGCCTCGCGATGTCATTGATGTTAAACTTGAACAATTTGAAAAAAAGCAGCGTCCACTAATTAAGCAAATTCACGCTGCCGTGTCGACTCTGCATACATCAGATCACGCTATTGAAGACCTTGATGTAGACAAAGAAGAGCAAATACTTAAGCAACTCAGCGACTTTTTGCTTGATGATGACAGTGCGGCATTACCTTATTTTGAAGATAATCGTGCCCTCATTAGACGCTCTTTTAGCGCAGAGGTATTTTCAAAAATTGAAATTGCGATTAAACAATTTGATTTTGAAAAAGCTTTGCATCTATTGACCACTGAGCCTGATATCTCGGCAGATACTGTTTAATTTTAGGAAAATAAATCATGTTAGATAAATACAATATATTAGTTGTTGATGACACACCCGATAATCTCATTATGATGAGTGAGCTGCTCAAAGACGATTACAAAGTGAAAGTGGCCAATAACGGTGAAAAAGCGTTAAAAATTTCGCAATCGCAAACCCCGCCAGATTTAATTTTACTCGACATCATGATGCCTGTTATGGACGGCTATGAGGTCTGTAGGCAATTAAAATCCAATGCCCAAACCCAGCATATCCCCGTGATTTTCTTAACCGCAAAAACGGATGCGACAGACGAAACGAAAGGGCTTGAAATTGGCGCCATTGACTATATAACCAAGCCAATTAATCCCGCTATTTTGATGGCGCGTGTCAAAACACATATTGATATCAAGAGAATGCAAGACTTTTTGCGTAATCAAAATAGTTTTCTCGAAGCGGAAATCATCAAGCGTACCCGTGAAATTAACGCGATTCAAGATGTGACCATTCACGCAATGGCGTCCTTAGCTGAAACCCGCGATAATGAAACGGGGAATCATATTCGTCGCACACAAAATTACGTGAGAGTGTTAGCCCAAAAATTACGTCATCACCCCCGTTTCGCGCATTTTCTCGATGATGATAAAATTATCGAACTGCTATACAAATCAGCGCCACTTCACGATATTGGAAAAGTGGGTATTCCCGACAAGATTTTACTGAAACCGGGGCGATTTGAACCGGAAGAATTTGAAGTCATGAAACAGCATCCCGCCTTAGGACGTAGTGCTATTTTAAATGCTGAATATGAATTAGGGCTGGAAGTGCCTTTTTTGAAATACGCCAAAGAAATTGCTTACGCTCATCAAGAAAAATGGGATGGCAGTGGTTATCCTTTAGGGCTTTCGGGCGATAACATTCCCATTTCAGCGCGACTAATGGCCGTTGCTGATGTCTATGATGCACTGATTAGTCGTCGCGTTTATAAAGAAGGAATGTCTCACGAGCAAGCAGTAAAACTGATTATTGAAGGACGCGGCAGTCATTTTGATCCTGATATCACGGATGCTTTTTTGGAATTACAAGAGGACTTTATTGCCATTGCAGCTAAATTTTGGGACTCTGATGCGGATTTAGCTAAAAAGGCAGAATATTTAAAAAATGCGAAATAATCCGCGTAAATTTTAATTTTATTTTGCCACTCATTTTATATTGTCACTAAAGTAACGTCTTAACCGTCGTTTCAATGACTTGCCACGCTTGAGAAAGTTGCCCCATTTTGGGATTGATGTCGCTAACCTCTCCGCGTTTAAGGCTATCTTCAATTTCATAAGCTAAAGCGGATACGTCATTTGCGCCTATATCCGCCGAGCATCCTTTTAAGGTGTGGAGTTTTCGACTTGCCGCGTAAAACTCTTCAGCATCAAGTAATGACTGAATTTCAACGGTTGCAGTGGAGAAATCTAAAATGAGTTTCTTGATGGCATGAAACACGCGAGGGCGCGAACCTAGCATCATTTCAAGCATTTCAAGACGCTCTTCATCAAAGCCTGTAAGCAGTTCATAATCGGGGAGTACAATCGTTTCATTCATAACTAAGGCTACTTTATCGTCCTCGCCTGGTTTCACATTTTTATCCACCACGTCGTTCTCCAAAATTTGATGCATTGAGGGATTCACTATATTCTGAGTTAACTTTTCTAACATTTGCAAAGGATTGATGGGCTTGGCAATAAAATCACTCATGCCCGCCGCGTGACATTTTTCTTGCTCGTCAAGTGTCACCCCCGCACTCATGGCAATAATGGGCAGTGTCGCAAATTGGGGTTGCTCGCGAATTAGGCGTGTCGCCTCTAAGCCATCCATAACTGGCATTTGAATGTCCATTAAAACGACATCAAAATTGCTGAATTCAAGTATGTCTAAGGCTTCTTTACCGTTATCAGCAACCACTACTCGCAGTTTGGCATTACGCAAAAACTCACTGGCCACTTGCTGATTAAGCGGCATATCTTCCACCAATAACACCCGTTTATTGAGCAGTAATTTTGCCGCATCTTCTAATTGCTCTGTGGTTGCACGTTTATTTTGTTTGATCGGTAAAAACTCAGTAGAGTGCGATTTTTTCGCAATTTCAAAAGGCAATGTAAACCAAAAATGACTGCCTTCATTTAAGGTACTTTCTAAAGCAATTTCCCCGCCCATCAAATGAATAAATTTTTGACTAATGACAAGGCCAAGACCGGTGCCACCAAAACGGCGCGTAATTGACGTATCCGCTTGTGTAAAGGGCTGGAATAGCAATTTTTGCTGGTCGGCGCTGATGCCAATACCACTATCTTCAATGGAAAAGGTTAAGGCGGTTTGTTTATCATCTGGCTTTGCAACGCTGATGCGAAGACGCACAAAACCTGTTTGCGTGAATTTGATACTGTTGTTGAGTAAGTTTGTTAACACTTGTTGCAGTCGCAGAGCATCGCCAATCAAATGTCGCTGCACCTCAGGCGAAACCTCTAATTCAAATGTGAGATTTTTTTGTCGCGCAGTTTCTTCAAATAAATTATTGAGGTTGTTTACCAGTAAGCTCAAATTAAAATAATCGGATGCAATTTCAACGCCTGTTGAATCTAACTTTGAAAACTCTAAAATATCATTGAGAATCGTCAATAAATTCTCAGATGCCCCATGAATTTTCTCCAGGTAATCATTTTGATTATTTTCGGTTGAATGCAAAGCCAGCTCAGATAAACCTAAAATGGCGTTCATGGGCGTGCGAATTTCATGACTCATATTCGCCAGAAAATCCGTTTTTGATTTTGCAAGTGCTTCGGCAGCTTCTTTAGCTTCACGAATAGAATGTTCAACATGCTTCAAATCGGTAATATCGTGCATAATCGTCGATATAAACTCAGGATTTCCCGCGCTATCTCGATGAAGATTCAGAATTTGCGAAACCACCATCTCACGACCTAATTTATCATGCAGAGTATTTTCACTTTGCCAAGTCCCCTTCTCAAGGACGCTTGGAATACCTTCTCTTAACACTAAATGCGTTTTATTGGTGTGAATATCGTCAATTTTAAACTGTGAAAGATCGACCTCATCGTCTACGCTCATCATTCTCTTGGCTGCGGGATTAAGATAAATCCAATTCGCCTGCATATCTGACATACCAATAAAATCAGTTGCATCATTCAATATTTTTAAAAACCGCTCTTTTTCAGCATCTAAATTTTTGCGGTCTGTGATATCAAAGCGAATAGTAATGTATTTTTTGGGCGACCTGCCATCCGCCTCTAAAATTGGCACAATCACCGTATTTAGCCAATAGAGTGTGCCGTTTTTATGCTTATTGCATATTTCATCACACCAGACATTCCCACTACGAATGGTTTCCCAGAGATTTTGATAAAACGCAGGTGGATGAACATCCGACTTTAATAAATTATGAGGCGAACCTATTAACTCTGCTTCACTGTATCCCGAAATTCGGCAAAAATGCTCATTCACAAACGTAATGACGCCATTGGTATCGGTTTCTGCAAAAATAGCCGCTTTATCTATCGCAAAATGGTGTTCAAAATACGTTTGTTTTAAAGATTCAATTTCAAGTCGCTCCTGCTTTGCCATCATTAACGCATCTTCACTACGTCGCTTTTCATATTGAATAATTTGATAGCGATTGGATAAAAGCAAGGTAAAAATAATTAATTCAATAGCCGAACCACATTGAAGTGCATTGATAGTAAAAAAATTTGTTGGGACAAGCGCGAAATTATGTAAGGCATTGATGATAATACCGAGGGAAAATACACCTAAACCTGCACATAAAAAATACGCATTGCGTTCTTTTTGGAATGCCGCAATCACACAGACAATAAAAATAATAATGGAAGAAATCGCAATAATAATGACGACAAACTTGGCAACTGAAAATGTCCACACCAGTAGAAACGCAATAAAACTATTAAACCCAGTGAGCAATTTAAGCACATTATCTAATTTGGGCAATAAGAGGGGCGTATGCAAGATGCGACGAATAAAGGTGAGTTCGACTACAAAGGCGAATGCGCCAAACCATAATGCCCCTGTTTGCGTGAGCCATGGCGTATTAGGCCAAATTGACTCTGCCCCAACACCTCGGTAAGACCATACGGCTAAAACCCCTAAAGTGATAAAACTCACATGCAAAAAATAAACAAATTCTTTTAAGTCAATCGCCAGAATCAAGCTAAACAGCGCAATGGCAATAACAAGCCCTAAATAGGCCGATTGAAAGCTATAATCACGGCGTTCATTTTGATAAAACGCCGCTGGTTCCCATAAATGCGATGGAATGACCAGTGCGTTAGGGGTTTCAATGCGGAAATAGATGACATTTCGACTGTGTGCGGGAAGTTGCATGGGAAAAGCAAAAAAACGACCTTTATAGGCACGATTCTCAAGCGGCCTTGCATAACCTGTATGAATAGTTTGATAATTTTCGTTGTCGATTTGCCAATAAAAATCAACTGTGGCGAGAAGTGCATGCGTAATATCGAGAATTTTATCCATCGATTTATCACTGCTATTCTCTAAAACCAGTCGTAGCCAATAAGCCGATGTTGTGTACGATAAATTGATGGATTTGCCGCCTGAAAAATCATTTTTAAATTGAACACTGTCTTTTTGCACATCTTCAAGCGTCAATGTTTTATCGACATCTTCTAAAACACCTAAATGCGTTGTCAGTGACAAAGACGGTTGATTAATTTTGGCAACATCTAAACTATCCGCCATGACGACAGAAAATTTACTGAGCAAAACCATCAAAAAAAGACGAACAATAAGACAATGCATAAAAAAGTGTATTAAGTTTCAGAATGAAATCCCCTAAATTTAGGATTTTCGTTTATTACATGAATATCGACATATTTAATTTTGAAGCTATTTTACTAGAATTAACGCGATACTGACTTCTCAACGGGCTGTAAATGTAAATTTTGCTTGATTTTTTCTAGCATCTGCACGGGATTAATCGGCTTGGGAATAAAATCACTCATACCCACTGCCTGACATTTTTCTTGCTCGTCGAGCGTTACCCCCGCGCTCATCGCAATAATGGGCAGATGTGAAAGTGTTGGATTCTCGCGAATATTTTTTGTCGCTTCTAGTCCATCCATTACTGGCATTTGAATATCCATTAAAATCACTTCAAACGTATGATGCTCAAGTAATGCCAAGGCCTCTTGGCCATTATCCGCCACGGTGACCTCTAACTTAGCATTGCGCAAGAATTCACTCGCCACTTGTTGATTGAGGGGCGTGTCTTCAACCAGAAGTACCCGAACGTTTTCCAGTGACTCTGCGGCCTCTGCAAGACGCTGTGCAAGTGTTTTTTTAGGCGGACTTGGACTACTCGCGTCTGCGCTTTTAGCCGATTTTGCTATATCAAAAGGCACGGTGAAAGAAAACTCACTGCCCACATCGAGCGTACTCTGACAGGCAATTTCCCCGCCCATCAATTGAGTGAATTTCTGACTGATGACAAGGCCAAGTCCTGAGCCACCAAAACGGCGACTAATGGACGTATCCGCTTGTGAGAACGCTTGAAATAAGCCTTTTTGCTGGGCTTCATTCATGCCAATGCCCGTGTCAATGACCGAAAATGTTAATGCGAGCTTTTCTTTTTCTTGGGACGCAAGGGTAACAATCAATTGCACTCGGCCAATTTGAGTGAATTTAAGACTATTATTCAGTAAATTGGTTAAGACTTGTTGCAAACGCAGTGCATCGCCCATTAACTCGCGATGGATGCGTGGGTCAATCTCTACGCTGAACTGTATGTTTTTTTGTTTTGCGGTGACGCTAAATAAATTATGTAAATTACTGAGCAAATCGTCTAAATTGAAGGCGGCATGCTCCATCTTGATGGCGTTAGAATCCAATTTCGAGAAGTCTAAAATATCATTTAAGATATCCAGCAACGTTTCAGAGGCACCTAAGATTTTTTCGAGATAATCACTTTGTCGATTAGCCGGTAAATTCAGTGCTAATTGAGATAAGCCAATAATTGCATTCATAGGCGTTCGAATTTCATGGCTCATATTCGCCAGAAAATCCGTTTTTGACTGCGCAAGGACTTCGGCGGCTTCTTTGGCTTCATTCATGAGTTGCTGAGTTTGCTTGAACTCCGTAATATCAATACAAGACCCAATGTAGCCTTCAAAATCCCCTAACGTATTAAAGCGAGGTATGCCCGTATCGAGTATCCAGCGATAATCGCCACTATGATGTTTAAGTCGATATTCCATTCTAATGGGAAGACGTAAATTAAAATTGATATGATAAATATCAAAAAAATGGTCAACATCTTCTGGATGCACACCGTCCATCCAACCCTCTCCGATCTCCTCTTCAAGTGAGCGTCCGACAAAATCTAGCCACACTTGATTAAACCAAAAACACATCGCATCACTATCGGATTGCCAAATAAGGACAGGCGTGGCATCAGCCATCGTACGAAAATTTTCCTCACTTTTTGCCAGCTCAGCCGTGCGAATTTTAATGAGATCCTCAAGTAACATCTTGCGACCCGTGATAATTAACGTAGCACTGCCAATTAAACTGGTGATGATTAAGCCCATTAACAAAACATGCCATGAATAATTAGCATGAATGTGATCTGCACTTAATTCATCATGACGATCTAAATAGGCTTTTGTGGCTGACAGTTTCATTTTCCAAAAACGATCACCCAACTTCATCATGAACGAATTCGTCAAATTTGATGTGCGTGCTGACATTTCTTGCGTTTCATATAAAACATCTGATTCAGTATCACTGCTGTTATCATAAAGTTGAATAGCTAAATTTTCATGCTTGATTTCATTCAACGCCGAATCAATCATGTCACCAATCCGAAAAACACCGACAATAAAGCCTTGGATATTTGCCCTTTTCGCATCGACTGTATTATGAGGCACATCATTGCGATACACAGGCAAAATGGCAAGCACTCCCGATTGTGTGCCGCGCTCCTGCACAAGCGATAACTTTGACGTTAAGGTCAATTTACCGCTGTCGATGGCTTGATTGAAAGTTTGCTTGCGACTTTCATCAGAAAACGTATCAAAGCCAAATACTTTTTCATTACCCTTCATGGGTTCAATAAAATTCACCACTACATAACGGTCACGTTGCGCGGCAGTTAACATGTTTTTATTTTTGTCACGCTCGGTAATGTAAAAGTGACTAAAACCTTCTTGTCGAATAGACGCTTCAAACGCTTTACGCTGGGAATTCGTGACCACTTGACTGAATTCGAGTGCTTGAATACCTTTAAATACATGAAAGAGATGACGGACAAATGCGCCAAATTCACGCCGATTGACCGCTTCGGTGCTACTGTATAAACTGGCAATTGCATAAAGTGAATTAAAATGGCCTAAAAGTTTTTTTTCTACAGCCGCGTTAATCACTTGCGTATCTTTTTCAAATTCAATGCGAAGTCGCTTCTGCTCTTCATCAAATTCATAGCTCACAAGTAACACCGTCAGTAGCAAGGCAGTAAGCACCGATGCGCTAAAAACCAACCGTCTTCCCTCAAAATACGCAGAACGATGTAGCCAAATCAACCCTAACGGTGTAAAAATGAGCATACCGATGAAGTCGCCTAGATACCAATCAACCCAATGTGACTCCGCCACATTGAGGGAAATTTGATTCGTTAAGGTCAGGGTTGCCATCGCAACAGTCGGCGAGATAAAACAAGACAGAAACGCGCACACCATAAACAAACCAATTTGTCTTTCTGTGTGCAGCGGATTCGGAAAATGCGCTAGGTTCTTGAGCAACCAAGCACCGGCCAAGGCTTCCAAGGTCGCGCCAATGGCTTCAAGACTCGCCGTAATATATGACAGCGACGTTAACGTGTTCGCTAGATTGAAAATGAAATACAGATTTGCTAAAAATGCGCCAAGCAATACCCCAAGCCAAAGTCGAGAGCCAAATATGACCAGGCAAGCCAGTGAAATTCCCGCAGGTGGCCAAATCACCGTACCAAATTCGCTAGGCGCGCCCACTAGGCTACATAATTGACTACTTAGCAAATACACAAACGCTAACGCAAGAATTTGCATTAGCGTGAATAATTTAGTGGTTAACATAAATTTGCTGTGGGCATGAGAAAAGCATATTTTTAGTAAAATTAACCGCGTATTTTAGGGCAGATTACTTAAAGCTGAAACAATAATCTAAAAGCCGTCCCTTGATTTGGCTCAGTCGTTTTAGACTCAACTAAGATATGGCCTTGCGCCTCATGCACTATCCCACTCACCGTTGAAAGACCCAGGCCAGTGCCTTCACCAACAGGTTTTGTGGTAAAAAACGGATCAAAAATATTTTCAATGAGGCTTTCCTCAATCCCCGTGCCACTATCGCTCACACGCAATTCAATATATTGCCCGTCAAGATGATGGGAACAAGCAGTGCAAGTAAGCCCATGCGTTGTTATTATTTTGAGGGACACGTCAATGCGCCCACCCTTACCGCTCATGGCATCTCGTGCATTGACAATTAAATTAGTTAAAATTTGATGCAGATCAATTGAATCAATTTGAATATCTTGCTCACAATCCATCACGGTATTCAGACGAAATGCACTGGTTAATGCCGGCTTTATCATCTCTAAGACTTCAAATCACCTGCTTTGTCGGCTTAATCTCTCTTTCATGATCAACGGGATTTTGACGTGAATAGAGCATCATTTTTTTAATTAAACTCATCGCACGCGCACTGGCAATCTCAATTTGATTCGAATTAAATAACAGATCGTCTTTTATTTTTTCATCATGACAGTCATCCGCAATAAATTGATTTAACTGCGAATACCCCACAATGACGGCAAGAATATTATTAAAATCATGCGCAATTCCCGAGGTTAATCGACTCAAACTTTCTATTTTCTGCATTTGAGTGACTTGACGATTAAGTGCTTGATTTTTTTCGAGTGCTTGAATGATTTCCGTACTCGTTTTTTTCTCATTAGCAATATCAAAACCCAAGCGCACGGACGTGGAACGCAACGCTTCCATCATTCGTCCAATTTCATTTTTCGAGCGATAAACAATAGGTACCCGATAATTGCCATTGGCAACTTGCGTTAATACATGCGTGGCTTCTTTTAGCGGCACAAGAATACTGCGAATGATAAATTCACATAAGAGAACCAGAGCAATCAGAATCATGATTCCGACATAAATATTTTTATTCTGTATATCGAGAAAATTTTTATTTAGCTGTGATTTTTCTTCATAAAAAAAATCCAGTAATTTCGTATCCACTTTCTGATTTATAACGCGATGACTCGACTCTACGGGCAAATTTTCCAAAAGCGCAATTTTATCTTCGAGTGCTTTAATTTTAATCTCATCCTCTTGCAGTTGCTGGAGTTGAGATTGATAGACTTTGGTGGTATCACTTTGAAGTTGAACTAGGCGCTGTTGATAATAATCATTGAGCGTAGTTAAGGTATGGTGGTTGATTGCGGCAAGAAATAAAATAAAAAAGGCACTTAAACTAAGCAAGATTCCCAGTTTTATGGCGACACTGATATTATTAAATTTACGTTGTATTTTATGAAAAAATGGTTTTTCGACAATCGCCCCGAAACTTAATTTGCCGTTAAATACACCGTCTTTCATTTGTTTATAGGCTAATTCAGCCCGTTTAATCTCACGAGGAGCTGCCTTGCGCCGAACCGACATATGCCCAATTAAAGCATCATTCTCGTAAAGTGGCGTGACATCGGCCTGTACCCAATAAAATCCGCCATCTTTTGTTTTATTTTTAATAATGCCCGACCAAGTACAATGATTAAGAATAGTCCGCCATAAATCTGAAAAAACGTCTGCGGGCATATCGGGATGCCTAAAAATATTATGTTTAAACCCAATTAATTCATCGCGCGCAAAACCTGATATGCGCAATAAATCTTCATTTACAAACGTAATAACGCCATGTAAATCGGTTTTCGTCACAATAATATCATGCTCAGTTAGCACATATTCTTGGTTATCCATAAACAGCCCTTAAGTGATTTTATCCATAGTTTGCAAACACCTATAATTTTTGTCAACAATTTTGGCGTCAAAAAAATTTTATATCGTTGCGTGAAATACAGCTAATGGACTTTTGAAACGGCCTAATTTAAGTAGAAACAGTTTTGGCTTTAATCTGTTTGATCGATTGATTAAGGCGACTCACTTAGGATAATCGAAGGAGATGCGTATATTTTAGGCAATAAAAAAAGCCGCTTATTAGGCGGCTTTTCTTTGCGCATTAGTAGTTAAAATATATACTTCAATTGAGAATTGAACATTACACAAATTATACTTCTAAAAAGCCACCTTTGCGGCGGCAACCAAAAACTAACTTCAACATCCATCTACAAGTAGGAAAATACAGAAGAAAAATCTAAGCTGTCTGTAACAGTACGCAAAACAGTGTTAACACCGCTACAAGAACACAAAATAACAAGTAGCTGTAAACACCCTACACAGAAAATGAACTTCTAAGTTGCTCTAGCAGAAGAGCATCACTTTCTGTTCGATTTAAATTTACCACACAATATTCGTTAATGCTAATTTTTTTTTATTTTTCACTACATTTTTTTAATACCGCCTCTTAAGCGGTCAATATTGCCTGCTATCAATCGCCTTACCCCAGCGAATAATAGGGAAATAGACTACCTACTTTCGCCGGATATCTTTTTTCATTGACAATAAATTATGACTGGTGATAACCTAGCTCCGCAGTTGGTTATTTTTTACGTTATGAATCAAAATACTAATAATATTCAGGGGAAGATAATGGTCGCAATTAATCAAAAAAACGTGTTGAAATCGATTTCAATTCTCGGTGTTCTTGCCGCATTTCATATCAGTCCAGTCATGGCAAATGAGCATGAAGCGGAGTGTGCAAAACACATTCAAGATAAAGTCGCATGGGATAGCGAAGGCCACACCAAGTGGGAAAAAAACAATATTACCAAGCTCTGCAACGGCACCACCGTTGCCAAAGAACCCGGCGAATGCTTTAACAAAGTCATGAATGGCCATGTCAAATGGGGTGAAGGCGACAAATGGGAATGGGAAAATGCACTGCGTCTTTGTTCAGGAACCAATGATTCGGATCAAACCATTTCTTGTTTCCAAAAACAAATTCATGCGGGCACAACCTGGAATGAAGCCATTCTGCAATGCCAAGTCAAAGGCTCAAAATTCAAATCAAGCAACTACGTGGATATGCAGTAATTTGATTTAAATTAGGTTGAGAACAAATCTATATACGGTTAATTTTTCATTATTTTCCGTATATAGACAGTTTTTTTTAAATTCCGCTCATCTCGCCTAAATGCAACTATTAAAAAAACCGGCTTTTTTATTCATACGGAAAAAGCAATCTAAATGTGGTGCCTACGCCAACTTCACTTTCGAGTAAAATATAGCCCTTCGCATTGTGGACAATCCCCGCAATCACAGATAAGCCTAACCCCGTCCCCTCACCCACTTCTTTGGTCGTATAAAACGGCTCAAAAATACGTTTCACCACTGCAGAGTCAATACCTGAGCCATTATCTGAAACACGAACTTCAACAAATTTGCCCTCAAAATGTTTAAGACAACAGCTACACTCCCCCTTTAAGTCTGCCTGTCCGGTGTAAAATTGAATCTTGCCTTTTGTTGAAGCAATAGCGTGTGAGGCATTGACGCATAAATTGACAATAATTTGATTAAATTTTGATTCATCCAGTTGCCGCAAGGGAATGATTTTATCCGATAAATTAAGCTCAAATTTTATACTGCTAGGAATCATTTTACGAATCATATCCAGCGATTCATGAATTTCATTATTAACATTAAATACCGGATTTTCGACAGCTTCACTTTGATCTCGGCGACAATAACTGAGCATTTGCGCAATTAACTTTTTCGCTTTGTAGCAAGCGATATCAATTTGTTTTGAATTATCCAATATCTCATTTTTCGTATTGTCGACATCAATAAACGGGCTTTGGGTCAAATCATTTGCTGTGAGTTTATTTAAGTCGTTATAGCCGGAGATGGCCATCAGCAGATTATTAAAATCATGTGAAATACCCGACGTTAATCGCCCAATACTTTCCAGTTTCTGCATTTGATTTAGTTGATGGGTTAAGGCGACTTGACGCTTTTCACTTTCTTTACGTTCTTCAATTTCAGCTCGCAACAAAAGATTAGTGTCGGCTAAATCTTTATCGCTTTGCAATTTATCCAAATGAATCAGCTGATAGCGATCCGTTAGCAGTAAGGTAAAAATCAATAACTCCAGTGCGGAGGCTATTTGAGAGCTATACATCGTAAACGTATTGCCTGGCAGAAATCCGAGTGCATAGAGAATCGTGGTGACAAATCCAATCGAGAGAATCAGAAAACCAGCAAATAAAAATCGCGCACTGCGTCTTTTCTTTAAAACACCAATGAAACTAATGCCTAAGATAAAAATTTGATAAGCCGCTAAAACCTGCGCTGAATATTTCGCGGTCAGAGTAAAATCGTAAGCAATCCCGATTGAAATAGATAAAAGCAACCACAAAACACCTGTCATCATCGGTTCGAATCTAGGAATTAAGGTTCGGGTATCCAATATGCGTCGTATAAAAAATAATTGCGCTATCGCCGCAAAAGAAGAAAACAATAACGTGCCTACTTTTGTGAATTCGGGTGAATCTTGCCAAATTAGTTCTGTTCCCAACCCTCGAAACGACATAAAACTCATTGCAATCGAAACAATAATGCACACGTAAATAACGTAATCAATCTCTTTTAACACCAAGGCCATGGCTAAGCTAAAGATGGCAATGGCAAACAAGATGCCAAAATAAACACCTTGAAAAACATGCGCATTGCGATCTTTGATTTGAAAATCGTCTAAATTCCATAATCGAGCAGGAATATTCATGGCGTTAGGTGACGCAATTCTTATATAAATAATATGTTGACTATGTGGCTCGAGTTTCAAGGGAAAAGCGAAAACTCGGGTTTTATAGGCGCGGTTTTCAAAAGGGTGGGCATAGCCCGTGTGAATAGTTTTGATTTTTTTATGTTGCGTTTGCCAATAAAAATCGACGTTTTCGAGTAAAGCTTGATTAATCTCCAGTACTTTTTCAATTACCGTGTTACTGCTATTATCGAAATTGAATTTTAGCCAAAATGCTGAGGGGGTATAGGATAAATTAATCGATTCTGTTGCGGGTAAATTCGTTTTGAATTGGACAGACTCTTTTTGTATCTCATCAAATGTGAGCGTTTGATTCTTATCTTCCAAAATACCTAAATGCGTTGTCAATGAAATCGATGCTTTATGAATATCAGCCACATCTAACGTATCCGCCATTACGACAGAAAAATGCATTAACAAAATACAACTTATTAGGCGAATAAGCATAACTATCCATGAAAGTAAATTTGAAATTAAGCATTTTTTAAAAAATACGCCTAATTGTCGGATACTTATTAAAAATATCCAAATTTAATTTCCATGCACGCATAAATTGATTCACAAAAAAAATATCATGGCGTCCTGCTCAACGCTAATCGGGATTGCGACAAACGTGACTCTTTTTCCTTGTTTTGCCATTGCGAGAATTTATGGGCGGGTTTCTCAAGCATGCTCGCTCACTTGACCGTAAAATACATTACGTTATAAGGGGCGAAATGAATCCGCCCCCTACGTTCTTATTTAGGCATTCATCGCATTTAACGTTTTCAAATCTTTTGATTCGAGTAAATGCGTTGGATCAATTAACAAAATTAATCGTTTTTGTTTTTCTAAATTCGCCACGCGCGAAATCAAATGCGCTTGACTCACTGATAAATGTGGCGCGGGTTCAATAGCGGAGCGCGGAATTTTAAGCACCTCCGCCACCGAGTCCACAATAAAGCCTGTCCGCAATTCGTCAAATAAAAATACCATAATGCGTTGCTGCTCACAGCGCTCCAAACTGGGTAAATCTAAACGCAAACGTTGATCAACAACCGGCAACACACTGCCGCGCAAATTCATCACCCCTTCCACAAACGCCGGTGCTTTGGGCACATGTGTTAATTCCTCAGGCATACGCACAATTTCTTGAACGCTTTCAATAGGCACGCCGTATTCTTCATTTCCCAAACGGAAAACCACCATTTGCTCATCGTCTTCAATTGCATCCCGCGCGGCGTCGTGATGCTCCATCTCATCCCCTTTCCCGTCAATGGCACCCAAGGCCTCTTGCACCGACTGATGACGGAACATATTCTCTGCTGAAATAATCGACACTAAGCGTTTACCATTATCTAAACGACAAATTTCGCTAATTTCAGACAAATCCCCTTCTCGCGCTAACATTGCTGGCATCACGCTGACATCGTTTTTCGATACGCGCAAGACTTCATTGACCGTATCCATCACAACGCCTACAGCCGCATTGCCTACAGAAATCACCACAATGCGACTGCGCTCGTCCACTTCTTGGAAAGGCAACGCAAACATTCGACGCAAACTCACCAGTGGCAACATACGTTGACGCAACGTCATCACTCCTAAAACGTGTGAATCGGAATGCGGCACATGAATAATTTGATCGGGAATTTGAACAATTTCCTGTACATCTTGAATATCAATGGCGTACTCTTGCTCAGCCACGCTAAAACTCACTAAATGCAGCTCATCGCTAAAGCCTTCATCAACCGCCTCATCTTGCCCTGTCAAGCTTCGCATAGCAGCGGTATTACTCGATGCTTGCGCAATATCCGAAAATTCATGCGCAATTAATCGCGCAAAATCCACAATCATGGTCATGGATACACCGCCCACATCTTTGAGCAGTCCAGCCAAAAATTCGGTATTGACGACGCCACCAATTGACGTTACATCTTGTACTTTATTAATTTCAACACCGACAACACTTGCCACATGATCAACGACAAAGCCTAAAGGCTGACCTAAATCAATGACAATCGCTCGCGTTGCGTCGTTATACTCTTGTTCTGGAAAACCAAACACCCGACGCAGTGAAATGATGGGCAATACTTTACCGCGCAAATTCGCTAAACCTTCAAGCGTATCGGGTACAAGCGGGACACGCACAACGGTCGGTACACGTATAATTTCCTGTACTGGCGCCATGTCGACCGCAAAGGTTTCACCACCTGCATAAAAAGTCACGAATTGCTGTACATTCGATTCTTCCGTGAGCAATTCCGCTTGCAACTCATCAAATGATGGCTCCTCACTTTCGGGCAACGCCTGTGCTAAATCTTCGACCGGCTCAAAATCGGGCTGATCGTTTAGATTCTCGTTAGTCATAACAATCTCCTAAAGATTGACCTGCAAGGCTTACGCACTTTGCAATTCATCCGCTAATGATGCAATTTCCTCAATTGCTGTGGCCAATTCTTCAGCACCTTGTGATTGCTGTGTTGCCGCTGCAGCTGCTTCTGTTGCTGCTTTTTCAGCTTCTTGCGCGGCGGCTGATATTTGATCAACACCCGTTTTGACTTGATTGATCGCCGCGGCAATTTCATCTGACACCGCTAAAATTTCCGCAGCGCCTTTCTCAATTTCCGACACATCTGTTTCAATAATTTGTAAATTACTGGTACTCAATTTTGATTTTTCAACTTCCGTTTGTGCGCTAACCACAATTTCCGCTAAATCTTTACCGACCACGCCAATTTGATCTTGCACGGCTTTAACTAAATCTTTAATACGATCTGCATTTTCCGCGGAATCATGCGCTAAATTACGAATATCTGTTGCCACCACAACAAAGCCTTTACCAAATTCCCCCGCGCGAGCCGCCTCAATTGAGCCATTCACGGCAAGCATATTGGTTTGAATCGACACGGTTGCAATCGCATCCACAATTTTATCAATGCGACGCGATAATAATTCTAAATCAGTGACACGTTTGATGCTTTCTTGTGTGCTCGACATCGAATTGCCAATGCCGTTAATCAGCGAATCGACCAATTTTTTATTGGTGGTCAGTGAATCTTGAATATCACGCACCGCATCTAAACTTTTGGTTCCGCGCTCTTGCGCAATTTCCAAGCCTTTTTGAATTTGTGTTAACGCAGAAACCGATTCTTCCGTCGCTGACGCTTGTGAGCGAGCCCCTTCACGAATTTGATTAATCGCCTCCATAATTTGTGCACCAGAACGATTAATTTCTTGCACCGCTGACGATAATTCTTCGGCTGAAGAAGCTACTTCTTCCGCACTTTTAGCCACGTCAGTGGAGGTTTTTAAATCTTCCGCGAGCTCTGATAAACTTTGTGCAAGTTGCTCACATTCAGAAAGCGCGCGAGCTTGTTCATCAATGGTTTTACTGGTTTCTTCAGCGGCGGCCGATTGCTCTTCAGCGGCGGCGGCAATGGCTTCTGAGCCAATAAGTGCCTGCTGTGACGCGGTGACTGATTGCTGTGCACCGGTGGCAATTTCACGAATACCATTAACTACTTCAACGCTAATTAGGCGAATCTTTTCGAGTTGCTCGGTAATTAGGCGACCATTTTCCACTTCCACTTCCACCGTTTTCGCTGAGGTATTAATCCCTTCAGCAATCACTTTCACTTCACCTTGAATTTGCGCCACTAATTCTTGAATTTGTTTTGCACTTTTTTCAGAGGTTTCCGCTAACGTGCGCACTTCATCAGCCACAACCGCAAAACCTTTACCATGCTGACCCGCGCGCGCGGCTTCAATGGCAGCATTCAATGCTAATAAATTGGTTTGATCAGCAATACGCGCAACCGCTTTGACGATATCACCAATGTTTGCGGCTTGATTTTCCAGCTCAATAACCATATCCACCGATAAGGCTTGACGTCTAGCCGCTTGACCGACATTTTTAATCAAATCATTGATATCCGTATTAACACGGGCAATGAGATTGTAGGCGTTATCGCCTTTTGTTTGGGAGATTTCTGCATTTTGCAATTGACGGCCAATAGCACTAACCACCTGCTTTAATGCAACGGTCGATTCTTCAGATGCGCCTGAGGCTTCTTCTGCGCCCGCAGCAATTTGATCTGAGGCGCGACGCAGTTCTTCAGCAGCAGACGCCGCTTCATTAATACCCGAAGATAATTGACCTGTTGCCGCTGCAATACGTTCTGCGGCTTGTTGTTGTTTGGCGAGTGTTCTCGCTTTTTTGCGTTGAATTTCGACATTGCGAAGGGTTTCAGCGGAGTCCGAGCGTTCAGTATTTTTTGTTATAGGAGCACTCGAGGATTTTTTGATAAGAGCCATAGTAAATCACCGAAAATTTTTAAATTTGTGGAAAAGAAGCGTTTAATTTTAGATTCTAGGAAACAGCGTTATCGACCAAGCGGTTCATAATTTAAATGAAAAAATAAAAAAGGGAATTTTTATTTTGGTCAATAAGGTGAATAAAAAGAATGTATTTTGAATTTGCATATCCACCTAATGATGGATTGGCGTTGGAGTTTATTTGATATAGGGTTTCTCATTATTTAGACCTTATATTCATTTGGATATTACATGATAAGCAAAGATAAAACCGTTCTTGACACTCTTGCACCGACTTTAATAAAGAGTAGTCCGTCTATAAATAACGCACCATCAAATACGAATATTGTTTTTACTTTCAACGAAAAAATTAAATTTGGTACGGGTTTAGTTACAATCGAGAGTAGTAGTGATAAGCGCACAATGACCATCACTGATAAACAAGTCAAAATTTCTGGCACCACGCTTACCATCAACCCCTCGGTTGATTTGAATATCAATAGCAACTACAAAGTGCATTTGGATGCTGGCGCAATCAGAGATTTAGCGCCTGTGAGTAATTTAGCGTCATCCATTGATTTGAGCTTTACCACCAAAACATCTGGTGACAAGCAACCGCCTGTACTGCAAAGTTTACTTGGCAAAGGCGCGGTAAGTGATAACTTGCAACTCACTTTCCAAGAAAATATTAAAATCGGCAAAGGCAATTTTACGTTAGTGAATAAAGCTGATTCCAGAGATAAAATCGTAATTGACGTTACTAACAAAGCAGTATCTGTTGCAAATAACGTGCTGACCATTAATCCAACGCAAAATTTCAAGCCAGAAGCTACCTATATACTCACAGCCCCAAAAGGCATTGTGACCGATTTAGCCAAAAATTCCTTTGCTGGACTCACCACGAAAGCGCCTTTCAAATTCGATACGCACGATACAACCGCACCCGAATTAACCATTTCAGGTGAAAAAGCAACTGCAACAAATAGTTCCATCGTTTATACGTTCGAGGCAAGTGAAGCCATTAAGGATTTCACTGCTGACGACATTACCGTTAACGGTGGCACGAAAGGCGACTTTAAGGCAGTTGCGGGGACAAATAACTACACACTCAGCGTCACACCTACGGCTAATTCCACCACGCCAGTAACCGTCAATGTTGCAGCGACTAAATTCACCGATTTAGTGGGCAATACCAATATCGCCGCACTGCAGAATATTCAAGCCGTGGATACGGTATTACCCACATTGATTATTTCAGGTGAAAATGCGACGGCAACGAATAGTCCGATTCTTTATACTTTCACAGCAAGTGAAGCTATCAGAGATTTTACCGTTGACGATATTACGGTGACGGCCGGTACCAAAGGAGAGTTTAAGCCTGTCACAGGTACTAATAATTTCACCTTAAGTGTCTCGCCCGATGCGAATTCTACGACACCCGTCACGGTGAATGTCACCGCAGGTAAATTCACGGATTTAGTCAATAATGCAAACGTTGCAACGGTACAAAGTGTGCAAGTTATCGATACGAAAGCACCGCTATTAACCACTATTTCACCACTTAATACCAGTATCAATGTTGTCAAAGATAGCAATATCGTGCTGATATTTGATGAAAGCATTACCGCTAGCACCGGCAATATCACCATCAGCAATGGGACGGATACGCGAATCATTTCTATCAAAGACAGCACACAAGTTTCCATTAATGGTAATTTGTTAACCATTAATCCTACGAATGATTTACTTGAAAATAGTAATTACACAGTGACATTTGCTTCAGGTGTTATTGCTGACAGTCTAGGTAATGCGTTTGCCGGTCTAACGTCGCATTTCAAAACAGTTGCCCCCATTACAGCAAATGATGTGGTTTTAACATCGAAAGCGATTGACGGGTATTTGAAAAGTGCAAACGTTTATGCTGATGCTAACGGTAACGGTAAACAAGATGCCGACGAAGCCAGCGCAACCACCGACGCAAACGGCACATTTAAACTTATCAATGCTAAAGGTGGCATTGTGGTATCGGGCGGTATCGATTTATCCACAGGCAAAGCGTTTGCGGGAACGCTGAAAGCACCTGCAGGCTCAAAAGTCGTTACGCCACTAACTACGTTACAACAAGGTTTCATTGAGGCGGGTCAAACGCCAGCACAAGCAGGGCAATCTGTTGCGAAAGCCTTTGGGTTTGATGCGTCCAAAGTTGATTTAACCACCTATGATCCTATCGCTGAAGTCGTCAAAGCAGGTGCGACGGGTGTAACGTCATCTATTGCGGCTCAAATGATGGCAAGTTCAGCGCAAATTGCTAACTTCCTTGTTACTGCAGGTCAAGTTCTTCAAGGCGCAGCGGGTGGTAGCGTTAATTTGTCCAAGCAAAATGCAGGTGATGCGTTAATTAAATCATTGGTCAGTGCCATTTCAAATGATGCTAAAACGGGTGATGGTGTGATTAACTTAGGCGATGCCGCTTTATTGAAATCAGTGCTCGTTGAAGGCGCTAAAGAAGCCAATGCACAAGCTCAAAAAGAAGCACAGGCAACAGGCACGACTGCGCCTAAATTTGATGCCGCTAATTTCACAGATAAAATCGACAAAATGGCAGATACCGTCACAGCGGTTCTGAAAAGTGCGGCAGATAACATTGTCACCGCTGTGAACAACAGTAAAGGAGTTGATGCGTTAGCTTTGCTCAGCAACATGGATAAAGTCAGTGCGTTTGCACAAAATGATGCCAGAGCATCATTGCAAAAAATAGCGACGACCCTTGATACCAAAAATATCGCTTCGCTCACTACGGCACTAAAATCACAAAGTGATTTATTTACTGGCGATGCGGCAACAAAATCGATTGAAAGCAAAGTGGTAGAAACACAAAAAGCAGTCGCTGATGTTGTTGCTGCTGACAAAATTGCTGCTGATAAAGCGGCTGCTGACAAAATTGCTGCTGATAAAGCGGCTGCTGACAAAATTGCCGCTGATAAAGCGGCTGCTGACAAAATTGCTGCTGATAAAGCGGCTGCTGACAAAATTGCTGCTGATAAAGCGGCTGCTGACAAAATTGCCGCTGATAAAGCGGTTGCTGACAAAATTGCCGCTGATAAAGCGGTTGCTGACAAAATTGCCGCTGATAAAGCGGTTGCTGACAAAATTGCCGCTGATAAAGCGGCTGCTGACAAAATTGCCGCTGATAAAGCGGCTGCTGACAAAATTGCCGCTGATAAAGCGGCTGCTGACAAAATTGCCGCTGATAAAGAGGTTGCTGACAAAATTGCCGCTGATAAAGCGGCTGCTGACAAAATTGCCGCTGATAAAGAGGCTGCTGACAAAATTGCCGCTGATAAAGAGGTTGCTGACAAAATTGCTGCTGATAAAGCGACAGCTGACAAAATTGCTGCTGATAAAGCGACAGCTGACAAAATTGCTGCTGATAAAGAGGTTGCTGACAAAATTGCTGCTGATAAAGCGACAGCTGACAAAATTGCTGCTGATAAAGAGGCTGCTGACAAAATTGCCGCTGATAAAGAGGTTGCTGACAAAATTGCTGCTGATAAAGCGACAGCTGACAAAATTGCTGCTGATAAAG
>JBDLTP010000002.1:0-29681 GCA_039805765.1 Pseudomonadota bacterium
AGCAAAGCCCGATGTTCTTTTGAAGCGTATTGACTGCCGCGATCTGTATGCCAAAGGAGTCCTTTGGGTGGTTTTCGCTGCCAAATGGCCATCTGCAAGGCCTCATTCACAAGAGACGTTCGCATGTGACTGGCCATAGACCAACCCACGACTTTGCGGGAAAACAAATCAATGACCGTAGCTAAATACAACCAACCGCTCTGCGTCCAAATGTAGGTAATATCGCCCACCCAGACCTGATTAGGCTCATCTACTTTAAATTGACGATTCAGTAAATGAGGAGAAAGCGTTCGGTTATGATTGGAGTTCGTGGTGACTTTGAATTTCTTGATGGTTTTGCACACCAAGCCAGTCTGTTTCATCAAGCGTCCAATACGACGACGACTAACCGTTTCACCCAACTCTCGCAAATCACGCTGAATGCGTTGTGTCCCATAGTTTTGGCGACTGGCTTCAAAGGACTCAATAATCAATGTCGTTAAGCGTTCATCTTCGTTTTTACGAAACATGGATGACCCACTTTTGTGAGCATAATAACCACTGCGGGTCACCTCTAATGCTTCGCACATCGCATTTACATTGAATTCATTGTGTTTTTGTTGCTCTTTTATCCACGCGTACTTCACAGTGTTTGTACTGCAAAGTACGCCGCCGCCTTTTTTAGTATTTCTCGATATTGCTCTGAGGTCGCTAATTGCTTTTTAAGCACTTGAATTTCATTTTTGAGTCGTTTAATGTCTTCTTGCGAGCCATTTGCTTTACCTTGCGAATCCATCCCTTTATATTGGCGAATCCATTTATACAACAACCCCACTCGCATTCCTAAATTGTCTGCGACTTCCACCGGCATTTTTCCTTCTTCCAGCACCATTTTTACGGCTGACGTTTTATACGCTTCTGTGTATTTGTTTCTCATCTTTTGACACCTCATTTTGTTTAGACTATTTTACAAAATTTGTGTCCTGTTTAGTGTAGCGGGATCAAAACCTACCAGCGCAGTGTTGACATATTAGATCCACTGTTTTGTGAATTAGCAGAATTTGCCAAAAGTTAAAAATTAGCTGGATTCATGGTGTAACAAACGACCTCAAAAACGAAAGTTTACGAGGTTTTTTTTACGCACAAAATGCAGTCATTGCGGCACTGATTGAAATTTATTCAAAACCAGAAACCCTTTATTTCCGCGACCTGCGGCAAGTAGGGGTTGACACTCCCGACTCCCCCCACTCTCGTTTCCACACTCGCTCTCAGTGCTTAAATATCACCAGCCAATCACGGCCATAAAACAGCACTAATCGGGAGTTCACAGATGCCACAACCAACATTTTCAACAATCAATCAATTCGCTGACAAGCAACCTGCTTTTTCTGCGGGAGGTCTACGCGAATTAATTTTCAATGAACGCTCAAACGGTCATAGCTTTACCGTCCTGACTGCGTTTTATTGCAGTGTTTTGTCACGAAATGGAGTAAAAATGAAGTTTTTCTTTCTGATGGGCAATAAAAAAGGCCTAGATGTGACTCTAAGCCTTTGATATATTTGGTGGCGATGGGTGGGGTCGAACCACCGACCTTGGGGTTATGAATCCCACGCTCTAACCAACTGAGCTACATCGCCGTAATTATCTTTTAATTATAAATATTGATGCTAATTTTGTCAAACATTGAAACGAAAATGCACGACATCACCGTCTTTTACGACATACTCTTTTCCTTCAAGACGCCATTTACCCGCGTCTTTCGCACCTTGTTCACCTTTAAACGCAATAAAATCGTCATAAGAAATCACTTCAGCACGAATAAAACCACGCTCAAAATCGCTATGAATGACGCCAGCCGCCTGTGGCGCAGTTGCTCCAACAGGAATTGTCCACGCGCGCACTTCTTTGACGCCAGCAGTAAAATATGTCGCCAATTCAAGCAATTCATAACCCGCACGTACTACGCGATCAAGACCAGCTTCTTGCATCCCTAAATCATCTAAAAATTCTTTCTTTTCGTCATCATCAAGTTGAGCAATTTCTGCTTCAATCGCCGCGCAAATCGGCACTACTCGTGCGCCTTCTTTTTGTGCGAATGCACGAACACTCTCAAGTAGGGGATTATTTTCAAAACCATCATCTTGGACATTCGCAATATACATGGTGGGTTTTAAGGTCATGAGACATAAATCTTTCACCATTGCACGTTCTTCGTCATCCAAGTCCAATGTTCGCGCAGGCTCACCCGAATCTAATTGCGTAAAAATACGCTCTAAAACACCTTTTTTGACTAATTCTTCTTTATTACCTGTTCTTGCTACTTTGGTACATTTAACTAATGCTTTTTCAACAGACGCCATATCTGCAAGCGCTAATTCTGTATTGATCACTTCAATATCAGACAGCGGATCAATTTTACCGGCTACATGCACCACATTGTCATCTTGAAAACAACGCACAACATGAGCAATCGCGTCCGTTTCACGAATATTGGCTAAAAATTTATTTCCCAGACCTTCCCCTTTTGACGCACCAGCCACTAAACCCGCGATATCAACAAATTCAATAGTTGTTGGTAGAACACGCTCAGGTTTGACAATTTCTGATAACGCATCAAGGCGACAATCTGGCACAGCAACTACCCCAACATTAGGATCAATCGTACAGAAAGGGTAATTTTCTGCTGCAATTTTCGCTTTGGTGAGCGCGTTAAATAACGTTGATTTACCTACGTTGGGTAAACCAACAATTCCACAATACAATGCCATAGTCGTCTCTGATTACTGTCTAAAATTAAAATGTAGTTTATGCTTATTTTTGCATTAAATATCGCTGCTTGATTGTTTGACCAAGTTGATGAACGGCCATCGCGTATTTATTGCTACTATTATATTTTTTGATGGTTTTAAAATTATCACCAACTGCCCAAAATTCATTGCCGTTATCTGTCCCTAAAATCACGTAATCTCCGTTTACATGACCACTACTTGTGGGCGTTGCAACCAAATCATTAAATCTCCAACCAGACGTATTAAAATAATGCGCAACACTTCCAATGGCGTCTTCTGAATTCCACAAATCACGCTTACCATCACCATTAAAATCCACGGCAAGTTTACGAAAACTTTTCGGCATAAACTGTCCCAGTCCCATTGCACCGGCCCACGAGCCAATAATTTTTCGCGGATCACTATTTTCTTCTTGGGTCATCAATAAGAAATTTTCTAATTCTTTGGTGAAATATTCAGCGCGACGTAAGGTAAAGAAAGCAAGCGTACTTAGCGCATCAAACGTATTAGTTTTCCCAACATTACGCCCAAAATATGTTTCAACGCCAATAATGCCAACGATATATTCAGGATCAACATGATAAGTTGCCGCTGCACGTTGTAAAGCAGCCTCATTATCGTGCCAAAAACGTACGCCATTATTGATATGCGTTTCATCAATAAATTGCCGACGATAAGTTCCCCAACCAGGTGTTGGTGTAGGCTTTGGAGGAATAACAGGCTCAGTTGAAATAGGACCTTGATATTTAGGTTTAGGTGGCACAAAAGGATCAACCTCAAGTCGCACAACCGAATCTAATTTATTGGCCTGAGAAAATAAAGAATTTAGATAATCTTCTGAAAAACCATAATCATGCACCATGTGCGCGATAAAATTATTCACCGCGGGTTGGTTTGCATAAACCCCAGTAATCGGACGTGCTTGACTGTAATTAGGTGTTTTTCCCGTATCCGAAGGTGAGGGTTTACTCGGGCGAATAACAGGCTCAGAAGCACAACCTGCAAGCAATAATAACAAGAAGAATACACTAAAACGTCGAGAGTCAAAATACGTCACAAATAAACCTCTTAAATAGCAATAGGGGCAAAGATATGTGTATCGGCATCATAGCCTATTAATTCAAAATCATCATACTGATAATCGAAAATGGAATCTGGTTTACGCTTAATTTTCATCGTAGGCAACACATGAGGCGCGCGCGACAGTTGGATTTTTGCTTGTTCTTGATGATTTAAATATAAATGCACATCACCGCCTGTCCAAACAAACTCACCTAATTGTAAATGACATTGCTGCGCAATCATCATGGTGAGTAGGGCATAACTGGCAATATTAAATGGCAAACCAATAAATGTGTCACAACTGCGCTGATAAAGCTGACAAGACAGTTTCCCATCGGCGACATAAAATTGAAAAAATGCATGACAAGGAGCAAGCGCCATTTTTCCTTGTGCAACATTGTCTTGAGGACTCAATTTTTCATCGGGCAAATCAGCCACATTCCAAGCACTCACGACCATTCGACGGCTATTGGGATTGGTTTTGATTTGATCAACGACTTGGGCAATTTGATCAATCGACTCACCGCTGTGTAGCATCCAAGATCGCCATTGTTTACCGTAAATTGCCCCAAGTTCACCATTTTCATCCGCCCATTCACGCCAAATGGAAACCCCCTGTGACTCGAGCAAATTACTATTGGTGTCACCGTTTAAAAACCAAAGTAATTCATGAATAATGGATTTAACATGCACTTTTTTAGTCGTCACGAGCGGAAAACCTACAGCTAAATCAAAACGCATTTGATAGCCAAAAATCGACAGCGTTCCACTCCCTGTTCGGTCACCTTTTAGAGTGCCTTCACTTAACAATTTTTCAAGTAATTCGAGATAATTTTTCATGCTTGACGTTGCTTTTTATATGCAAAAACCACTAATGCACTGCCAATAATAATCATCGGAGTAGATAAAATTTGCCCCATCGTCACCCAGTCGAGGGCTAAATAGCCTAAATGCGCATCTGGCATTCTGAAAAATTCGATAAAAAAGCGAAAAACGCCATAAAGCGCGACAGCAAGTCCTGTCGCGGCCATTACGGGTCTTTGCTTACGACTGAACAACCAAAGAATCAAAAATAACACCAAGCCTTCTAAAAAGGCTTCATAAAGCTGTGACGGATGCCGTGCAATAAGGCCACCATTAGGAAAAATCATCGCCCAAGGAACATCCGAAGGCTTCCCCCAAAGTTCTGAATTGATGAAGTTGCCTATACGCCCAACCCCTAAACCAATGGGCGCCATGGGTGCTATAAAATCAGTAAGTTGCCAAAGTGTACATTGCTGTTTTTTCGCAAACCACGCCATAGCAGCAAAAACGCCAAGCATGCCGCCATGAAACGACATTCCGCCTTGCCAAATTTTAATTAAAATGAGTGGATTACTTAAAAACTCACCAAAATTATAAAATAAGATATAACCAATTCGCCCACCTAAAATCACCCCCATCGCCCCATACGTCACTAAATCTTCAACAGCTTCTGGTTTGATAGGCGACCACGCTTGCTTTGCGCGGTGCTGTCCTAGCAATAAAACTGCCGCAAATCCAATGAGGTACATAAGGCCGTACCAATGAATTTTGACAAAACCAACAGAGACAGCAACAGGATCAATAGCAGGGTAGGCCAGCATAATTACACGTCCAAATTTGACACATCAAGCGCATGCTTCACAATAAAATCCCGACGGGGTTCAACAACATCGCCCATGAGCGTGGTGAAAATTTCATCCGCCGCAATCGCGTCTTCAATACGTACTTGCAATAAACGACGATTATTACTATCCAGTGTCGTTTCCCAAAGTTGCTCAGGATTCATCTCACCTAATCCTTTGTAGCGTTGAATGGTTTGTCCTTTTTTAATTTCGCGCATCATCCACTCAAATGCCTGTTTGAAATTATCAACTGGTTGTTGCCGCTCACCCATGAGCATGACAGATTCCGCATTAAACATTCCCGCTGTTTCATTGGCATACGCTGAAATACGTTGATAATCAATACTGTTAAAGAAAACTGTCGGCAATACAAACACTTTACTGGTGCCATGTTTGCGTTTACTTATGGTGATTTTAAAATCATCTGCACTAAGATAATCAAGCTCACTTGTGAACTCAGCAAGCCCACCGGCTAAAGTTAATCGCGCATGAATATTATCAAGCCAGGCTTGTATTGATTGTGCTGAGGCTTTAATTTCTTCGTTTAACGGGGCAACATAGCAGAATTGATCTAAGAAAATATCGTCATAACGACGTGCTAAACGCGTAATTATGGCATTCACATCCAAAAACGCTTGAGCGAGTTTTTCTAAGCCTTGACCTTGAATCGCAGGACTGCTTGGATGCGTGATTAACTGGGCTTTTTCAAGCGCCAGTTGAATGAGATAACGATTTAATTCTGCATCGTCTTTCACGTAATGCTCTTGCTTGCCTTTTTTGACTTTGTAGAGGGGAGGTTGCGCAATGTAAATATAGCCTTTTTCAACAATTTCAGGCAGTTGACGATAAAAAAACGTCAGCAATAAGGTACGAATATGCGAACCATCCACGTCAGCATCAGTCATGATAATAATGCGGTGATAACGCAGTTTGTCGAGATTATATTCATCCTTACCAATGCCGCAACCCAGTGCCGTAATTAATGTCCCCACTTCTTCAGAGGAAATCATTTTATCAAAACGCGCTTTTTCCACGTTTAAAATTTTTCCTTTCAGCGGCAATATGGCTTGAGTGCGTCGATCACGTCCTTGTTTTGCAGAGCCGCCCGCTGAATCCCCTTCCACTAAAAATAATTCAGATAATGCAGGGTCTTTTTCTTGGCAATCAGCCAATTTTCCGGGTAAACCCGCTATGTCCAGCGTCGTTTTACGACGTGTCATCTCACGGGCACGTCTTGCAGCATCCCGCGCTCGCGCGGCATCAATAATTTTTCCAACAATCAATTTAGCAATCTGTGGTTTTTCTAGGAGAAAATCCTGCAATTTTTCATTCATTGTTGATTCAACCAGCGGTTTTACCTCAGAGGAAACCAGTTTATCCTTAGTTTGCGACGAAAACTTAGGGTCTGGCACTTTCACTGACAAGACAGCGGTCAACCCTTCTCGGGCGTCATCACCGGTTGTGGATACTTTTTCTTTTTTGGCTAAACCATTGCCTTCAATGTACTGATTCACAGTACGCGTTAGCGCACTACGAAAACCCGCTAAATGTGACCCTCCATCGCGCTGGGGAATATTATTTGTGTAGCAAAAAACATTTTCTTGATAAGAATCATTCCATTGCATCGCCACTTCAACGGTAACCCCTTCTTTTTCTGCAGAAAAATAAAATACTTCAGGAAAGAGCGGTGTTTTATTTTTATTCAAGTGCGTCACAAACGCGCTAATACCGCCTTCAAACTCAAACACATCTTCGCGATCATTGCGTTGATCATGCAAACTAATACGAACACCTGAATTTAAAAATGATAATTCGCGCAAGCGTTTTGCCAAAATATCGTAATGAAATTCTACGTCTGTAAACGTGGCTTTACTGGGCAGAAAACGAATAGATGTCCCAGTGCCCTCAACAATCCCAAACGGGGCAAGAGGAGCTACTGGCTCGCCATTTTTATAGCTTTGTTTGTAGAGTTGTCCGTTCTTTCTAACCTCAAGATGCAATTCTTCCGATAACGCGTTAACCACTGAAACGCCGACGCCATGCAATCCACCAGATACTTTGTAGGCATTATCATCAAATTTTCCACCAGCGTGAAGCACCGTCATAATCACTTCAGCGGCAGATCGACCTTCTTCTTCATGAATATCAACAGGAATTCCGCGACCATCATCCGACACACTAACAGATCCATCTATTTGAATAATAACGCGAACTTCTTTGCAGTATCCTGCGAGTGCCTCGTCAATAGAGTTATCCACCACCTCAAAGACCATGTGATGCAAACCCGAACCATCATCGGTGTCGCCAATGTACATGCCAGGTCTTTTGCGCACAGCATCTAACCCTTTAAGTACTTGAATATTGCTACTGTCGTATTGATCGATTGGATTACTCATAACGATGTCTATTCTTCCTGTTGCTGATTTTTTGTTGAAACATATCGCTTTAAAGCGTAAACGCGGCTTAGCCGCTCATTATAGCCTTTAAGTCGCTTAATAGCAGTAGTTATAAGCGCATTGCCATAACAATAAATTTGTATTTATCATTAACCGGCTCATTGATAAAGCAACTACTCGCATCACTTGCAATGGTCAGTAGTGCTGTATCACCATCTAAATTTGACATCGCATCCGATAAATATTGTGCATTGAACGCAATAGATAACGGTTCATCGTCATAAATAATCGCTAACTCTTCTTCTGCTTCATCATGCTCTGGATTATGTGTGCTGATTTTTAAATATTCCGTATTGATATCGAATGTTAAGCCTTTAAATTTTTCATTAGACAAAATAGCTACGCGGGTAAGTGCGTTTTTCAAAACAGCTTTTTCAATCTCAAGGGGACTTAAAAACGTTTGTGCAAAGACTTTGCTGAAATCGGGATATTTAGAATCGACCAATTTTGCCGAAAAAATTAAGTGTTTTATAAAAATTCGAATACAGCTGCTGGAAAACTCAATTTTCAATTCTGCTTCGTTGTCATCAAGCAATTTAGTGAGTTCTAAAACGCCTTTACGCGGCAAAATAATTCTGGCTTCAAATCCGGTGGCCAGTTCAAGCTGATCTTCGTAAATAGACAATCGATGACCATCTGACGCGACCAACTCCAGTTTATTATTGGAAATATGAAGCAACAAGCCATTGAGATAATATCTTACGTCCTGATTAGCCATGCAGAATGTAGTTTTTTCTAAAGCGCGTTTAAATTGGCCAGCGTTGATGGTGAACTGATGATCTAACTCGTCTTCGGGGAATTCAGGATAATCTTCAGCGGATAAGCAATTAAGCGAAAAACGGCTACGATTCGATGTAATTTTTACTTTGTCGTCATTTTGTTCAAAGCGAATTTCAGATCCCACCGGAAGAAGACGACAAATATCTAAAAATTTACGAGAAGGCACCGTAATAGCGCCATCAGTTGCACTGGGCAAATCCAATTTAGCAATCAGCTGAACTTCTAGATCTGTGCCAGTCATGGTTAATTGCTCATTTTCAATCACAAGCAACACATTTGAGAGAATCGGTATGGTTTGACGTTTTTCAATCACACTAACAAGTTGCTGAAGTGGCGTTAATAGCGATTCACGGTTAATCACAAATTTCATTACGGTATCTCAAAATTAAAGTAGGGGAAAATTTAAAATTTGAATCATTAAAAATATATTAAATATAGTAGATTTAAAGATTATAACTTATTACTAAATTATCTCTTTATTACTATTAGGGAGCAAAAAACCTGTGCATAACCCATTTTTTTAAATCAAAATCAATAGCTTATCCTGTGCACAACCCTGTGTGTAACCTGTGTGTAACCTGTGTGTAACTATTCGCAATAAAAGGGCATAGAAGTTGTGCACAGAAAAGTAAAAGTTGTGCACAGGGTTGTACACAGAAAATCAAAAGTTATACACAGGGTTATGAACAGGGTTGTGCACAGAGTTATGCACAGAAAATTATTTTAAATAGCTAATAATATCAATGTATTACTTGTTTTTGTAAATAAAGCACATTAAAAGATATGCACAACTTGTTGATAAATTCTTTACAAACCTGTTGATAACTTATAACTAATTGATTACGATTTGGTTACTTAAAATATTCCATAATCAATGAATATTTTAAGAAGAAAATGTTAAGACGATAGAACACGCACCAGATGAATATAATCTTCATAAAATTTTAAATCTGTTTTTTTGAGTTCTTCCACTTTTTTACAGGCGCTCATTACCGTGGTGTGATTGCGACCACCAAAAGCACTGCCAATTTCGGGAAAGCTATGCGCGGTGAGTTCCCTTGCTAAACTCATAGCTATTTGACGAGGGCGAGTGACTGTTTGTAATTTATTTGTGGCGAGTAAATCATTGAGCGAAATATCAAAGTATTCAGAAACGGTATGTTGAATGCTGTCTATATTGACCAATTTATCTTGAAGAACCACTAAGTCTTGCAAGACTTCTTTGGCAAAATCAAGCGTAATAGGTTGTCCTGTGAACTGGGAGTTTGCAATCAATCGTCGAAGAGCTCCCTCCAAATCTCGCACGTTAAAGGGCATTCTTTTCGCGATAAAAAAGGCAACTTCGTCGGGGAGCGTGATGTTTGCGATGGAGGATTTTTTCATTAAAATGGCTGCGCGTGTCTCCATATCAGGTGGTTCAATTGACACAGGTAAACCACAACTAAAACGGGATTTTAAACGTTCTTCGAGTCCAGATATTTCTTTTGGGTATTTATCGCAGGTCAATACAATTTGATGACGACGATCGATAAGGCTGTTAAATGTATGAAAAAATTCTTCTTGTGAGCGATCTTTTCCAGCAAAGAATTGAATATCGTCAATCAAAAGTACGTCAACACCGCGATAAAATTCCTTAAACTTATGAATTGCATTTTGTTGTAGCGCTTTTACCATATCTTGAACAAAACGCTCAGAGTGAAGATAAACAATTTTGGTAGTTGGATTTTTTGCCAAGATAGCATTCCCAACTGCGTGCATAATATGCGTTTTACCAAGTCCTGAGCCTCCGTAAATTAGAAGCGGGTTATACGCTTTTCCACTATTTTCAGCCACTTGCAGCGCGGCAGCGCGAGCAAATTGATTTGACTTGCCTTCGATAAAATTGTCAAAGGTAAAATTTTTATTCAAGAAATGTTCGAAATTAGGTACGGAAATTTTCGGCTCATCTGGCAAACTAGTTTCAACTGGCGTTAATGTGTGTCGATTTGAACCCACATCCAAAACGAGTGTTAATTTTCCGTTAGAAAATTCAGTCACTGCTTCGTTTATTTGCGTGACATGATGTTTTTTTATCCAATCTAAAACAAAACGATTGGGTGCGAGTAGATTTAAATTTCCTTCAGTTTCAACGGCTTGTAGTGGCCGTATCCATGTATTGAAATCAACACTAGGCACTTCGTTTTCAAGTTTAGATAGACAGATATTCCAAAGAGAGCTCATTAAAGTTTTAGCGAAGGTAAACGTGCAAGGCACAAAAAATATATTAGTGATAAGAAGTAAAAATATTACAATCCTTAAAATACATCACTAGCGAATTGACACAGCAATACCTTTATTCTATCATCGTCTAATTATTTTATCCGTTTTTGTTAAACTCAATTAGGCAATAAAGCTCATGAAAAGAACTTACCAACCCAGTAAAATTAAACGCGCAAGAACTCACGGTTTCCGCGCTAGAATGGCGACACGTAACGGCCGTAAAGTCATTAACGCTCGCCGTGCAAAAGGTCGCGCAAAACTAACGGTTAGCGGTTAATCTGTTCACCCTGTGTGACGAAGATAGACTTTAGCTTTTCGCAGCAGTTACGGCTTAAAAAACCGGCTGAATACAAAAAAGTTTTTACTAATCCGATGAAATCGAGCGATACGTATTTTACGTTACTTGCGGTCAAAAATGAATTTGATTACCCACGACTCGGATTAGTTATTGCTAAAAAAAACATAAGAAAAGCCGTACATCGCAATCGGATAAAGCGGATTATTAGGGACAACTTTAGATGTCACCGTCATAATGTATGTAACATCGACATCGTGGTCATGGCTCGAAGAGAAGCACAGGATGTCACCTCTTTCTTACTTCAAAAGTCATTGGAAAAGCATTGGCTTAAATTGGTTACCCGATGCAATTCATACTCATCGCCCTTATAAAATTTTATAGATATTTTATTAGCCCCGCACTCGGTAATGTATGCCGTTTTTACCCCAGTTGCTCTAGCTATGCTTTAGAAGCTGTTTCACGGCATGGCAGTGCGAAGGGATCTTATCTCACTATCAAAAGACTCGCAAAGTGCCATCCCTTTCATGCGGGTGGTATTGATCCTGTTCCAGAAAAATTCGGTAAATAAGAATGGATAATATAAGATTTATACTCGTTGTTACCTTTGCAATGCTTGTTTTTATGTTGCAACAAGCTTGGGAAGCAGATTATGTTCTCAAACCAGCTGTTGAAACTGTTTCATCGGCAGTCAATGCAAGTGAGGATGTTCCCGCAACAACTGCGCAAACACAAACACAAACGCAAGTTGTCACAGCTACTGTGGCTGCTATTGATGCCAAAGTAATTAAAATCCAAACAGACGTGTTAGCGTTAGAAATCAATGCCGAAGGCGGCACCATTCAAAACCTAGATTTACTCAACTACCCAATTGAAAAAGAAAATACGATAGTTGATAAGTTGCGCCAAACGTTTGGATTTGCTGCGAGTCAAAAAAATACCGCTCCTATACGCCTATTTAATTCACAGGTGGAAAATTTATTTGTAGCGCAAAGTGGCTTTATTCCAGGCAATGGTTCAGCGGAGGCAGCCAATCATCATAGTGTTTTCACAACTCAGCAAGACAGTTATACGTTAGATGCAGGTCAAGACAGTTTAAATGTTCCTATGACTTGGACTGATAATAATGGGTTGAAAGTGACAAAAACATTTACGTTTAAGCGTGGAAGTTACGAAATTGATTTAGTGCAAACAGTAAACAATAGCTCTCAGAAAGCGTGGGTAGGCAGACAATATAGCCAGTTACTTAAAACGCCGAGTAAAGAAAAGGGCGGGATGTTAACAGGGATGCGTGCGTACGATGGTGCGGTTATTTATACACAGGCCAATAAATATCAGAAAATTAATTTTGATGATATGCACAACGAAAACCTTGATGTAGCGAGTGTGGGTGGATGGACTGCAATGATTCAGCATTATTTTGCATCAGCGTGGGTACCTCCTGCAGATCAAGAAAATCATTTCTACAGTAAAGAGTTAAAATTAGGTCAGTATGTCATTGGTACTTATTCACCATCCGTCACCGTTGAAGTCAATAATGAAGCGCAATTTACCGCGCAACTGTTTGCTGGTCCAAAAATTCAACCTATGATGGAAAAAACGGCAACTGGCTTAGAGTTAACGGTTGATTATAGTGTATTGACCTTTATTGGTAAGCCAATTTATTGGCTACTTAATCAAATTCATGGATTAGTTGAGAACTGGGGCGTTGCCATTATTGGCGTGACCTTTGTGATTAAATTGTTGTTTTTTCCCTTGTCGAATGCAAGTTTCAAATCGATGGCGAAAATGCGTAAAATTCAGCCGCGTTTGAAAGAATTGCAGGAGCGTTTCAAGGACGATCGTCCGCGTTTTAATAATGAAATGATGGCGATGTACCGTAAAGAGAAAGTGAATCCATTAGGGGGGTGTTTACCTATTTTGATTCAAATTCCTGTGTTTATGGCTCTTTATTGGGTACTGAGCGAAACGGTTGAGTTTCGTCAAGCACCGTTTATGTTGTGGATTCAGGATTTATCTATTCAAGATCCTTTCTTTGTGTTGCCTGTTATTATGGGCATTAGTATGAAAATTCAGCAAAGTTTGAATCCTGCCCCTATTGATCCCGTGCAAGCAAAAGTCATGAAAATGTTTCCTATTGTTTTCACCGTATTTTTCTTGTTCTTCCCAGCGGGTTTAGTGCTTTACTGGGTAATTAATAATACCTTGTCTATTTTGCAACAAACCTACATCAGTAAACAAATCGAAAAAGAAAAATAATGGAAAGCGCTCCTATCCCTCTTCAAAAGGGAGAGGATTTTGCAGATACTATTGCGGCAATAGCAACACCGTCAGGTAATGGCGGTGTTGGTATCATTCGTGTTTCAGGCGCAGGGCTACTCGGCCTTGCTTCCCATATTGTCAAAAAAGAACTTCCTCCTCGAAATGCCATTTACAGCACATTTGTTGATTCGGATGGGCATGTTATTGATAGCGGCATTACACTCTATTTTCCAGCGCCTCATTCCTACACCGGTGAAGATGTTTTAGAGCTACAAGCACATGGTGGCGCTGTGGTTTTAGACATGCTTTTAAAACGTGTTTTAGCTTTAGGCGCAAGACTTGCTCGAGCTGGCGAATTTACAGAGCGGGCTTTTTTAAACAATAAGCTTGATTTAGCCCAAGCAGAAGCGGTGGCTGACTTAATTAACAGTAGCACTGAACAGTCAGTTCGCTCAGCACAGAAATCGATGCAGGGCGTTTTTTCAGCAAAAATTCATGAATTAGTAGAAGAATTAACGCATTTACGTATTTATGTAGAAGCGGCCATTGATTTTGTGGATGAAGACATTGATTTTTTGAATGATGGCGTGATTGAGCGACGTTTGGATAATTTACGTTTACAACTTGAAGATATTAAGGCGACTGCGCAACAAGGGCAATTACTTCGTGATGGCATGACGCTGGTTTTAGCGGGCAAACCTAATGCGGGAAAATCCAGTTTACTCAATGCGCTTGCAGGACATGATACAGCAATTGTGACCGATATTGCTGGAACAACTCGCGATGTGCTGCGTGAGCGCATTCAATTGGATGGGATGCCGCTGCATATTATTGATACAGCTGGGTTGCATGATGCAGATAATCTCGTTGAGCAAGAAGGTATTCGTCGCGCTCGCGTGGAGATGGCTAAGGCTGACAAAATTTTATTGCTTATTGATGTGCGAGAACCCGAAAGTGAAACGGAGGCGTTACTTGCAACACTGCCCAAGGATGTTGATATAATTCGGGTATATAACAAAATTGATTTGGTGCAACGTCTTCCTGCTATTGAAACCAAGCAAAACGACACTATTTGCTATATTTCAATTAAACAACAGTTAGGATTAGATTTACTCACCACGCATTTAAAGCAAAGCATCGGATTTAATTCCAGTGTAGAAAATGTTTTTATTGCGCGTCGTCGGCATTTGGAAGCGCTTAACACAGCGCATGAATTTGTGCTGCAGGCGATTTCACAGTTAGCGTCTAGTTTAGCGGGAGAATTGGTGGCGGAAGATTTACGTCATGCTCAACAAGCGTTAGCTGAAATTACAGGTGAATTTACGTCAGATGATTTACTTGGTAAAATTTTCTCAAGTTTCTGTATTGGCAAATAACATTAGGTTTTTATGTCACCTCATCATTCTTCGCTCATCGGCGCCGGATTAGGTCTACGCCGTCCACTCCTTGTTGAAATTTTGCAGCATCCACCTAAAAATGTCGATTTTTATGAAATTGCACCGGAAAATTGGATCACCATCGGTGGTAAAATGGGGCGATATTTTCGAGAATTGACAGAAAAAAACCGATTTGTATGCCACGGTTTATCGCTGTCTATTGGAAGTTCAGATCCCTTAGATGAAAATTTAGTTCATCAAATTAAGCAATTTATGCACACGCATGGCATTGCGCATTATAGTGAGCATTTGAGTTACTGTAGCCATAACGGTCATTTATACGATTTACTGCCCATTCCATTTACGTCAGATGCGGTCAAACATGTTGCCGCTCGAATTCGTCGTGTACAAGATATTTTAGAGCGAAAAATTGCCATTGAAAATGTGTCATATTACACCTATGCAGGCCAGGAGATGTCAGAAATTGATTTCTTTAATGCGGTTGTATGTGAAGCAGACTGCGATGTCTTGCTGGATGTGAATAATATTTACGTTAACAGTATTAACCATGGTTATGATGCCATTGATTTTCTAAGCAAGATACCCGCCCATCGCATTATGTATGCGCATATTGCGGGGCATTACGTTCAGGCGGATGATTTTTTAATTGATACACACGGAGCGAGTATTGTGGATCCTGTATGGGCATTATTGCAGCAGGTTTATGCGCGTTTTGGTGTTTTTCCAACCTTGCTTGAGCGAGATTTTAATTTACCACCATTAAGTGAATTAGTCGCTGAGGTTGAAAAGATTAAAGACTTTCAGGAGCGTGCGCAGTGAATTTTCAAGAGCATCAAAGTGCCTTTGCAGCGTATATTCGAAATCCTGATCTAAATCCCATTCCCGTTGGTGTTTGTCATGAACGTATGGTGATTTACCGTGAGTTATTTTTTAATAATATAACCGGATTTTTAACAGCTAATTTTCCCGTACTCCATCGCTTGATGGATGAGGCGGCTTGGCGACGTTTGTCGCAGGATTTTTTCTCTCAGCACGTTTGTCACACGCCGCATTTTTCTGAAGTGTCAGAAGAATTTATAAGTTATCTTCAAAATGAACGGCAGTGTGCGGACGATTTTCCTTTCATGGTAGAGCTTGCGCATTATGAATGGATTGAGATGGCTTTATCAATTGCACAGGGGGAGACAACGCCGTTGGTTGGGCGTTTACAGGAGACGCCGCTAAAGCTCTCTCCTCTAGCCTGTGTTTTAGCATACCAATTCCCCGTGCATCTTATTTCCCCTAAATTTTTACCCCTCACAGCGCCAGAGAAAGCGACATTTTTGGTGGTGTATCGAGATGAATATGAAAATGTCCAATTTTTAGAAATTACCCCGCTCACCTATCAGTTACTGCTCTTACTTCAAGAACAGCCCGATCAATTAGCACAAGATTATTTAAAGCAACTCTCGCAGCTATTTCCAGTGATAAATGAGGAGGTGTTAAATCAAAATGGGGAGGAAATTTTGAGGGATTTGGTTAAGCATGGTGTGGTGATTTCCACCATTTGATATTGATTTGTCTAGGCGCAAAGGGTTGCACCTAGACAATAGTAAATTAGCAGTTATTCTTGATTTGCAGTGGTTTTAAAGCTATTTTTAATGCTTTGAAATAATTCTTTTAAACCGCTAAATAAGTTTTTAACATTCAAATCTTCTTTTAGCATGACACGATTGCGAACTAAAGCAACTGCAAAAAATCCCGCAATTTGTGGCATTAATTCAAAGAAAAGTGATGCTAAAATGCCACCAAAGCCTTGGAATTCGCCTTCATTTTTACGGTCAGCGCCATTGACAGATTCATAAGCTGCGCCACCTTCACTACTTCTAAATGATTCAAGTATCGAAACATCTGAATAGACAAATAACGCTTGAACTGCGAAAAACAGTGCTGCGCCACCTACAACCCAAAAAAACATATTTTCTATTTTTGCTTGTTTGACAGTTTGATAAAGCCACATAGCAACAAAAATTGTAAAAACTGCACCGATCATCGTTATACCCTCATGTAAATTATTATTTTTTTGTTAAGAAAAGAAATAAATTTGTACATCTTAAAATCATATCAGACGCTTCTTTTTGAACAACTGAGCACGATTCGAATTTTTCACGTCCTGGAGAGACTTGTTTTTTGAGTAAACCGTCTTCAATAAAATATTTTACCGCAACAGTCATCTCTTTTGTGCGACCCAGTGAATCGGTTGCAATGGAAATTAGTGTACCATCACTTTTAAATTCCCATGAGCTAGTAACCGATTTTTTTTCGCCATCGATTTTTAGGGATTCTGCTGCTAAAGTCCATTTACCAACAATTTCACTATTATCTTTTAACGTCACGTCAGCCTGAGCTGTCGATGTAAAACATAATACGATTAATGGTAAAAATTTAATATAATCTCTTATTCTCATTTGACTACCTCTGATTATTGTTATTCTGTAAAAATGTAGCGTCTTTTATTATATCACACAGCATATATAATGCGCTTTTCTTACTAAAACTCTCCTAGAATTAGTTTATTTCGCGGCGGTAATATATAGGCTACAAAAAGTTCCATGAACTGATGGGAAATAATGATTGAAACAGGTTTAATCATAATATCGAAATAATTATTTTAAAAGTGTGAACTGTATCATATTTTTAATTTTTTATTATAAATTATTGTTATATATAGTTTTAATTGATTTTTTATTATAGAAGCTATCGAGAGAGCGTAAATTGAGTTATACCAATAAATTGGAAAATATGGCGTGGGTGTAAGTCTCTGGCTGCCACGATTGAAATAAGCACTTGTCAGATGATCAGCTGACAGAAACATTATGATGAACATCTACGGTAGATAAATGATCGGGTTTAGCTGGAAAAGACACGCTAATGCGAGGCACTGGGGCAGACGTGTTCAAATTTAATTCAGTACTGGGCGCAAAATATACTGACGTCATTACGGATAGTTTTTTCATTTCGTTGGAGATAAATTTGTATTGAAATTGCAACAGGGCGGTTTGGTTCATTTTTAAACGTTGAGCATCGCTTAGATATGATCGATTCCAATAGTTACGATATCGTTTTTGTCCTTAACAATTTAATTTATAATTCAGCGAACTTGTCCCAATTTAGACTCATTCACTGTATTAGGATTTTATTATGTCAAGTGTGTTATTGATATCTCAAGAAAAAGAAGAAAAAAAAGAAGAAATCAATCAATTTGAACCATTAAGTGTTTCGTTTCGTGTTTTGCTTGGTTTATATCTAATTATCCCGCTATGTTTGCTTTTATACGGCTTGGATAATGCGCTTTGGCAAGGCTGGTTGCATGAAAATTTGCCTTCGCGACCGACGCATTTTTTGCTGTTTCAGGTGTTGTTTGGTACCCCTCACATTTTAGCCAGTACCATTTTACTCGTCAGTAATAAAGAGTATTTTCATTTTTATAAAAAGCATCTATTTTGGATGACGGCGGCCATTATTGTGATTTTTGGTGTGGGGAGTTTATTTATTCCTTACCGCGTGTTTTATATTGCAGTAGCTGCATGGACGGTTTTTCATGTTTTAAAACAGCAACATGGAGTGGCAAAAGGGGTTTGTCAATTGCCTGCGTGGGCCTATCATGTTTTACTTTGGTTAAGCGTGGCTGCTGGCGTTTTAATTTATATTGGCATTTTTTTGCATACCAGTTTAGATGCGCAGATTATGATAGAGATTCAATCCGCAGCGGGTGTTTTAACATTATTATTGTTGATAAGTGCTTTTTATTGTCAGCGATATGTGAATAATTTATTAGGAAAATATTTTTTATGGATGAATGTATTGCTTGTGGTGAGTAGTTTTTACTTGTATTCAGAAAGTTATTATTTTTTTGCGATTTTAATGCCGCGATTGGTTCACGATGCAACGGCTTATATTTTTTATGTCACGCACGATTATAATAAGCATACTCAAGCCCCTCAAAATGGACTTTATCGATTTGCAAAGCGCCGTTCTATTTCGATTTTGATTGTCCTGCCAGTTTTATCATTTTTTTTAGCGTTTATACTGCAAGCTTATGGCGACGCGGTGGTGTCGTGGTTAACAGAGCAAATCTTTGGTTTTGAAATTCGTAAAGCGGTGACACTTGGCATTCTTGGATATTTTGCCCTTATGCATTACTACAGTGAAGGTATAACATGGAAAGTAGGGTCGCCTTATCGCCAATTTATCTCGTTTTCAAAATAATAAAATAAGATGCCAAGTTATGTAAAATGTATAAAAAGGTTGCGTAAAACAAATCACTTGGTATAATCGAAGGATTGAAATTACAAAATTTCAGGCGCGTAGCTCAGTTGGTTAGAGCACCACCTTGACATGGTGGGGGTCGGTGGTTCGAGTCCACTCGTGCCTACCAAACAAAAGAAAGCACTGCAATGTCAGTGCTTTTTTATTGCGTTATTCATCAGATTTCCAATATCAGGTTTTCAGTCATGTTAGTCATTACACTCCCAGACGGTTCTCAACGTACTTATGAATCCTCCCTCAGTGTGCTTGAGGTGGCTCAATCTATTGGTGCAGGATTAGCGAAAGCAACACTTGCAGGCAGAGTTAACGGTCAACTTGTTGATGCAAGTACACTCATTGAAAGCGATGCAACACTTCAGCTGATCACTGCAAAAGACGAAGAAGGCTTAGAGGTTATTCGTCATTCGACGGCGCATTTGCTCGCACAGGCAGTCAAACAACTTTTTCCAAGTGCGCAAGTGACGATTGGTCCTGTCATTGAAAACGGGTTTTATTACGATTTTGCTTATGAACGAGCGTTTACCCCGGATGATTTAGCGGCAATTGAAGCCAAAATGTTGCAATTGGCAGCAGAAAATAGGGATGTGGTTCGCTCTGAATTATCGCGTGATGACGCAGTGAGTTTCTTCAAAAATCAAGGCGAAGCGTATAAAGCAGAAATTATTGAATCAATTCCGGCTGATCAAGTTTTATCACTATACAATCAAGGCAGTTTCACTGATTTATGTCGTGGGCCGCATGTGCCAAATACCGGTAAATTGGGTGCGTTCAAATTGATGAAAATTGCTGGCGCTTATTGGCGTGGTGATGCTAAAAATGAAATGCTTCAACGTATTTACGGTACAGCATGGCGTGATAAAAAAGAATTACAAGCCTATTTAACGCGTCTTGAAGAAGCTGAAAAACGTGATCATCGTAAATTAGCAAAAACACTCGATTTTTTTCATATTCAAGAAGAAGCACCTGGAATGGTGTTTTGGCATGAAAAAGGCTGGACGATTTATCAGCAAGTTGAGCAGTATATTCGTGAAAAATTGCGTGTTAACGGTTATGGTGAAGTTAGAACGCCGCAATTAGTGGATCGTTCTTTGTGGGAAAAGTCAGGGCATTGGGATAAGTTTGGTGCGATGATTTTTACCTCGCATTCTGAAAATCGCGATTACGCAATTAAACCAATGAATTGCCCTTGTCACGTTCAAATTTTCAATCAAGGCATGAAGAGTTACCGTGATTTGCCCATTCGCTTAGCGGAATTTGGCTCATGTCACCGAAATGAGCCGTCAGGAACCCTTCATGGTTTGATGCGAGTTCGTAATTTTGTGCAAGACGATGCACATATTTTCTGCGCTGAATCGCAAATTCAAGAAGAAGTTGCCACGTTTATTGAGTTGCTCTATGACGTTTACAAAGACTTTGGTTTTAACGATGTCATCATTAAATTGTCAACTCGTCCTGAAAATCGGGTAGGTAGTGATGAAGTTTGGGATAAAGCAGAGGCCGCGCTTGAACTTGCGCTAAATGCAAAAAAATTAGCATGGGAATTGCAACCGGGTGAAGGCGCATTTTACGGTCCAAAAATTGAATTTTCGCTGAAAGATTGTATTGGTCGTGTTTGGCAATGCGGTACGATTCAAGTTGATTTTTCAATGCCTGGACGTCTTGGTGCAAGTTTTATTGCCGAAGATGGTTCTCGTCAAGTACCGGTGATGCTACATCGCGCCATTTTAGGGTCGCTTGAGCGCTTCATTGGAATCTTGATTGAACAACATGCAGGTACTTTCCCCACATGGCTCTCACCTGTGCAAGTGATGGTTATGGTCATTGCAGATAGACATGCGGATTATGCACATAAAGTACTAAAAACTTTGGAATCTCAAGGTGTTCGCGTCAAAATTGACTTGAGAAATGAAAAAATCGGGTTTAAAATCCGCGAGCATTCTATGCAACGTGTACCGTATCTTGTTATTATCGGTGACAAAGAATTAGAAGAACAAAAAATCACGGTACGCACTCAGAAGGGTGACGACTTAGGTAGTTTGACGATTGAGGACTTTAGCGCAAAATTCGCGCAGGTCATCGCAAACAAAGAATAATTAACGTGGAGGATTAAGGTATCGCTGCGAAAAAAGATGAAACGCGTTTAAATGATATGATCACCGCTCGGCGGGTGAGAGTGACGGGCGCGAATGGTGAAGTACTAGGTATTATTCCCATTGATGAAGCAAGAAAATTAGCCTACGACGATGATTTGGATTTGGTTGAAATATCACCCAATGCAGATCCACCAGTTTGCAAAATTATGAATTATGGCAAGTTTCAGTTTGAACAAAACAAGAAACTAGCTGTTGCCAAGAAAAAGCAAAAACAAGTTCAGGTGAAGGAAATTAAATTCCGACCTGGAACCGATGATGGTGATTATCAGGTTAAGCTAAAAAGTTTGCTTAAATTTCTAAGCGATGGCGATAAAACCAAAATTACGTTGCGGTATCGTGGACGTGAGATGGCTCATAAAGAATTGGGCATGGATGTGCTAAAACGCATCGAAAAAGATTTGGAAGAATTAGCCATTGTCGAGCAATTTCCTAAAATGGAAGGTCGACAAATGGTCATGGTGCTTGCACCGAAAAAGAAAAAATAGTAGTACAGTCACGCAGGGAACGGGTGACTTTTGTTTTATTTAGGCCACGCATTTTGCCTAAATGAACTTTTCTCAGGGACCTTTTTTATTTTATTTGGAGCAAACAAATGCCAAAAATTAAAACTAATCGCGGTGCTGCGAAACGTTTTAAACGTACCGGTAACGGTGGTTTGAAATGTGGTCACTCACACCGTCGTCATATTTTGACGAAAAAATCGACTAAAAGAAAAAGACAATTGCGTGCGACTAATTCAGTACATCCTTCGGATTTACGAATGGCGAACCGCATGATTCCTTATCTTTGATTTATAAAATAAGGAATAAATCATGCCTAGAGTAAAACGTGGCGTAACCGCCAGAGCAAGACACAAAAAAATTCTTAAACAAGCCAAAGGCTATTATGGCGCTCGCAGCCGCGTTTATCGCGTTGCAAAGCAAGCTGTCATCAAAGCTGGTCAGTATGCGTATCGCGATCGCAAACAAAGAAAACGTCAATTCCGTGCGTTATGGATTGTGCGTATCAATGCCGCTTCGCGTATGTTTGGCATTTCTTACAGTCGTTTAATTAATGGCTTAACAAAAGCAAATGTTAAAATTGACCGTAAAGTGTTAGCTGATATCGCTGTTCGTGATATTGACGCATTTGGTAAAATTGCAGAAATCGCAAAAGCAAACATGAGTTCGCTCTAAATCGATTCGCTTTTTTAACATCAAAAATCTGCCCAACTTAAACAGTGGGCAGATTTTTTTGTATTTATAGACATCTCATTTAAAATCTATTTTTCTTCACTTACCGCGAGTTGACCCGTGTCCGATAATTTAGAAGCTCTTCTTACGCAGGCGCTGTATGCGCTTGCTAACGCCACTGATTTAACGAGCCTTGATGATGTTCGTGTGCATTATTTAGGGAAAAAGGGCGTTTTTACTGCCCAAATGAAGGAATTAGGACGACTTGAGCCCGAGCAACGCAGAGAAGCGGGTCAAGTCATCAATCAAGCCAAAGAAGCGTTTCAAGACAAGTTAGACGCTAAAAAAATCGAACTCGAACAAGCTGCTTTACTCGCCCGATTAGCAAACGAGCGTATTGATGTCACGTTAGCAGGTCGTGGTCAAAAAGTGGGTGGTCTTCACCCTGTCACCACCACGCTACGTCGTATCAATAAAATTTTTGCTAGTGTCGGTTTTCACGTAGTGGAAGGCCCTGAAATTGAAGATGATTACCATAATTTTGAAGCGCTAAATATTCCTGCTCACCATCCTGCTCGCGCTATGCACGATACTTTCTACTTTGATGCGCATCGTGTTCTTCGCACACATACCTCACCAGTGCAAATTCGCGTCATGGAATCGGAAAAACCACCCCTGAAAGTTATCGCTCCCGGTCGCGTGTATCGTTGTGATTCTGATATTACGCACACACCGATGTTCCATCAAGTTGAGGGTTTTTTGGTGGATACTAATGTGAGTTTTGCGGATTTGAAAGGTGTGGTGTATGAATTTTTACGTGCATTTTTTGAAAAAGATATTCAAGTCCGTTTCCGCCCCTCTTATTTTCCGTTTACAGAACCGTCGGCTGAAGTAGATATTGAATGCGTGATGTGCGGTGGTGAAGGTTGTCGCGTCTGCAGTCATACCGGCTGGCTTGAGGTCATGGGCTGTGGCATGATTCATCCTGAAGTCTTTAAATCCGTGAACATTGACAGTGAAACGTATAGTGGATTTGCGTTTGGTATGGGCGTTGAGCGACTCGCAATGCTACGTTATGGCATTAACGATTTGCGTTTGTTTTTTGAAAATGATTTAAAATTTTTACAACAATTCAACTAAGGCAGGGACGTTAAAACGATGAAAATCAGTGAAACTTGGTTAAGAACTTACGTGAATCCCGCGCTCAGCACGGAGCAGCTTGTGGCGCAAATCACCATGGCTGGTCTTGAAGTTGATGCCGTTGAGCCTGTTGCCGCGCAATTTAGCGGTGTGGTTGTGGGTGAAGTGCTTGAAACAGAGCAGCACCCCGATGCCGATAAACTGCGTGTTTGCCGCGTGAATGTCGGTGAAGCAGAGCCTTTGCAAATTGTCTGTGGCGCAGCAAATGTCCGCCCGGGTTTAAAAATTCCGGCCTCCGTGATAGGTGCTGTCCTTCCCGGTGATTTTAAAATTAAAAAATCAAAATTACGCGGCGTTGAGTCGTTTGGGATGCTTTGCTCTGCAAAAGAATTAGGTCTTGTTGCAGAAGCTGAAGGTTTAATGGAATTACCAGTGGATGCGCCTGTTGGCGTCGATATTCGTGAGTATTTACAATTAAACGATAACAGCATTGAAGTGGATTTAACGCCTAATCGCGCTGATTGTCTGAGTGTTGAAGGCGTTGCGCGAGAAATTGCTGTGTTAAATCAATTAACACTTACCATTCCAACTATTCAAACGACTGCCGTTACGTCAACCGAAAAATTAGCAGTTCACGTTGAAGCTCCAAAAGCCTGTCCCCGTTATTTAGGACGAGTCATTTCGGGCGTGAATAATCAGGCGCAAACACCACTTTGGATGCAAGAGCGCCTGCGTCGCAGTGGACTGCGTTCATTGAGTGCCCTAGTGGACGTAACCAATTACGTTTTGCTTGAATTAGGTCAACCGCTACACGTTTTTGATGCACAAAAATTGCAAGGTGATATCCATGTGCGTTACGCAAAAATAGGTGAAACACTCGAATTACTTAACGCGCAAACGATTACACTCACTGATAATCATTTGATTATTGCAGATGACAGGCAGCCGCTTGCATTAGCAGGCGTGATGGGCGGGAATGGTAGCGCAGTAGATGAAAATACACAGACTGTATTTTTGGAATGTGCGTTTTTTGCACCTTTAGCAATTGCCGGCAAAGCACGTCATTTTGGGTTGCATACAGATTCTTCGCACCGTTTTGAGCGTGGCGTGGATTTTGAATTGCAACAACGAGCTATTGAACGCGCAACGCAACTAATCTTAGATATTTGTGGGGGCCGTGCGGGTGATATTACCAATGTCATTAGTCAAACTGACTTGCCTAAGCGTGAGCCGATTGTGTTACGTGAACTGAAATTGACGCAAATTTTAGGCATGGCGTTTGCTCCTCAAACGGTAAGTGATATTTTAACGCGCCTTGGGCTACAAGTTTCTGCGCAAGCGGATGGCTGGAAAGTGATTCCACCTAGTTTTCGTTTTGATATTGCTATTGAAGCTGATTTGATTGAAGAAATCGCGCGAATTCATGGCTATAATAATTTGCCGAATAATCAAATTTTAGTACGCTCATCACTAAATGAGGCCACAGAAAGTAAAATTGATTTAGAGCGTGTCAAAGATTTGCTCGTTGATTGCGGTTATCAAGAAGCCATTACCTACAGTTTTATTGATGAGCTAATGCAAAAAACGATTGCGCCGAGTGCGCAGTTTATTCGTTTGCAAAACCCCATTTCTGCTGAACTTGCGGTTATGCGGACAACGCTTTGGGGCGGTTTACTCAATGCTGCGCTGCACAATACTAATCGTCAACAAACACGGGTGCGTTTATTTGAATCGGGTTTGCGTTTTGTACAACAAAATGATGAAACCCATCAAGAAAAAATGTTGGCGGGTTTAGCGCTGGGTAATGTGAATTTAGAGCAATGGGGTGAAAAAACGCGCTCAGTTGATTTCTTTGATGTGAAAGCGGATATTGAAGCTATTTTCGCCTTAACTGGCGTGAATGTTGATTTTGTTGCAGCTGAACACGAAACGCTACATCCTGGTCAAAGTGCAAAAATTCTGACCAAGACAGGTGACTTGGTTGGCTGGATTGGGATGCTCCATCCTGTATTAGAGCGCCAATTAGGATTTGAAACGCCTGTTTTCTTGTTTGAACTCGCACAAGATGTTTTACTCACTAAACAACACGCCCACTTTAAAACGTTATCAAAATTTCCTTCTGTTAGCCGTGACTTAGCGTTGCTCGTTAAAGAAGATGTCACATCGGGCGATATAATCGCATGCATTGCATCATGTGAGGAATTTTTATTGCAGGAAGCCGTAATTTTTGATGTGTATCGCGGGAAAGGCGTTGATGAGAATTATAAAAGTGTCGCACTGCGTTTAGTGTTTCAAAATCATACTCAAACGCTTACAGATACCGAAATTGATGCTATAGTTAGCACGTTCCTAGAGACCTTGACCCGACAAACGGGCGCAAAATTAAGAGATTAAGTTTATGGCATTAACAAAAGCAGATTTCGCAGAGAATTTATTTGACGAATTAGGACTCAATAAACGTGAAGCGAAAGATATGGTCGATCTTTTTTTTGAAGAAATTAAACGTTCTTTAGATCATGGTGAGCAAGTGAAACTTTCTGGTTTTGGCAAATTTGAATTACGAGACAAAACTGGTCGCCCGGGTAGAAACCCAAAAACAGGCAAAGAAATCCCGATTACAGCGCGACGTGTTGTCACGTTTAGATCGGGTCAAAAACTTAAAGCACGAGTAGAAGCGTATGCTGGAGTCGAGTAATAATAATGAATTGCCGATTATTCCGGCAAAGTGCTATTTTAGTATTGGTGAAGTCAGTGAATTATGTGGGGTAAAACCGCATGTTCTCCGTTATTGGGAACAAGAATTTTCTGAAATCAACCCCGTTAAACGTCGTGGTAATCGCCGCTATTATCAGCGTCATGATGTTTTAATTATTCGCCAAATTCGCGCCTTGTTATATGAACAAGGCTACACTATCGGTGGTGCAAAGGCGCATTTATCGAGCAGTGATTCAAAAGATGATTCCACGCGCACCAAGCAGCTCATTCATCAAATGGTAATTGAGTTAGAAGCCATTTTGGAACTTCTGCGCTAAAAACTGTTTAGCGGTATTTTTTTCGAAATTTACCGCTAAAAATTTAATCTCTCCGCTTTTTTTCAAACAAATCACACTATTTATGACCTCACGCATCGCAACCTACGAGCGTAATACGCTTGAAACCAAAATCACATTGACGCTTAATTTAGATGGCACGGGCAAAACGCATTTTGTCACGGGAGTGCCTTTTTTAGATCACATGCTTGATCAAATTGCGCGACATGGCATGATTGATATTGAAGTGCTGGCAAAAGGCGATTTAGACATCGATGCGCATCATACGGTGGAAGATATTGGCATCACGCTGGGTTTAGCGTTCGCGAAGGCTCTGGGCGATAAAAAAGGCATTTCGCGTTATGGTCATGCGTATGTGCCGCTCGATGAGTCACTTTCGCGCGTAGTGATTGATTTTTCTGGTCGTCCGAGTTTGTATTATAACGTGACGTTTAATCGCGCGTTTATTGGCAATTTTGACGTGGATTTATTGCGTGAATTTTTCCAAGGTTTTGTGAATCATGCGGGCGTGACGCTACATATTGATAACCTCAAAGCCGGCAACGCACATCATATTGCTGAAACGGTCTTTAAAGCGTTTGGTCGCGCGGTACGTAATGCCATTGCCTTTGACGAGCGCATGATGGGCATTACGCCTTCAACAAAAGGGGTGCTTTAATGTCTAGCGTTGCAGTCATTGATTATGGCATGGGAAATCTACATTCGATTGCCAAAGCCTTGCAGCATGCAACTCCTACTGTTGACGTGATTGTCACGGCCGAAGCTAACGCTATTTTAGCCGCTGATCGGGTGGTTTTTCCTGGTGTGGGCGCGATGCGTGATTGTATGCAGGCGCTTGGTGATTTGCAGTTAATTGATGTTTTGAAAGAAGTTGCCAATACAAAACCACTTTTAGGTATTTGCTTGGGGATGCAGGCAATGCTTTTAGACAGTCAAGAGAATGGTCAAACAGAGTGTTTGGGAATGTTTGATGGTCATGTATTGAAATTTGCCGAGCCGCTAGAAAATGCTGACGGTGAAATTTTAAAAGTTCCGCACATGGGATGGAATCAAGTCAAGCAAACAGCGCATCCACTTTGGAAAAATATTCCTGATAACAGCCGTTTTTATTTTGTTCATAGCTATTATGCGCAAGTGAAAAATTCCTCGCACATTGCAGGCACCAGCGATTATCCAAACGCTTTTGCTTGCGCGTTAATGAAAGATAACGTTTTTGCGGTGCAATTTCATCCCGAAAAAAGTCAACACGTGGGTTTACAACTTTTGGCTAATTTTTTGGCTTGGGATGGGTTGCTCGTTTAGATAGAGCTGATGGATAAAGTCTTAGCAGAATTTATTGAAGATTATAACGAAATAGCTAAAACCAGCACGACTAAGAAAACCAATTCGCTTTTTTCGAAAATATTTAAGAAGGATTTGAGATGAAAAAGATACTTATGTTCTGTTTGTTGAGTGCTGTTACTAGTCATGTTTTTGCTGTTCCAACGATTACGAAATCAGTTTCAGCAGGAACAACATTTAAATTTACGGAAACTTTAAGTGAAAAACTACCAACAGGCTATAAAGTTAAAATTGATTTGAACAATGGCAAAGGCTTAGTTGCGATGACTTGTTCAGGAACAACCTGTACATTGTCTTCCAATGCTCTACCTAAAGTTGATACGTCAATTTATAAAGTAGGTATATACGATGCTAAAGGCGTTTTACAAGGCGAAACTACGAATGGTAGTTATGTCATCGTATCTACAGCAGAAATTAATACAATACCAATTTCAACCACTGGATATACCAAAATATCCAATTCAGGTGTTGTATTGCCTGATAGTGCAACACTAGGGAGTGGAGCGAACGATTGGGCTTGTACGAAAGACAACAAAACAGGCTTGACCTGGGAAGTGAAAACGGACGATGGCGGATTGCGTGATAAGGATTGGTATTATTCATGGTACAAACCAAGTGGCGATAATGGCGGCAATTCGGGTTATACCGATATAGATAAATCGTTAGGGACACCATACTGTTCAACCCAAAATAATTGCAATACTTACGCTTTCACCAATGCTGTTAATACCAAAGGGTTGTGCGGCAAAAATGATTGGCGGATGCCTACGAAAGAAGAGCTAATGAAATTGGTGGTTTGCTCTGATGGGAAATATGATACGGATGGTTCTTGCACTAATAATGGTTCTGTTGCTAAACCAACCATTAACTCAGCGTATTTTCCAAATACGCAGTCTTGGTATTGGTCTTCGTCGCCCGCTGCTTACAGTAGTAGCAGTGCGTGGCTTGTCTTTTTCAACTACGGCTATTCTTACTACGGCAATAAGAACTATACTTTTTTTGTTCGGTTGGTGCGTTAGCGACAGTATTTTTACCTTTTGTTAAGCCATCACCAATGGTTTAACAATTGGTGACACTTGGTTTGACTTTCAAAATTAAGTAGCCATAATGGCTACTATTTTTAATATAAAGGCTATAAATTATGAAAACAATATCAGCAAAAGAAGCAAAAAACTCATTTGGTGCTTTCTTGGATTCAGCACAAAGAGAACCTGTAATGGTAACTAAAAGGGACCGTCCAGTGGGTATGTTCTTTTCAATGCACGACCTGAACACGTTGCTAAACGTTGGGGATGCTTTTAAAAAGGAAATCTATGAAAAGGTTGTTGCTGGTATTGATGATGCTGATGCAGGACGTGTTAGGGAATGTAATGCAGAACTAGCAGAAGAATTAAAAGCCAAACTAAGAGCTAAATTAGCAACGGTAACCAACTAATTTAAGCATGAAAATACACAAGGTTTTAATTTCTGACCGACATTCCGCACCCTGCTTTTAAAATTTGATATATTTTAAATTTCTTATTTTTCAATATGTTGGGTTTTTAGTTGCCAAAATATAGCAAAATATAGAGGAATCCCTAGAAACAATTAC
>JBDLTP010000003.1:0-44923 GCA_039805765.1 Pseudomonadota bacterium
TTAACAATATCATTTCGCTTATGAAAAGAAGCATTATCCATAACAATAACGGTACCTACAGGTATTTTAGGCAGTAAATCTTTTGTCATCCAAGCATGGAAAACATCTGCATTTACATTGAATTGAAATAAAGTAACCGTTATCAACAAGCCGTTCATGAGTGCCCCAATAGCATTAGTTCGTCCTTTTGCGCCCCAATTGAATTTTCCAAAACATCTCTCGCCGATTGTTGCATAGCCGTGTGAGCGTGTACTTTCATGAGAAAATCCACTTTCATCAACATAAGCAATTGATTTTCCGTCGGCTTTATATTTTTCTATTTTGGCTTCAAATTCTGCTTTTAACAAATCATCAGCTTTGGGATGTTTTAGTGTTTTTTTTACGACTAAAGCCAAGCCGTTTGAGCGCATCTCGCATTCCTGAATCACTCACTGAAAAACGTGCTGCCCGTTCGTAAATATAGCTATCTGGATTAGTTTCGACATCCTTTTTTAGCGCTTCCATATTGATTTTTTGTGCTGGTCTATTCCTTGTGAATGTTGGCTTTGGGTTTAATTTCCAACGCGAAACACTTGCCGTTCCGACATCAAAGCGTTTTGCGCCTTCTTCTATGGTCAGTTCTTCTTTTTCCATTACTGCAAGGAGTTTTCTTCTAAATTTTTCTGGGTAGGCCATGGCGATTGTTATCGTATTTATAAATCGTCTATTATCTCATCTTCTTATGCCGCTTTAGCTATACAGCATCCCAGCTCTTACTCCATCAAAGGTCATGCAGCACAAACCAAGTTTGACCCACGCAGCGACATGATTAAAAAAAGAGTTGGGCTACTTCAAGTTTATGACAGCAACCATTCGCCTTTTTCTGAAATGGCCTCATACATACTGTCAGGTGCTAAATCAACTTCATCCTCACCCCAAGACACAAAACCATTTGCTACTTGCAGTTGATTAAAAAAATCGGGGTTCTTTAATTTTTCAAATACACCATAAAGATACGACGGCAAAAAACGGACTGTGCCACTTAAGCCATCAGCAAATCTAACAGTAAAAGATAATTCACCAATCACTTGTGCTTCAACAACATCGTAGTGCATAGCAGCTCCTTTAGGATAAGGGTTTGATTTTATCTGGATTGTGATGCAAACGGCATTTATCCCAATCAGCCATAAGTTCGTCTTGATGTAACTCTGCCCAATCCAATGTTAAGCTCAATGCCCGTCTAGGTAAATTTCCATCCAGCACTTCCAATGTTTGAATGTTAATTGACGCTTTGTGCTCACCATATTCTGCATGGAAATGAGGTGGCGCATGCTCTGCAAAAAACATGCGAATGATAATTCCGTAAAACTGGCTAATAGTTGGCATAGTTCTCTTCCATAAAATGATAATATGAATTAAGAAGCTAATTGCACATTCATTTTGAGTGCTTTGATAATGCGTTGAACAGTATCAAATCTTGGGTGTGTTTTACCAGATAGTGCTTTGTAAAGACTTTCACGATTAAGTCCTGTATCCGTTGCTAACTTAGCGATGCCTTTTGCTTTAGCGACATGCCCAAGTGCAATAATAAAGCTGTCTGGGTCATCATCCATAAAAGCATATGTTAGATAAACAGCAATTTCACTGTCATTTTGAAAAAAATTGACAGGATTGTAGGGGCTTGTTTCTGTTTGCATGGTGATGTCCTATAGTAAGTTTTTGACTAAGTCTTAAGCTTTTTGAATGTCTCGTTGCTGTGTGGATTTATCACCACCACACAGCAAAATAATTAGCGCATTACCTCTGAATGTATAGTAAAGGCGATAACCACTCCCTGTAAAAATACGCATTTCAGAAACACCGTCGCCTACAGATGCAACGTCACCTAAGTTACCTTTTAAAACACGGTCTAAGCGTTTAGCAATGGATAATGCAGCTTGACGATCTTTTAGATTTTTAACCCAATCATCAAATAGTTTGGTTGTTCGAATTTCGTATTTCATAGTTTATTGTAGCTAATAGACTACAATAGTCAATCAATCTTTTACACCTAGCTAACGTCAAATCTTTTGACATTGAGGGGTTGTTTTACCTATTGGGTTTAACGCGCAACACCTAATGCCTCTTTCTGTCTTGCAGGAGTTTTACAAAAAAAGCTATGATGCTTGCATTGCTGTGTATAGCAAAAATCAACAATGCCAGCATCCCAGCTCTTACTCCATTAACGGTCATGCAGCACAAACCAAGTTTGAACCAATAAACGACGCATAACCAAAACAGCCAATTCCAAAAACAATCAAACCACTTCTAAGTAAGGCTCAGCGCAACTGACTGCACGCATTAAGCCTGCAACGATTCAAAAGCAGGCAAAAGACAGTTACAAATTATTCAAAAGCAATCCAGCACACACTCTTTACAGTTTAAATCCATTAAAAATGGAAAATTCTATAGTGTGCGAGTTAGCTTAAACTATCGAGCACTAGGTGTTAGCGTTCCCGCAGGTGTGCAATGGTTTTGGATTGGTAGTCCCGATTACGATAAATTGTTGAGTTAACGCCCCCTATTAAGGGGCTTCTTTTTTTATGTTCCAAATAACGAAATTACTTTTGAGCAAGTAATGCCTTTAGGCGCTCTACTTCAGCTTGTGCAGCCTGCTCACGCTCTAATGCGGCTTGTTTCTCCGCCAAAGCAATTTTTTTTCTGCCAACGCAACCTGCTCGCGTTCTAATGCCTCATCTCGCTGCTCCATTACCTCATCCTTCTCAAACAAAATTGACCCCGCTACACTAAACAGCACAAAAATTTTGTAAAATAGTCTACATAAAATGAGGTGTCAAAAGATGAGAAACAAATACACAGAAGCGCAGATAACCTCAGCCGTAAAAAATGTTTGTGAAGCGGAAGTTAGGTTAACAAAAAACGCCCTCTCGTGTTAAAATTTCCTCGTTACATCCACTCTTCAAAAGGCGAAAAAATGATAGCAGATTTAGGTTTAATTGGGCTTGCGGTAATGGGTAAAAATTTAGCCATGAACATTCGAGATCATGGTTTTAAAGTAGCTGTATATGAATATGTTGAAGGTGTTGCAGATAATTTTTCAGCAATACAAGCCGAAGTAGAACACATCGAAAATCCTGAAGAATTACATATTGTTAGCGCGCACTCCTTAAAAGAACTTGTTGATAATCTTCAAACACCACGAGTAGTATTCATGATGGTTAGGGCGGGTGATGTCGTTGATTTCTATATTGATCAACTCATTCCGCTGCTCTCTGAAGGTGATATTATTGTTGATGGTGGCAATTCGCTATTTACCGATACTAATCGTCGCGTTGCACGCTTAAATGAAAAAGGATTAAATTTTATTGGCATGGGTGTTTCGGGTGGTGAGCATGGTGCTCATTACGGCGCTTCTATGATGCCTGGTGGTAATTTTGCAGCATGGAAAACGGTTAAACCTATTTTCCAAGCGATTAGCGCGAAAGTCGATGGTGAGCCTTGTTGTCACTGGGTTGGTGATAATGGCGCTGGCCATTATGTCAAAATGGTTCACAATGGCATTGAATACGGGGATATGCAGCTTATTTGTGAAGCGTATCAACTGTTATCTGAAGGCTTAGGGTTAAGTCACGACGAATTATATGACGTTTTCAAACAATGGAATCAAGGGGAGCTGAGTTCCTATTTGATTGAAATCACTACCGATATTTTTGCTCATAAAGATGATGATGGGCAGCCACTTGTTGAAAAAATCTTAGATACGGCTGGCCAAAAGGGTACAGGAAAATGGACTGGCATTAATGCATTAGAATTAGGTATGCCATTAACATTAATTGGTGAAGCGGTCTTTGCACGTTGTTTATCATCTCAAAAAGATGAGCGTATGCATGCAGCAGCCCGTTTACCAAAAACGAAAGTTGCCTTTACTGGCGATAAAGCCGCCATGATAGATGCGATTGGTGACGCGCTATACGCCGCAAAATTAATTTCTTATGCACAAGGCTTTCGTTTAATGCGTGAAGCGTCAAAAGAATACCATTTTGCGCTCAATTATGGTGATATTGCGTTGATGTGGCGTGGCGGATGTATTATTCGTAGTCAGTTCTTAAATAATATTAAACATGCTTACAACAAAAATCCAGATTTAGAAAATTTGCTACTCGATGATTTCTTTGTCCATGCGATGCAAAAAGCCGAAGCGGGATGGCGCAAAGCAGTAATTTTAGGGATTGAATTATCCATTCCAACGCCCACATTCTCCTCAGCGTTGGCGTATTATGACGGCTATCGCTCAGAAAAACTGCCTGCCAATTTACTGCAAGCACAACGTGATTATTTTGGCGCACATACTTATGAGCGCGTTGATAAACCGCGTGGTGAATTTTTCCACACAGATTGGACAGGTGAGGGCGGTGACGTGTCAGCAACGACCTACACGGCTTAACAATCAATAAACAAAAACGCCCGCTTGTCATAAACAAAGCGGGCGTTTTTTAGTGAATAATCATGACGATTTTAAATTTAAATTATTCAAAATAGCCAACGTTAGGGTCGATTGATTCATCGTATAAAAATGTAAATTCGTAGCGCCACCCTCAATTAACTGCTGACATAATCGCGTCACAACTTCCACACCAAAGGCTTGAACGGATTTGCGATCATCTCCAAAACTCTCAAGACGCTTGCGCATCCAACGGGGAATATCAGCCCCACACATTTCAGAAAAACGAAATAATTGTGAAAACTGTGAAATAGGCATAATGCCCGCTGCAATCGGCAGAGTCATCCCTGCTTTTTCACATAGATTCACAAATTCAAAATACGCCTCTACGTTGTAAAAATATTGTGTAATCGCCGCGTTAGCACCTGAATCGACTTTGCGCTGAAAATTTTTAAAATCGTCAACACTATTCGCAGCTTGCGGATGGACTTCAGGGTATGCGGCAACATGAATATCAAAATAATCGCCCGTTTCTTGACGAATAAAACTCACCAATTCATTAGCATAACGAAACTCACCCGCTGACATCGTGCCTGAGGGCAGATCACCGCGAAGCGCCACAATTTTTCGAATATCATGTTGACGGTAATCATTTAAAATCGCTCTGATATTTTCTTTTGTGGACGCCACGCAGGATAAATGCGGGGCAGCGGCAACACCTTGGTTTTTGATTTGAAGTACCGTTTCAAATGTTTTATCTCGTGTTGAGCCGCCTGCACCAAAGGTCACAGAAAAAAATTCAGGAGAGCATTGGGCAAGTTGCTGTTGAACAGCAAGTAAATTCGTGGCGCCTTCAGGCGTTTTGGGAGGATAAAATTCAAAACTCAATTGAGGAGCGGACATAAAAAACCTTTAAAACAAAAAATAAGAATACACAATTTACTAAGGTAGAACGCGCTCGCCTTGCCATAATTGCGCTAGTGTTTCACGCTCGCGCACGACATGAATTTGGTCGTCATCCACCATAACTTCAACAACGCGCGGACGTGAATTATAGTTAGAGCTCATCGTAAATCCATACGCACCAGACGAGCGGACGGCGAGTAAATCATTTTGGCTTAATTTTAGGGTACGCTCTTTTCCTAAAAAATCCCCCGTTTCACACACAGGCCCAACAATATCCCACACTAATTCAGGCGCGGCACTGTCATTTTTCACAGGAATGATAGCTTGCCATGCACCATAGAGGGCAGGACGCACTAAATCATTCATTGCCGCATCCACAATCGCAAAGTTTTTATGCTCCGTGGGTTTTAAATATTCCACGCGCGTCACCAAAATACCGGCATTGCCCACAATTGCGCGGCCTGGTTCAAGCATAATGTCTAAAGATGTATCACCCAAACGCGCCAAAATAGCCGTAATGTAATCTGCGGGTTCAGGCGGCTGCTCATCACGGTAACAAATCCCAAGTCCTCCGCCTAAATCCAAATGCTTGAGCGTAATATCGTGTTCACGGAGTTTATCAATGAGCAATAACACTTTATCTAGTGCATCTAAGAAAGGGCGGGTTTGCGTTAATTGTGAGCCAATATGACAATCCACACCGACAACGTCAATATTGGGAAGTGCCGCCGCCGTTTGATACGCTTCTAGGGCATCTTCGATTGCGATACCAAATTTATTTTCTTTTAAGCCAGTTGAAATATACGGATGTGTTTGCGCATCGACATCAGGATTCACGCGAAACGACACGGGCGCCTTCATGCCCAGCTCACCTGCGACTTCATTAATGCGCTCAAGCTCACCAAGCACTTCAATATTAAAACAGCGAATTCCCATTTTTAATGCCGCGCGAATTTCATCTTCACGTTTCCCCACGCCCGAAAAAACCACTTTTTTCGCCTCACCGCCCGCCTGCAAGACTCGCTCAAGCTCGCCAATAGAGACAATATCAAAGCCCGAACCCAGTCGCGCTAATACATTTAAAACGCCTAAATTTGAATTCGCTTTGACCGCGTAACAAATTAAATGCGCCTGAGAGCCAAAGGCATCGTTGAACGCATTCCAGTGACGCTCAAGCGTGGCTCGAGAATAAATATAACAGGGACTGCCGTGTTGCTTGACGATAGCGTCAATGGCCACATTTTCGGCAAAAAGTTGATTATCGCGGTAGGTAAAATGATCCATGAATAGTAACGATTATTTTTAAAGTGAATTAAGGATTAACGGTAGGCATCGGTTTTTTACTAGGCAAAACAAGCGAACCTGTTTGACCACAGGCAACCAATACACTTACTAATAAAGTAGCTAATAAAGTGGATAGAAAAATAAAACTTATTTTTTTCATAATTCAAGCGTTATGATTGGTTTTTTAGGGCCTTTGTTGCGTTTTCTGCGTTTTTTCTTCGCGGGCGCCCCATCGAGTTTGGGTTCAACGATGTTAACTTTAATTACGTCTACGGGTTTATTGCCTAATTTTGGCTTCGACTTTGATCTGCTTTTCGACTTCTTTTTAGGGGATAAGGCATTCGCACTGGATTTCGTTTTTAACACTAAGGTGAAATCCATTTTTTTCTCATCTAAATCAACACGCGCAACTTTAATTTTAACGCTATCGCCTAAGCGATATCGTGTACTGCTGTGCTCACCTTTGAGTTGATGACTCAGTGCATCAAAATGGAAATAATCTTGCCCTAAACTGCTGATATGCACGAGACCTTCGACGTAAATATTTGCGAGTTCCACAAAAAAGCCAAAAGACGTCACGGCTGAAATGACGCCGTCAAATTCTTCGCCAATTTTATCCATCATGTATTCGCATTTCAGCCAGCTCGTCACATCACGCGTGGCGTCATCTGCGCGACGCTCATTCGCCGAGCAATGCTCACCAAGCATCACCATATCAGGCACACCATAAACAAAACTATCTGCTTTTTTGTCTTGTAAACAATGACGAATAGCCCGATGGACGAGCAAATCAGGGTAACGACGAATAGGGGAGGTAAAATGCGCATAAGCGTCAAGGGCTAAACCAAAATGGCCTTTTTCCTCAGCGCTATAAACCGCTTGCGACATTGAACGCAGTAAAACGGTTTGAATTAAATGCGCATCGGGGCGATCTTTGATTTGCTCAATGAGATGCATATAATCCAGCGGTGTTGGTGACATATCGCCCGACATCCGCAGTCCTAATTCACCCAAAAAGGTGCGTAAATTGGCTAATTTTTCTTCACTTGGGCCTTCATGCACACGTAGCAATTTAGGCATTTTTTTATTATTTAAAAAACGCGCCGCACATCCGTTGGCCGCAATCATAAATTCTTCAATCAATTTATGCGCATCGTTGCGAACCACGGGAATAATTTTGTCTATTTTACGATTTTCACCAAAAATAATACGCGTTTCTTGCGTATCAAAATCCATAGCACCGCGTTTTTCACGCGCTTTGCGCATCGCTTGGTAAAGTTTATAGAGCTGCGTTAAATCCGGCATCAATGCGGCGTGTTGCTGTGTTAGCGCTTCATCACCTTCAACGAGCATTTTTGCTACATCGTTATAGGTTAAACGTGCGTGCGAGCGCATGACGGCATCATAAAAACGTGAACGCCCAACTTGTCCATCTTCATCAATAATCATCTCGCAGACCATACACAAACGGTCAACGTGAGGATTGAGCGAGCACAAGCCATTCGACAAAATTTCGGGCAACATCGGAATCACTTGTTCGGGAAAATACACCGACGTGCTGCGATTGTGCGCTTCTTTATCCAGTTCACTGCCAACGGTCACATAATGCGACACGTCAGCGATAGCCACTAATAATTTCCAACCTTTCGGCGTTTTTTTACAATACACCGCGTCGTCAAAATCACGCGCGTCTTCACCGTCAATGGTGACAAGTGGCGTGCTGCGCAAATCTACGCGATCCACTTTGGCTTCTTCGGGGACGTCACTTGTCAGTGGTGCAATTTCTGTTAATAATTCCTCAGGCCAAATGCTAGGCAATTCATGCGTGCGAATGGCCATCTCAATTTCCATTCCTGGCGCTAAATGATCACCTAGAATTTCAATAATACGCCCAAAAGGTTGATGCAATTTTGTCGGTTGCTGCGTAATTTGCGCGACCACAATTTGACCGTGTTGCGCGCCCGACGCATGACCCGCTTCCACTAACACCGTTTGCGCGATATTTTTATTGTCAGGAATGACATAAGTAAATTCATCTTCCACATATAAACGCCCGACAATCTGGTGTGTATTGCGCTCTAAAATCTCAACAACTGCGCCTTCACGACGATTTTTTCGATCCACACCAACCACGCGAACCATCGTTCGGTCGTTATGCAGAAGGACATTCATTTCGCGCGGGGATAAATACAAATCTTCCGAGCCATCATCAGGGCGCACAAACCCAAATCCATCAACGTGTCCAATGACACGTCCCACAATCAAATCTTTATTGTTCACCAGGCAATAACGACTGCCTCGATTAAATAATACCTGTCCATCGCGTTCCATTGCGCGTAAGCGTCGGCGCAAGGCCTCAAGGCGCTCCTCATCCTCCAGTGCAAATGCATTTGCAATTTCTGGGCGCGAAAGTGGGCGACCTTCATCACTGAGTAATTGCAGGATTAATTCACGACTAGGAATGGGGTTGTCATATTTATCAGCTTCGCGTTCAGCGAAAGGATCATTTTTTGACGCGAAATCAACAGGATGTTTAGACTTTGATGGCATTATTTTTGGGCAACTTCTTTTATAAAAAATTCGATAGTAATTTGCCTGTTATCATACAGGTTTAACGCTCAAGGTAAAAGGCGCAACGCTAAATGATTCAAAGGTTTTTTACTGGAAACGTGATTTTTTCTTAACATTGACAAATGCGAAAACGCTGCGTATAGTTCGCAGCCTTCATGCCGAGGTGGTGGAATGGTAGACACGCTAGCTTCAGGTGCTAGTGGGCGCAAGCCCGTGAAGGTTCAAGTCCTTTTCTCGGTACCATAAAAATTTCGTGTGCTTTTTCCCATATATAAGCTCATAAATAATTGTTAGTAAAGTAATTTTTTTTATACTTCATGAGCAATATCATCATGTTTTTCGATTCTTACAGACAATCTTTAAGTGCAAAAAAATCGTCTCTAGGTTCCTTTGGCACAATTTCGGCACACTGGATTTGTAATTATCGCTACTATTCGTAAACGTTCCGGCAAATATCACACTCAAATTCGTATGAATGGATTATTTAAAATTAGAACTATTTTTAAATTTGTCCTTTTCATATACCAATTCTATTGCGTAGTTCACATTTAAAATTTATCTTCAAAAATTTCACGCAATAAAAAAGGCCTAGATTTAACTCTAAGCCTTTAGTGATAAATGATTTAAGCCAACTTTCTTAGGTTTACCTGTTCAACATTGCGTTTTTTTTAGGGTAAAAGTTTTACTTCAACCCAGCCAACACTTTCGCTACCGTTTCACCCATCGCTGATGGAGTAGGGCAGATAGTCACGCCTAGGTCTTTGAGCATCGCTACTTTTTCTGCGGCACTCTCCCCAGCCGAAGAAATAATCGCGCCCGCATGACCCATGCGACGACCTTCTGGCGCAGTTAAACCAGCAATATAAGCGATGACGGGTTTTTTCATGTTAGCTTTTGCAAACATGCCTGCGTCCACTTCTTGTGGACCGCCGATCTCACCAATCATTAATACGACTTTGGTTTCGTCATCTTGTTCAAAATGTTCAAAAATGTCGCGGTGGGAACTGCCGTTAATGGGATCACCACCAATACCCACCGATGTTGAAATACCAATACCAAGACACTTCATTTGATCTGCGGCTTCATAACCGAGGGTCCCTGAGCGTCCAACAACGCCCACATTACCGCGCATATAAATATGACCGGGCATAATGCCAAGCATTGCGCGTTCAGGACTGATGGTGCCTGCGCAGTTTGGACCGGTTAGAATCATGCGTTTTTCTTTTGGGAAACGACGCAAAAAGTTTTTCACCGTCATCATATCTTGCGTTGGAATGCCGTCAGTAATCGCGACGCAATATTTAATGCCCGCGTCAGCGGCTTCCATAATGGAATCAGCGGCAAACGCAGGTGGAACGAAAATAATACTCGCCTCAGCACCGCCTTGTTCAACGGCTTCTTTCACCGTGTTGAAAACAGGACGATCTAAATGGGTTTGACCCCCTTTTCCTGGAGTAACACCGCCAATGACGTTTGAGCCGTAATTAATCATGTCTTGTGCGTGGAATGTGCCGATTTTACCGGTAAATCCTTGAACAATAATGCGCGTGGTTTCGTTAATAAAAATGGCCATGTGTTAAGCTCCTGCGGTTTCGTTTGCGACAACTTGATTGCGGGCGGCAACGGCTTTTTCTGCCGCTTCTGCTAAGGTTTCAGCGGTGATAATGGGTAAACCACTTTCGGCAATAATACGACGACCTTCTTCCACATTCGTTCCCGATAAACGCACAATCAACGGCACTTTCATGTCGATATTTTTCACCGCTTGAACCACACCTTGCGCAATCCAATCACAACGGTTAATCCCTGCAAAGATATTTACCAGCATGGCTTTAACATTTTGGTCAGCTAACACTAAACGGAACGCTTTTTCAGTCCGCTCAGCCGATGCACCGCCGCCCACGTCAAGGAAATTCGCAGGTTCACCGCCAGCAAGTTTAATCATGTCCATGGTAGCCATTGCAAGGCCCGCACCGTTAATCATGCAACCGATGTCACCGTCTAAACCAACGTAGCTAAGGCCATGATCTGCCGCCGCGGTTTCACGTGGATCTTCTTGTGTTTTATCGCGCAAATCAGCAATTTTAGCGCGACGGAATAGGGCGTTTTCATCAAAGCCCATTTTTGCATCAAGCGCGATTAATTCGTTATTGCCTGTAATCACTAATGGGTTGATTTCGAGCATATTCGCGTCCAAGTCACGCAATGCACGGTAGCAACCTTTAATAGTTTTGACTGCGTGACTCATCAATTCAGGCGCTAACCCCATTGCAAATGCCATTTCACGCACTTGATAATCTTGAAGGCCAACAGCAGGTTCAATATAAATTTTTGTAATGGCATCAGGATTGGTTTCGGCTAATTCTTCGATTTCCATACCACCTTGCGCAGAGCCCACCATGACAATACGCTCAGAAATACGATCAACCAAGAAACAGAAATACAATTCTTTTTGAATATCAGTGCCTGCTTCCACGTAAACTTTATCGCATAATTTTCCTGCCGCTCCCGTTTGATGGGTCACTAAGACTTTATGCAGTAAATCATTCGTGGCGGTGTTGACTTCTTCGATGGTTTTGCAAATTTTGATGCCACCGGCTTTACCGCGTGCGCCAGAGTGAATTTGTGCTTTGACCACCCAAATATGGCCACCAATTTCTCTTGCGCGTTGCACCGCTTCTTCTGCATTGTGGGCAATACCGCCTTCTGCGATTTTGACGCCATAGCCACTTAATAATTCTTTGGCTTGATATTCATGAATATCCATAAAACTTCCTATTGTATTAAAATGATAACTGTTATATAACCATCTATATTATATAGCTTTTTACGTATTTTTGGGTGCCTGATTATGACAATTGATTGACTGCGTAGCATTTTAGGATGGGCAACTGTCATTAACGTGAGCGTGATCACCTTATGGTTTGTCCTATTTATGAGGTATCACGATGCCATATATCGACTGCATAGCAAGTGGTTCAAATTATCGCATGAGCGTTTTGATAGCATTCACTATGCAGGGATGGCTTTTTATAAAATCGGCATGTATTTATTGAATTTAGTGCCATATTTAGCGATATATCTTGTCACTTAACCTGCTTTAGCTGCAATGGCTTCGGCGGCACGTACCACGTTGTTTGCCATACGCTCAGACGCTGCATCAATTAAACGACCATCAAGCGCCGCCGCTCCTTTGCCTTGGGCAGCCGCTTCTTTAAGGGCTTCTAAAATACGTTTTGCTTTATTGACTTCCGCTTCAGGTGGCGTGAAAACGTCATTCGCTAATGCAATTTGTGAAGGATGAATGGCCCATTTCCCTTCACAACCCAACGCCGCAGCGCGTTTCGCACCAGCAATATAGCCTTCAGGATCTTTAATGTCACCAAACGGACCGTCAATGGGACGCAGACCATACGCGCGGCAAGCCACGGTCATGCGGCTTAACGCAAAATGCCATTGATCACCAGGATAATCAGGATTTAAACCACCAATATTGACGGTTCTTGCACGGTTACTGGCCGCGTAATCGGCTACGCCAAAATGCAACGCTTCAAGGCGACCACCTAAAGCACCTTGTTTTGCAATATCTTCTACATTGGCCATACCGAGCGCGGTTTCAATTAACGCTTCAATACCAATTTTATTTTTTAAGCCTTGCTGTGTTTCAAGTTGACTGAGCATCGCTTCAACCATATAAACGTCTGCGTAAACACCTACTTTAGGAATTAAAATCGTATCAATTTTACTGCCCGCTTGCTCAACTAAATCAACCACGTCGCGCACCATATATTGGGTATCTAAACCATTGATACGCACCGATACGGTAATGCCATGCCCTTTCCAATCTAAATCATTGATGGCGGCAATGACGTTTTTACGTGCTTGCAATTTATCATCAGGGGCGACGGCATCTTCTAAATCTAAAAAGATAAAATCGACGCCACTTTTTAACGCTTTTTCAAACATTTCAGGGCTTGAGCCAGGAACGGCTAATTCGCAACGCTGTACGCGTGACACTGATGACGTGTATAAAGTGTGACTCATTAAAATTTTTTCCTTTGAATGTCTTGAAACGTAAAAATTACTCATTCAGCCTTAAAAGCTGGAATGAAAATTGAAAATAAAGTTAATCATTCTACTTTTCAAGCAGGTAAAGTCAATTTTTAACATGACTTTAGCGCGTAAAATCTTGCTGATTACCAGTGGCTATGTCATTATTGCGCGTTTTTTCACATATTTTAAACTTTACAAGCGAGATAAATCATGGCAGGTCGTAACCACCTTTATATTCCAGGTCCAACCAATGTTCCAAATGAAGTGCTTAATGCAATGCACGTTCCAATGGAAGATCACCGCTCACCTGTATTTCCAAAATTATTTGCCCCTTTACTTGACGATTTGAAAAAAGTGTTTGGGACTACCACTGGTCAAGCGTTTATTTTCCCCGCAACCGGCACCGCTGGCTGGGAAGTGACGTTAACAAACGTGCTCAACCCAGGCGATAAAGTGTTAATTTACCGTTTTGGGCAATTTGCGCATTTATGGGCAAATATGGCAACCCGTTTAGGTTTTGAAGTTGAATTGCATGAAGAAATGTGGGGCAAAGGTGTGCCGCTCGACAAACTTGAAGCGCGTTTAAAAGAAGATACGCATCACGAAATTAAAGCGGTTTTAGCCACGCACAATGAAACGTCAACGGGGGTGACTTCGGATATTGCTGGTATGCGCAAAGCGATGGACGCCGCAAAACACCCTGCATTTTTGTTTGTTGACGGCGTGAGTTCCATTGCCAGTATCGAATTTAAAATGGATGAATGGGGCGTTGACTCAATCATCAGTGGTTCACAAAAAGGCTTTATGTTGCCAGCCGGCGGCGCATTTTTAGCCTTCAGCCAAAAAGCATTAAAAGCAGTTGAAACATCCACTTATCCCCGTTGTTTCCTTGATTTAAAAGATCAAATTACCAATAACGCAACGGGTTACACACCGTATACACCTAACTTACCCCTTTTATACGGATTGCGTAAATCACTGGATTTATTATTCGCAGAAGGGCTAGATAACGTTTACGCGCGTCATTTCCGTTTAGGTGAGGGCGTTCGTCGCGCGGTTGCGGCTTGGGGTTTAACCACTTGTGCGCAAGACGGTTTTCACTCAAACACCGTTACCGCCGTTGTGGTTCCAGCCGATAAAGATGCGCGTGAAGTCATTGGCGTGGCATTTAATCGCTATAACATCTCGTTAGGCGGTGGTTTGTCAGAAGTCATGGGCAAAGTATTCCGTATTGGTCACATGGGCGACATGAACGATGTGTCTATGCTTGGCGCGATTGCTGGCGCAGAAATGGCCATGCTTGATTGCGGTTTTGATATTAAAGCGGGCAGTGGTGTTGGCGCGGCAATTGAATATTATCGCTCAACTGCAGCAAACTAAGTTTTAAACTTTAGCGATAAAAACGCGACCAGCAGGTGGGGTCGCGTTTTTTTACTTTTTGAAAATGTTAAATCCATCTCCCAATATCCCCTGATTTTATTTGTTGTAGACATTTTGCTTGAAATCGTTTTTAGTAGTGTCATGAAAATCTTTTTTGAGTGTGCATGCTGGCTTTTGGATGCCATTGTTGATCACTTACGATTTTCTCAATTTTTGCAATAAACTGTTCGCACTATTTGGTTGGAGATAAAAATGAAACGTCGTGATTTTATGCGCTTAGGGTTAGCTGGCGCGGGGTTAAGTGCTTTGAGTGGCATGCCGCAAATAGCTACTGCGCAATCCGCATCTGCGGAACTTTTGGGGGCAGGGGGGCTTTTTTATACAAAAGAGAATGCAGGGCGTTGGAGTGGCAAAGTGGCCACACATTTGCCTAGCGCACAAATTGAAAAATCGGCTAATGGCACGATAGTCAATGTCATTACTGCTCATGAAATGAATGGTTTTGAGCATTATATTGTGAAACATGTGTTGCTTGATCACAATTATCAGTTTTTAGATGAGCATTTTTTCAATCCGACAACCGATAAAACAGCGAGTTCATCGTTTAATATCAAAAATTATGCAGGCATTTTGCACGTAGTCAGCTCGTGTAATAAACATGATTTATGGTTAGCGACCGTTGAAGTTTAACCATTCGGACGTGAACGTGGACAATTTATTTAAACCATTGCAAATGGGTGCATTGACGCTACCTAATCGTATTTTAATGGCTCCTCTAACACGGTGTCGTGCCGATGAGGGGCATCTTGCGTCAGACTTGATGGTTGAGCATTATGCAAAACGCGCCAGCGCAGGTTTGATTATTGCTGAAGCGACGATGGTTATGGAAGGCAATTCTGCGTTTTGGAAAGAGCCAGCGATTTATAGCGCGGCGCAAGTTGATGCCTGGAAAAAAGTAACGGAGGCGGTGCACAAGCAAGGTGGTCGTATTTTTTTGCAACTTTGGCATGGCGGACGTGCGTGTCATCCCTTGCTTAATGACGGTAAAGTGCCCGTAGCACCCAGCGCCATGGCGATTACAAGTAGTGAGGTGCTCACCCCTGAAGGTTTTAAGCCGTATGTGACACCGCGTGAATTAAGTGATGATGAAATTCCAGAGATTATTGCTGGTTTTAAACAGGCCGCCAAGAATGCAATGGCCGCAGGGTTTGATGGCGTGGAAGTGCATGGTGCCAATGGCTATTTACTGGATGAGTTTTTGCGTGATGGCGCGAATAAACGCACGGGCGCGTATGGTGGCAGTATTGAAAATCGCGCTAGGTTGATGCTTGACGTGCTGGGGGCTGTTTGCGAGGTTTGTGGAAGCGATCGTGTGGGCCTTCGAATTTCGCCACTTAACAGTTTTAATAGCATGGTTGAGAGTGATCCTATTGCACTTTCAGCGTGGTTAGCTCGAAAATTAACGGATTTTAATTTAGCGTATTTACACGTTATGCGGAGTGATTTTTTCCAGGTTCAAAAAGGAGATGTACTCACGCCCATTCGTGAACATTACCAAGGCGTCCTCGTTAGTAATATGGGGTATAGTCCCGAGGAAGCGCAAGAAGCGATTGCAAAGGGCTTAGTGGATGCAGTATCGTTTGGCGTCCCCTTTATTGCCAACGCAGATTTACCTGAAAAAATTCAATCGGGTACGGCACTCAATCAAGCGAATCCTGATTTCTTTTATACCGGGGGTGCGCAAGGTTATGTAGAGTGAAATAAAGCCGCAATGCGGGCTTTAACAGCCGCTTTGAGTATTAGGCTATGTTGATAGATTGCGGTGTGCCGCACGCTCTCATGTGCCCAATGTAATAAAGCACTAATTTTGGTATAAATTAATGCAAACCAGTTAAACGTTAATAGCGCGGGTTTGACCAAGCGAAAAATTCGCGCAATTAATAGCGTAGTTGATAATTTCAAGACAATTTCAAGTAAAACCGCTTCTAAAATCGCACCACGCGCAAGCAAAAATACGGCTAGAATATTAAACGGCGTGACGATAATTAGTGGGATGAAAAAAGCCAGTAAGGCACGTTTAGGGGAACTTTCAATCAGCCATTCATCAAATCTATCTAAATGCAAAACGCGTGAAAAAAACTGACCCGCAATCGTTAAACTATCCCAAAGCCATTCTTCAAAAATAAGAATGATAGCAAGAATTGAAAGCAGTGTTTTTTTCAGCATACAGATTGCCTTTAGGTGATATCGCTTAATGACAGTTGATTTTAAATAGCAGAATACAAGATGGATAGCCGTATGTTGTATCCGACTATCCTCTGCGAGCAAGTTTAATTGATATAGTGGACAATCAAAAATAACACGACAGTTAAGCCTAAACCACAGTGAGCAAGACCTCTAATACTTGTATAAGGACCCATTTTACCGCCTTCAGGAAGCTTACTTAAAGCGGGAATATGTTTAAGTGCGGGGTACGCTCCGTTATATTCCAATGCGAGAATGAGTAACGTTGCAAGTAAAAAGGCAACCAAATTAAAGCTATGCGGAAAGTGTGACGATGCGCCCATAAAATAGAGCATTGGCATAGAAAACAAGGCATTGGTTCTGGACGCAAGACCTGCCGTAGCCAGTGCGGCGCCCACTTCTGGAAGTGGACTTTCACCTTGAGCAACTTTTGTCGTTGATTCAATGATGATTTTTTGATTTGGCCAGATAATTAACCAAACATTTGTAAACATGATAATGCCAAGTAATGAGCCAACATAAATATCAACCGAGCCACCGCCACCACGAAGCCCTAACATACCAATGCCAGTGAGTAAGGTTACAACTGCGCCATAGCGAAACCAAAATAAAGCGCGGGGGACTAATTTTTGAATGGCTTCTGATTTCGTATCAGCTTGAGCTTCTTTGAAAAACTCGCCTTGGACAAGATTGAAATAATAAAGCATACCTATCCATGTGATACCTGCGAGCAAATGCCCCCAGCGTAGCAACATTTCAAATCCTGACGTTGTTGTCACTAATTCCATATTACACCTCAAATTTATAATTATTATTGATAATGAATCTGTGCGGATGATAGCGTCCTGCGGAGATTTTTACAAAAATCAAACTCGACTTAACACGTTAATGTTATAGGCTATCATTTGGTATTTTTTCATCTTTCTTCAATTTTAGCGAGAAAATTCACCCACCGTGGCGGATAAAATGCGATTATAAATTATGGGTAAACAAGGACTTATGGGTTGATAGCTAACTTATTCTTCGGTTTGTCTAAAGTGAATGGTTAAACCTTGCAAAAAGTTTCTGAGAATTTGATCGCCACACTTGCGATAATGTTTGTGCCCTTCATGTCTAAAAAAGGCGCTCAGTTCGTGTTTTGATAATTCAAAATCGGCTGTTTTTAATGTACTTAGCATATCTTCTTCTTTGAATTCGAGAGCAATACGCAATTTTCTCAAAACCGCATTATTATCAAGTTCTGTGTTTGCATGCGCTACTGGTTTGTCACTTTTGCCACGTTTATAGGTAATTAAACCATCTAAAAAAGCCCTTAATTGCGCATTACTCATCGCAACAAAACCTTCATCATTGTCTTTTTTGAGTAGCGTGAGCAAGGTTTCACGGGTGATTTCATAATCGCTCAAGGCAAAAATATCAATCATCGTAGAGTCGTTTAAATTTAAAGCATACCGAATACGGCGAATTACATCGTTATTTATCATAAAGTTGACTGTGAATAGAGCGCTGCATTTTTATGTAAACGCAGCGCGGGTCGTGCAATTGACGTGCTGCACGAATAATAAAGAGACGCTCTGAAAGAGGAAATAGATTTTAATGTCCAGCGTGTCCGTCTGCTGGGGGTTTTACCACATCATTTCTGCGTAAAACATAGCGATCAGCGTCTTTTCCACTGTAATGTACACCATTTTTATCCAGTTCAACGAGTTTATCCTCTCCCACATAATAATGGCGTTCAAGATTACTATCGCGGGGCGATAAAATAATGGTGTTTTGATTACTGAAAATGAATTTTCCTTTCTCTGTGATATCGCGGGGCGATCTGCCCACGTATTGGGTAATGAGGATATAAGAGTTATTTGTATTCAATGCGAGGGTGGTTTTCACGCCTTTGCAATCGTCACACGGTGTAAAACCATTATAGATTCCAGGCCAATCGAGTGTTTGTTGTGAATGGTTTGCGTCATGTGTGTTGGAAGGCTCTTGAGCAAAAACCACGCTTTGTGTTGCTAGCGTGAGCGTCAACAAACAGCCAGTGAAAACAGTTTTCAATGCATATTGTAATTTTAATTTTGGCATTATGGTTTCTCCGTTAAGATGATTTTACTGGTTTGGGAATCACCTTCCCATTCTAATCCTTCAACGCGCTGAAATCCACGTGGCAGTGCTAAACCGCGCTTTGCCCGATACCCTATGTAAGACTCAAGGTCCTGTGTTTTCAAGGTTAATGTCCGTTTGCCGGAGATCACTTTGAGTGCGGTGTCGGGTGGTAGAATGGTAAATGCTGTCACGAAATCATTGCCGCTCAGTAAATCTGCCGAGGGAATTTGAATCAACTTATTGCCTTTTCCTTTGGGTAAGGTTGGCAGTTCGTTAAGGGGGAAAATGAGCAAGCGGCCTTGCGCGGTCACTACGGCAATGAAATGATCTTCTTGCGTGGTCAGCAGTGGCGTCAGTAATCGCTCATTATTTGCGAGTGTGACTAAGGCTTTGCCGGCTTTATTTTTGCTCAAAAATTCTTTGAGTGGTGTTTTAAACCCATAACCCCAATGATTGACTAACACCACAAGATCGTCCGCGTTGCCGGCAATTAAATGTGTGAACGTTGAGCCAGTAGGGGGATTAAATCGGCCTGTCAGCGGTTCACCTTGCGTTCGGGCGGAGGGCAAGTCGTGTGTGGTTGAGCTATAAACGCGGCCAGTCGAATCAAATAAATACACCGACTGCGTTGAGCGGGTTTTGACGGCTACTTGAAAACTATCCCCCGCGCGATAATTTAAACTTTCAACATCAATATCGTGACCTTTCGCCGCGCGAATCCAGCCTTTTTGCGATAAAATTACCGTTAAGGGTTCATTGATAACTAATGCCGTTTCATTTAGTGCTTGCGAGGCTTCGCGACACACTAAAGGTGAGCGGCGCGCATCGCCATAATCGAGAGCATCTTGTTGTAATTCTGCTTTAATCAACTCTTTGAGCCGTAATGCGGAGCCGAGTGTTGCTTCGAGGTACTCGCGTTCTTTACTGAGCGCATCTTGTTCACCGCGAATTTTGATTTCTTCGAGTTTGATTAAATGACGTAGTTTTAATTCTAAAATCGCTTCAGCTTGCGTATCCGTAATGCCAAAACGTGACATTAAAACGGGTTTTGGCGTATCTTCGGTGCGAATAATGGCAATGACTTCGTCGATATTCAAATACGCAATTAAAAGACCTTCTAAAATATGCAGTCGCGCGAGGACTTTATTTAAACGATGTTGCAAACGTCGGCGCACAGTTTGCGTTCTAAACGCAAGCCATTCACTTAAAATATCATGTAAATTTTTAACGTGTGGGCGACCATCAAGACCAATCATATTCATGTTGACGCGATAGCTTTTTTCTAAATCGGTTGTCGCAAAAAGATGTGACATGATTTCGTCAACATTGCCGCGCTTGGATTTAGGCATAATCAGCAGACGCGTGGGATTTTCATGATCGGATTCATCGCGCAAATCGTCAATCATGGGCAATTTTTTGGCGAGCATTTGCGCGGCAATCTGTTCAAGTAATTTGGCACCCGATACTTGATGAGGCAATGCGGTAATAATAATCACGCCATCTTCAAGTTGATAGGTTGCTCGCATTTTTACTGAGCCGCCACCTGTGCGGTAAATTTTCTCTACATCTTCTCGACTGCTAATAATTTCTGCGTCTGTTGGATAATCTGGCGCGTGAATAAACGTAAGTAGCGTGTCTAAATCCGTATCGGGATGATCAAGAAGTTGCACACACGCGGCAACCACTTCCCGTAAATTATGCGGGGGAATATCCGTGGCCATGCCCACCGCAATCCCTGTGGTGCCATTGAGTAAAATATTGGGGAGTCGAGCGGGGAGTCGCTCCGGCTCTTTGAGTGACGCGTCAAAATTGTCTGTCCACTCAACAGTGCCTTGCTCAAGCTCACTCAGTAAGGTGTTGGCATAGGGCGTTAAACGCGATTCGGTGTATCGCATCGCGGCAAAGGATTTCGGGTCGTCAGGCGAGCCCCAGTTGCCTTGTCCATCAACCAATGGATAACGATAAGAAAATGGCTGCGCCATGAGCACCATGGCCTCATAACAGGCGGAGTCGCCATGCGGATGGTATTTACCCAGTACATCGCCCACCGTACGCGCTGATTTTTTATATTTTGCCAGTGCATTGAGTCCAAGTTCTGACATCGCGTAAATAATGCGACGCTGAACTGGCTTTAAACCATCAGCAATATGCGGCAATGCGCGATCCAAAATCACGTACATGGAATAATCCAAATAGGCTTTTTCGGCAAAATCTTTGAGTTGTTGTTGTTCAAACGTGTCGGCAAAACTCACCATAAAACGTGTCCTTAAGGTTTAACGTAAAAATCATAGTGCCATTTTAAGGGGTATTTTCGCTAACAACAAAAAAACCGCGCCTAGGGGGTGGCTAGGGCGCGGTTTTTTTGTAAAGCCTGCTTTTTAAAATTAAGCTACAGTGAAGTTATCGGTAGCAGTTAAACCTGCGACTACCCCAATTGTGCCAATTTGTACCGACCCACTTGTCCAATTGCCATTTGCGTCATAGTATATCGCTCCTGTATCAGTGGCCACGGCATAGTTTAAGGCGGAAGTGCCTGATAATGAACTACGATCACCTATGTTAACCCCCAGTAAACCTAAATTTGCAGCCGTGTCATAAACAATATTTTGGGCAATACCTGCGTAAGCTACTCCACCAGCGGATGCAGTCACCGCAGCCGCAGTTGTCTCACCTGTAGCTGTAAGGTCAGTAACATTTGCATTTGCAGTGGTGGAAGTAAATACAACTGTGGCAGTTGATTTTGCGCCAGTTGTCCATCCAGTTAAACTTCCGCTAACCGTTGCGCCAGCGATACTCGGAACCGCGCCTGCGGCTAGATTCTCAAAACCGGCAGCAATGGAAGCTGCTGTTACCTCAGCTGAGCCGGCAGTAATGGTTACTCCACCAATTGTTATGGTTTTATCAGCTGGTAAATTAGAAAATACGACCGATGCCGTTTCAGTCGTTGCAGCAATTTCGGCGATAGTCTTACCAACGGCAGCGGTTGTTCCACCTAGTTGAATTTTATCGCCATTGGAACCACCAGTGAATCGACTAATGATATCTACACTATCGGCAATGGTTCCAAGCACAACAATATCAGCACCACCACCCAGCATAATTTTATCAAGACCACCCCCGGCGGTAATCGTTCCACCCCCGGCGGCAGCTGTAATAATATCATTGCCTAAACCACCTGTAATATCAACGATACCCGTTGCAGTAGCACCTAGCAATATTGTGTCAGTGGGAAATTCACTCACGTCAATGCTACTTTTATCTGCACCAATACCGGTGACTAATGATAAGTCAACTTTATTCACCCCAGCAGTTGCCGCACTCACATCTAAAGCTACCGTTACCGCTTTTGTATTTGCGTTCGCCTTGAGGGTTTCAATGGTGTTAATTCGTGTCCATATATCGTCGTTTGCAATAACAAATGCTGTGCCAGTTGTGCCAATAGTAATGATATCGTTGCCGTCACCACCAGTCACGCTATCAACAGCGGCTTTGGTTGCAAATAAATCAGCAGTAAGTAAATAATTAAATGTATCGCTACCTTCACGACCATCAATTATATCTGCTCCGCCAGCACCTGTAATGGAGTCTGCAACAGGACTCCCATCAATGGTTTCAGATGAAGCACTTCCTGTAATGTTGACGGATGATTTACCTGAAATAATTTTTTTTGTGCCCGTGCCAGCCAGAACCGTATTTGAAGTTTCAATTCCTGAAACAGTTGCTCCACCCCCAGTTAAAAGAGTGTAGCCTTTTGAATATAGCCAATCCGTTACATCACTGTTTAATTTAGCTGCAATCGTTTGATTCAAATATTCCATTTTGATTGGGCCTAACACATTGATTTGCCCTGTTGTGATTTCAGGGACAGCGGAAGTGGTGTTTAAGGCGTTAAGAGCCGTTGCCGTTGCAACGGATGTTGCTGAACTAGGGACTAAACCAGCAAAAGCGGTTTTATTAATATTATTTATTTGAGAGGCCGTAAGCGCAGCAACTTGTGCTGTGTTGAAGCCTCCTACTTGCAGTGTTGAAGCAGTCAAAAAAGAAAATGCATCGTCACTTATAGCTTTAATGTCTGCGGTATCAAATGCAGTAATATTTAATTTGACAATGGCTTTAGGATCTAAATTATTGATGGCAGTTGTTGAAAGTGCTGTGGCCTGCGTAGCGGTTAATTTGGCTAATTGCGCAGAGTTAAACCCAACAGCCTGATCTGCACCCAGTTTGCTTATTTGCTCCGTTGACATCTTTGCAATTTGAGCAGTGGTGATTTTTGCAATTTGCTCCGCTGACAAAGCTGCAAAAGCCGTTGAATCTAATTTTGTAAATGCCGCAGGTGTCAATGCGCCAAGAGTCTCTGGTTTCAGAGCCAGAATATCAATAGTTTCTAATTTCTCTATTTGTGTTGACGTCATCACTCTAGCTTGCAAGGGTGTTAATGCAGCTGTCTGTTCTTCAGTTAGCGCAATGATTTGTGCTGTACTTAAGCCTAGTATATTTTTCGTTGTAAAGCCGGTGATGACTTCTGGTGCGAGGGATTGCAATGTAAGGGTATTTAACGCGCCTACTTGGGCTGAGGTCAACGCACTAATGGTTGTTGGCGTAAGTAATGTCGCGCTATCTGCATCAATGGCGTTAATTTGTGCGGTAGTTAAGTAGGCATATTGAGCAGGCGCTAGTGCTGAAATTTGACCATCACCGGTCAATTCGGACAACGTTAAACCGGCTATATTTGCTTTAGTTAGGCCAGCAATAGCTTGTGTACTTAAAGCAGCAGTGGCATCCGCACTCAAAATACCAAGTTGAGATGAACTTAATACCTTAATTTGATCAGAAGTAATCATCGGTGCTTGATCAGCAGTAATTTTTCCAATTGCACTAGTTGAAAGTACTTTGAACGAGCTGGACGAAATTGCCTTTATGAAATTGCCACTCAAAAATTCAATTTTATCTGCGGAAATGGCTGCAATAGCTTTAGTTGACATATTCATTGCTTGCAGTGACGTTAACGCTGAAATTTGATCGATGGTCAAATTGCTTACTTGCGTTGATGAGAGCGCAGCCACTTGCGTTGAGGTTAATGCACCAATTTGTTCAGGTAATAATTTTGAAATAGTATCACTCATTAACCATTTGATTTTAAGTCCAGCCAAATTGCCGATTTTTTTTCCCGAATCAATGGTTAATGCGTTTAAATGATCGGCGTCTAAGGTGGTCAATTGCGTTGATGTTAATGCGCCTACTTGTGTCGTTGTCAGTTTTGCAAATTGTTCAGGTGGTAAATTTGAAATTAAATCACCTTTCAAATTGGAGATATTTAGTCCGATTAAGCTTTTTTCGGAAATAGCGCCCAATTGATCTGAGGTTAAAAATCCTAGTTGCTTGGAGGTTAAAAACGCTATTTGTGTTGAAGACAATGCGCTGATTTGATCTTCGGTGAGTACGGGTAATTGCGTGGAAGTAAGGCGTGTTAAGGGTAAACTGACCATAGCAGCAGTTGAGATGCCAGTTAATGCATCACTTGGAATGCTTGTTAATACATTCGTCAAACTAGCAATGGATGCCGCTTTTAAAACACCTAAGTAATCAGAAGTTAATGTAGCCGCTTGCGTAGTGGTTATCAAATCAAAATCAGCGGCTGAGAATGCGGAAAAATCAACTACATTAAACTCACCGTCACCGTCGCCAAATACACTCGTAGCGGTAAATTTTTTTAGTGCTGTAGCCATTTTTTTATCCTTGGATAATCGAAAATAAATGTGAAAATTGTGCTTATTTTGTTTTTTTAAATAAAAGCTAAGTTAACTCTTTATCGGTATGATGCAACAAAACTTAATAGAGAATTGTACGCCTATCAGATTTTTTAAAGTAACTAGTTGTTTAGTTAGGGAATTTTTCTATTTACGCCCATAAAAAAACCGCCCCTAGCGAATGGCTAGGCGCGGTTTTTTTGTTTATTAAATTAAGCGGAAAGTTTATACCGTTTTAGTTAATATTTACGCAACAATTGTAAAATCTGCTGCTGCAATTGTAGATACCCCCGTCAGCGTAACGACCAAAATATCATCTGTATTAGCTGCCAAAACAGGTGTCGAAGCAGCTGTAGCTGTTGTATCCCCAAGTACATCGAAGTAAAGTTTGCCATCGACACCATTAAAAATAAAACGTGCAGGTGACGAGCCTGATACTACGCCTGTCAATAATGCTGTTGAAGCGTTAAACAAACCAAATTGCGTACTAGACACTGCTTGAGCGCTTGCAAATGCACTGCCAGCAGTAGTTGTTATACCATCTAATCGATTTAACATGGCAGCGCTAAACTGTAATTTGTCACTCGTAGTAGCAAAATCAGTAATTGTATCACCAACTTCTGCAGTAAAAGCTGTAATTGAAGTAGCTACATCAGTTATGCCTGCTGCAACGAATTTAAATACATCAGCACCCGTACCACCGGTTATTATATCCGCACCTGCGCCACCAGTAATTTGATCGATTACAGCACCACCTACGATACTATCAGCACCATCACCACCATTGATTGTGTCAGAACCGCCACTACCAGTGATAGTATCAGCTGCTGTGCCACCAGTAATGGTATCAGAAAGAGCTGAGCCAGTTAATGCTGCTGCACCACCACCATTTGTGATTGTCCAAGCTACTGCTCCACCAGCTAAGGCGAGATTTACGGTATTGCCATTTGCATTGATACTGGCTGCTGTTCCTCCATTAGTTGTAGATGCAGTTGCTGTCCAAGCACCTGTTGCAGTTGCAGTAGCGGTTGCGCCACTTGATACAATTAAAACATCAGCTGAGCCACCTACTCCCAAATCTGAAATGGTGTCAGAACCTGCTGTAATTCTAAATGTATCAGCCCCCGCACCACCTGCTATGCTATCACTGCCTGCGCTACCTGTTATGTCATCAACGCCTGAAGAACCAGTAATGGTTTCAGCGGACGTTGTTACCGTTGTCAATGAACCATCGAATGTTAATGTACCTGCATTTTGTGAAGATGTAATAGAACTGAAGTTATATGCTGTTCCCGCAGAAGCAGTTACCGCTGCTGGTTTTATTAAAGCAATTGCTGTAGCTGAGATATTGAGAATGTCACCTGTACTCCAATCTACAATTGTGTCTGTGCCCGAATCAACATTGAAAGTATCGTTACCATCGCCGCCAGTGAGAGTGTCATTGTCCGCACCGCCAGTGATTGTATCGTTGCCAGTGTTACCAGAAATACTATCCGTTCCTGCGCCACCAGTGATTATATCGTCACCAGAGCCTCCATTAATGGTATCAGAAATGGCAGAGCCGGTAATAGTGTCAGCACCTTCTGAAGCTGTAATAGAATCACTAGTTGCTGCAGTTATCGTAATATTGAAGCCGTCAGTTTGACCGGCTAAACTAACACTTGCGCCAGTTACATTAATACTCACTTTTTCAACATTGACAATTGATGCGTCTGTTGCATTTGAATAAGCAGTAGTAATGGATAATGTATCATTTCCGTCACCGCCATCAATAGTGTCGAGAGTTGTTACGTCGGCTGCTATGCTAGTAATGATGATAGTGTCGTTGCCTTCATTGGCTGAAATGCTATCAGAACCGCCACCCCCTGTAATGGTATCTGCCGCTGAACTACCTGAAATCGTTTCACCTGTAGTGCTTCCGGTTATATTGACAGAAGATTTACCAGCAACGATTTTTGTTGTGCCAGAACCGGCCACGATTGTATTTGAGGTTTCAATACCAGAAACAGCCGAACCACCAGCTAACAATGTGTAGCCTTTTGAATACAGCCAATCTGTCACATCACCGTTTAGTTTAGCGGAGTTGGTTTGATTTAAGTATTCCATTTTGACAGCGCCTAGGGCATTGATTTGCGCAGGTGTAATTGCACTAACAGCAGTGGTTGTCAGTGCATTAAGTTTAGCGGCGGTTGTTGGAAGAGCCGCCCCTGACGTAAGAGCTGTGGTTGATGTGACTAGGCCAGCAAATGTAGTTGTTTTCATAGCCTCAATTTGAGAGGCTTTTAATGCCTGTATTTGAGTTTCAGACAATCCACCAATTTGAAGTGTTGTTGCTGTAAGATACGGAATGGCTTCATCACTAAGTGCTGCAATATCTGCTGCATCAAAGGTGGTAATGTTTAATTTTCCAACCGCTTTTGGATCCAAATTACTAATAGCTGTCGTTGTAAGCGCCGTAGCTTGTGTAGCGGTTAATTTAGCTAATTGGGCAGAATTGAATCCAATAGCCTGATCAGCACCAATTTTACCTAATTGACTAACCGTCATGCTTGCAATTTGACCAGTCGTAATTTTTGAAATTTGCTCAGGTGACATAGAAGCAAAAGCCGCAGATTCAAGCGTCGCAAATGCAGCGGGAGAAATTGCCGCGAGTGTTGTAGGTAGAAGCGTAAGAATGTCAGCAGATTCTAGTTTCGCTATTTGCGTTGTTGTCATCACTTTCGCTTGCGTAGGAGTTAAAGCAGCCGCTTGGTCTTGGGTAAGAGCAACGATTTGCGCTGTACTTAAGCCTAGAATATTTTTCGATGTAAAGCCAACGATTGCTTCCGGCGTCAGAGATTGCAATGTGAGTGTGTTGATTGCACCTATTTGAGCTGAGGTTAACGCGCTAATTGTTGATGGTGTGAGCAATGCAGCACCCTCAGCGTCTAGTGCGTTGATTTGTGAGGTACTAAAAAACGCATATTGAGCAGGTTTTAGTGCTGCAATTTGGCCATCACCAGTTAATTCAGACAAGCTCAACCCAGGCATATTCGATTTGTTAAGACCTGCAATGGCTTGGGTTGTCAGTGCTGCTGTTGCATCGGCACTTAATTTATCAATCTGTACAGAAGTTAATGCGTTGACTTGTGCTGAAGTAATGGCTGGCGCTTGATCCGCGGTAAGGTTGGCTATTGCAGCTGTTGTGAGTGCTTTAAATGTAGCCGAAGGAATGGCTTTGATGAAATCGCTAGTTAATAGTTCAATTTTACTCGTAGGAATAGCAGAAATCGCTTTGCTTGAAATACTCAATGCTTGCGCTGAGGATAAAGCTGGAATTTGATCATCAGTCAAATTAGAAATTTGCACAGATGTTAATGCCGCAAATTGAGTTGATGTTAAGCCAGCAACTTGTTCAGGCAATAATTTTGAAATGGTGTCAGTTACTAATAGAGCAACTTTTAACCCTGCTATATTTCCTGGGGCTTTGACTGTTCCAATAGTTAAGGCATTCAGATGCTCGGCACTTAAGGTCACTAATTGTGCAGAAGTTAATGCAGCAACTTGAACAGATGTGAGATTTGTAAATTGCGTAGCAGGTAAGTTGTTAATAAGGTCGCCTTTTAAATTGGCAATATTTAGTCCTGCTAAACTTTTCGTGGAAATTGCGCCTAAACGATCTGAATCTATAGCTACTAATTGTTTTGAAGTAAACGCCGCAACCTGCGCAGAACTAAAGGCTGTAAATTGATCTAAAGAGAGGGCAGGAAGTTGCTCTGTTGTGAGGGTTGCAATCGGTAAACTTGAAATAGCCGCAGTAGTTATTCCAGCTAATGCATCACCTGGGATTTTAGTTAATACTTTGGCTAAACTAGGAATGGAGGCCGCTTTTAAAGTTGCTAAATAATCAGCAGTCAAGGTAGCGGCTTGTGCTGTTGTTATTAAGGCGAAATCGGCTGCAGAAAATTTAGCGAAATCAGTTGCGCTGAATTCACCCTCGCCATCGCCAAAAACGCTAGTAGCAGTGAATTTTTTTGCTGGTGTTGTGGCCATTTTTGAATCCTTAAGTGATAAAAAGAAAAGAAATTATTTAGAGTACTGCCTATTTTACTTGGTATTTAAAGCTAATCATGACATTTATCGGCATGAAACAATAAATCTTTACAAAAAACCGCGCTACAATAGCAATTCATTAAAATAAATTAAATAAAAATTTAGTATGAAATATCACGATTTACGCGACTTTATTCATCAACTTGATAAGCAAGGTGAGCTTAAGCGCACGCTCTATCAAGCTGACCCGTATTTAGAAATTACCGAAATTTGTGACCGCACTCTTAAGCAACAAGGTCCGGCATTGCTTTTTGAGCGTCCAAAAGGCTATAACGTGCCACTACTCGGTAATTTATTTGGTACACCCCACCGAGTTGCCATGGGAATGGGCGCAGACAGTGTTAGCGAATTGCGAGAGATTGGTAAGTTGCTCGCGTACCTTAAAGAGCCAGAGCCTCCAAAGGGGTTTCGTGATGCCATGGAAAAAATTCCCGTGTTTAAACAAGTGCTCAATATGTCTCCAAAAATGGTTAAGCATCCTGCGTGCCAAGAGAATGTATTGCGTGGTGATGAAATTGATTTAGGACGCTATCCTATCCAGCATTGCTGGCCTGATGACGCGGCGCCACTCATTACTTGGGCGCTAGTGATTACCAAAGGCCCCAATAAAGAGCGTCAAAATATGGGTGTTTACCGTCAACAAGTCATTGGCAAAAATAAAACCATTATGCGCTGGCTTGCGCATCGTGGTGGGGCGCTTGATTTTAAGGAATGGCAAGATACTTATCCTGGAGAGCCGTTCCCTGTGACCGTGGTGTTAGGGGCAGACCCTGCGACGATTTTAGCGGCGGTGACGCCTGTGCCAGACAGTTTGTCTGAATATGCGTTTGCGGGACTTTTGCGCGGCAGTAAAACGGAATTAGCGGACTGCTTGAGTAATAATTTGCTGGTGCCGGCGAGTGCTGAAATCGTGCTCGAAGGGTTTATATATCCTGACGAAATGGCACCTGAAGGGCCGTTTGGCGACCATACGGGATATTACAATGAAGTGAGTGAATTTCCTGTCTTCACCATTAAAACAATTACCGAGCGCAATAATCCCATTTACCACAGCACCTACACGGGTCGCCCACCCGATGAGCCGGCTATTTTAGGGGTGGCATTAAATGAAGTCTTTGTGCCTATTTTGCAAAAGCAATTCCCTGAAATTGTGGACTTTTATCTGCCGCCAGAAGGCTGTTCGTATCGCATGGCGGTGATTTCCATGAAAAAACAATATGCCGGTCATGCAAAGCGAGTGATGCTGGGTACGTGGTCATTCTTGCGGCAATTTATGTACACAAAATTTGTGATTGTGGTGGACGACGATATTAACGTGCGTGATTGGCAAGATGTTATTTGGGCCATTACGACGCGGATGGATCCGGCGCGTGACTTAACTATTTTAGAAAATACCCCGATTGATTATTTAGATTTTGCTTCACCGGTATCGGGTTTGGGGTCAAAAGTGGGGTTTGATGCAACAAATAAATGGCCCGGTGAAACGAATCGTGAATGGGGAAAAACCATTACGATGACGCCTGAAATTATTACTCGCGTCAATGACATTTGGGATAAATTATAAGAATCCTTCATGCCTCGTGCATAGAGTCTTTTACTTCATGGCGTTTTGCGTCACAATATCACTTTAAAGTTATTATTTTAGTTGAGTTTGCTATCATGGATTATCCAGAAAAAACCTGTGCGATTGAGCGGCTTGTTACGCATGAAAAACTAGTTCAAGCCACGCTTGCAGGACGTAAAACACAGCAACGTCGCAATGGGGTCTATGGTTACCCAAATGAAACCTTTGAGCTTGAAGGTACCACATTTGTCGTGACGGATTTGTATCGGCAAAAATTAGGTGATATGACTGATGCGGACGTTCAAGCAGAAGGCTATCCCAGTCTTGAAATGTATCGGGATTTGATTTTAAAAATGCACAGCGGTATGCAGTGGAATGATGGCGCGAGCGTTTGGGTGCATTGCTTTAAAGCGCAAGAATAACGTGTAATACATTGGAGGATTGACGCTGTGGCGTTAATTCACGGTTGTTTACTTTCTGAAATTTTAAAAAAATGATGATTTATGCCTGATTTTAAGCATTTTTTTCAACAAGATGATGATTTGGCTGTTCAAAACGCACAGCCAAAATTAAAAAAGCCGCCGCTTTATCGCGTTCTTTTGCTCAATGATGATTTTACACCCATGGACTTTGTCATTGGCGTGTTAATCAATTTCTTTGGGATGCCCGAAGAAAAAGCAACAACGGTGATGTTGCAAATTCACACGCAAGGTGTTGGCGTTTGTGGAACGTACTCTAAAGACGTTGCGGAAACAAAAGTGTATATTGTAAACACTTACTCGCTTGAGCATCAACATCCGCTCAAGTGCACAATGGAAGAACTTTAAGGAATTGTCATGTTAAGCAAAGCATTAGAACTTACGTTAAATACGGCATTTAAAGCGGCACGCAAACAACGTCATGAATTCATTACGGTGGAACATTTACTGTTTGCGCTCCTAGATAATCCCGATGTCATTCCCGTTTTAAAAGCGTGTAACGCGGATGTGAATACACTGCGTGGACAACTTGCACGGTTTATTGATGAAACGGCATCGTTTTTACCCGAAAGCACGACACGCGACACGCAACCAACATTAGGTTTTCAGCGTGTGTTGCAACGTGCGGTATTTAACGTACAGGCTTCAGAGAAAATGGAAGTCACTGGCGCGAATTTGTTGATTGCTTTGTTTAGCGAGCAAGAATCGCATGCGGTGTATTTGCTTAGCAAACAAGATATTACAAGACTCGATGTCGTGAACTATATCGCGCATGGCATCAATAAATTTGATGCGGATGATGAGCATTTCGGGAATGAAAATAGCGCAAATGGTAAACAACAAGCGTCAGAAACAGCGAATTCACTTGAACAGTTTACCGTCAATTTAAATGAAGAAGCGGCGAGAGGGCGTATTGATCCGTTAATTGGACGCGCACCTGAAATTGAGCGCACTATTCAGACGCTTTGTCGTCGACGCAAAAATAATCCATTGCTTGTGGGTGAAGCGGGCGTGGGGAAAACGGCTATTGCGGAAGGTTTAGCTAAACGTATTGTTGAAGAAGATGTGCCGGATGTTTTGCTTGATTGCGTGATTTATTCACTCGATTTAGGTGCATTAGTTGCGGGGACGAAATACCGTGGTGATTTCGAAAAACGCTTAAAAGGTTTGCTTAATCAACTCAAAAAAGAACCACACGCCATTTTATTTATTGATGAGATTCACACGATTATCGGAGCCGGTTCTGCATCAGGGGGGGTGATGGATGCGGCGAATTTAATTAAGCCGATGCTTGCGTCAGGGCAACTTCGCTGTATCGGTTCTACGACCTATCAAGAATACCGTGGAATTTTTGAAAAAGATCATGCGCTAGCGCGTCGTTTTCAGAAAGTCGATATTTTAGAGCCTTCCGTGGAAGAAACGATTTTAATTCTTAAAGGCTTAAAAACCCGTTTTGAAGAGCATCACAATGTGAGTTATTCTCCCGATGCGCTCCGCCTTGCGGCGGAGTTGTCTGATCGCTACATTACCGATAGGCATTTACCCGATAAAGCAATTGATGTGATTGATGAAGCGGGGGCAAAGCAACGTATGACGGCTGAAGAGTTGCGTAAATCGGTTATTGAAGCGGTGGATATTGAAGAAATTGTCGCAAAAATCGCCCGTATTCCTGCGAAATCGGTGTCCTCAAATGACGTTGATAAGTTAGCTAATTTAGAAAAGAACCTCAAAATGCTGGTGTTTGGGCAAGATGATGCGATTTCTGCATTAGGGTCAGCGATTAAGTTATCACGGGCGGGTTTGCGTGATGCGCAAAAAACAATTGGTGCCTTCTTATTTGCTGGCCCTACGGGTGTTGGGAAAACAGAGGTCACCCGTCAACTCGCGAAAGTTTTAGGTATCGAGCTTATTCGTTTTGATATGTCCGAATATATGGAACGTCACACGGTATCGCGTCTTATCGGTGCGCCTCCGGGATACGTTGGATTTGATCAAGGGGGACTGCTCACAGAGCAAGTGACTAAGCATCCACATGCCGTATTGCTCCTTGATGAGCTTGAAAAAGCGCATCCCGATGTCTTTAACTTATTGTTGCAAGTCATGGATCACGGTACGCTTACGGATAACAATGGACGCAAAGCGGATTTTCGAAACATTATTTTGATTATGACAACGAATGCGGGAGCGGAAGAGGGAAGTCGTGCGTCGATGGGCTTTACGAATCAAGATCATGCAAGCGATAGTATGAAAGTGATTGAAAAAGGGTTTTCTCCCGAGTTTCGTAATCGTTTAGATTCTATTATCCAGTTCAAACCCCTCGACGTGAACGTAGTGGGGCATGTAGTCGATAAATTTATTTTTGAACTTGAAACCTTACTCGCAGATAAAAATGTAACGTTAACACTCGATAGTAAAGCGCGTTTGTGGCTTGCGGAAAATGGGTGCGACCCTAAAATGGGGGCACGTCCTATGGCGCGATTGATTCAAGAGCGGATTAAAAAACCGCTGGCCAATGATTTACTTTTTGGTGAACTCGCGCACGGCGGACATGTCAAAATCAGCGTGAAGAATAATGAATTGACTTTTACAATCAAAAGCCAAGAACACGCGCTAACCAGCTAACTAACGCAAAATATGTGAGAGTGCGTTAATTTAGGTTAACGTACTCGGAATGTGATGCGACCTTTTGTTAAGTCATAAGGTGTCATTTCAACTTTGACACTATCTCCAGTTAAAATACGAATGTAATGTTTACGCATTTTGCCTGAAATATGGGCGGTGACGATGTGTCCGTTTTCTAATTGTACGCGAAACATAGTGTTAGGTAGCGTATCAATTACTTTACCTTCCATTTCAATTTGATCTTCTTTAGCCATTGTGTGGTTTTTTCCTCGTTAGTTTAACGTTTTGTAAATATAAATGCGCAATTATAACTGATGTTGAGCTGTCTTGTGTTTTTTCATGCCAATATATATAAAATTTATGACACGAATAAGGCAGTGAGGCGCAAGTAGTCGCTTTTCAGGTGATAAATAAAAAAACAAATTTTAAAAAAGTAGAGCAAATGACGCAATAAAACGGTGTCATATCACATACTTTTTTAATGTATCAGGGTGTTTTATTTCCAACCAATTGAAAATAAATAGGTATTTTTGTTTTATGCGTTGCGCCACTAAATAACATTCATGAGCAACGGGTGATTAATTTTTATGATGTTGCGCTAATTGATTTGAATCCGCGCAGAAATCAGATGCTAAAAAATGAATTCGCAGCTGAAAATAAACGTTGCCTTCTCGTTGAGCAATAAAAGCGCTGAAACCAGGCGTTATAATAGTTTATGGAGGACGGAGGGTTCATGTGCGCGGCTAACAGCAAATCAGATGCTGAATTTAGTTACCTGACTATTGAACTAAGCGATTGAAAATACGCTTTTTTGAGTTTATAGGACAACGATGTTCTAAATTTGAGAATCCCTAAGTCAGTCACGACAATTAACGTGTCAGTGAACAACATTTTAAAAAATCATGGCGTAACATGAATTAAATTCAACACATCTTTTTAAAACACAATAGTTTTGCAAGTGTCTTAGTCATTTAGGGATTTAAAAGTTAAAATTTAAAACCGAATTGATATCAAAATATTGTTACAAAGATGCGCTTGAGCTAGTAGGAACTGTTTTGTGTTATTTTAATTTCGCATTGTCGTCTGCTTCGTCACTATTTTGATGGTTTTTATAGCCATTAAACATGGATGTAACAAGCTTTTCCTTATGAATCTTACTTTCAAAAAACACGCCTATTATATGTATCACAACCAATAACAACGTTAAATTAGCAAAAAATTCATGTGATTCTTCCCAAAATTCTTCACTACCTTTATCAATAAATGACAGCAATCCAGCGTTTTGATCTGCACCATATACGGCAATGCCTGAAACAACAGTAAAAAGCAACGTAATAAGTAAGAGTAGTATCATTGCCGCCCCAGCAGGGTTGTGACCTTGATAACGCTTAGCACTCGAGCCAATCAGAGATTTCACATACTTAATAGATTCTTTAGGCGAACACACAAAATCACTAAAACGTGCATATTTATTACCTATAAAGCCCCAAATTAGGCGAAATATTAATAAACCACCTACCGCGTAACCTGCCCATGTATGGATATTTAACAAATTATCTTCAGTTAAATAAGCCACAAAAAAACTGATTACAAGCAACCAATGAAAAACTCTTAAAGGTAAATCCCATACTTTTATATTTTGCATTTTATTACTGCTTATCATCGATTTAAATTCATTGAAAAAAATCACTCTACAATTCATGATTCAACCAACAAATCATGAATTGTAAAGTGACAGGGGGGACAGAAAATATTTACATCCAATAAAAATTTAATTATCCAACTATGTGTAAATCAGCTAAGTCGAATATATGATTAGATATAATTGAAAAAAGTATACGACGCCCATTTCAACCGTAATATCGGCAATTTCAAGTTCAGCTCGTTCTGAGCTAGGATACGCCTATATGAAATTTAATCTACCAAACTAAAATGGGTATATACCTCAGTATAGTGTAGAAATTGGTTCGAGCAATATAGCTCAACGGATTATTGAGCTGAGCGATTGAAAATGCGATTTTTTGAGTTTATAAGACGACGATGCTCTAAATTTGAGAAACACTAAGTTAGTCACGACAATGATTAACCCGTGAGTGCGATGGCTCAGTGCCGACTTTGCTCGATGGCGAGCGGTTGACGTTTGGTAAAAGGTATGCGCATTTTCACGGATTGATGCTCAAATTTGCTACATTCATTATGATTATGATGGGGTTTTCGTTTTATACGCTTGAGACGTTTTCAAATTACCATGTTACCCATGATATTAACAATGAAATCGATAACGAGATTGTTCTTTTCATGGGTAACATGGCAATGTGATAAGGAATGGCTTTTAGTGCTAATTAATCAACAATCACGTTGTCTAAGTACACATCAAGCGTTTCTATTGCGCTGACGGTGGCAACGGGCAATTTTTCACCATTTTGCCAACGAGTAAAGGCGTCTTTTTTATTGATACCCGTAATTAAAAACAATAGCGTCTGGGTATTGCTCAACGCTTTTGCGCTAAGAGTAACGCGCTCTGAAGGGGGTTTGGGGGAATGATAAATTTCATGGACTAACGCAGTTTCGTCATGCACCTCTGCTGGAAATAAACTGGCAATATGACCGTCTTCTCCCATGCCTAGTAACACTAAATCAAATGGCATGGCATTTTTGACGATTTCTTGATAGGATTCCGCGCTTTCTTTTGTACCCAATTCGGTAGGTATATCATAAATTTGCGACGTTGGAATAGCGACGTGATTTAACCACGCATTTGTCGCCATCACGCTATTTCTATCTGTATGATCAACAGGTAAAACACGCTCATCACCATGATAAATAAACCACTTTGACCACTGCGCGTCACTTTTAGCAAGTAGGGAATAGACTTTTTCGGGCGTAGTTCCGCCTGCTAAGACAAATTTAAATTGTCCACGCTGCTCAATGGCTTGCGATGCTAAGGATAAGATGCGCTCAGATACAATTTGAGCAATTTGATCGGTAGATTGAATAATTAGCATAAATATAAAATGTGACGAAATTTTTAGTTGAATTAAGTTTAGATTCAAGCTTAAAAATTGAAGCTACAAAAAATTGCATGGGTAAAATATGCATACCCATGCAACGTTAAATTTGGATCATTATTTTTCTGGTGTCAACGAAGTTCGCCAGCCTTGGCAGTCTTTATCAAATAATCGGCTATCTTCAGGCCCCCATGAGCCTGCTGGATAGGTCGCAACAAAATCGCGCTCGATTGCCCATGTTTGTAGAATAGGATCCACAATTTGCCAAGCGTGTTCAACTTCATCAAAATTAAGAAATAATGAACGATCACCTTTCAATACATCCAGCAGTAAATCTTCATAAGCATCGACCGCTTTTTCATCTGAATTTCTAAAACTTGCATCAAGAGAGCTTGTGCGGGTTTTCATTTCAAGACCAGGTTCTTTCACCGTCATTTCGATGCGGATGCACTCTTCGGGCTGAATGCCGAGTATGACCCAATTTTGATCGACAGTGGCGTGGTGCGCGCTATCATGGAAAAATTGAAGTGGCGGTTGTCTAAAACAAATCGAGATGATGGATTGTCCTTTTTTCATGCGTTTGCCGGTGCGCAAATACATTGGTACATCACGCCACCGCCAATTATCAATGTATAACTTCATTGATGCATAGGTTTCGGTAATACTGCCTTCGGGAATATGTTCTTCTTCTAAATAGCTTTTGACTTTTTCGTCATTGACGACACCGCTTGCATATTGCGCGCGGAACGCTTGGGCGTGAACGGCTTGTTTTGGAATGGGACGAATAGATTTGAGGACTTTAAGTTTTTCGTCGTGTAGTGCTTCAGCTTCCATTGAAACGGGGGGTTCCATGGTGACAAGCGTTAATAGTTGCAGTAAGTGGCTTTGGAGCATATCGCGCATGGCACCCGAGCTGTTGTAGTAATCCCCTCGATTATCAATACCAATGCTTTCTGAATGCGTAATTTGAATGTGATCAATATAATTGCGATTCCACAGCGGTTCGAGCATGACATTGGCAAATCGGAACACTAATACGTTTTGAACCGTCCCTTTACCTAAATAATGATCAATTCGGTAGGTTTGCTCTTCGGTAATATAGTGGCTAATGCGTTTTTGCAGGGCTTGAGCACTTTCTAAATCATAGCCAAAAGGTTTTTCAATGACCACGCGGCGCCAGCCATGTTGCTGCGATAATAAGGTATTTTTATCTAATTCTTCGACAACATAGCCAAAATCAGCGGGGCTTATGGACAAATAAAAGGCAATGTTTTTAGGAAAAATGGGCTCTTCGAGCATTTTGGTTAATTTGGTATAACATTCGGGTTGCTGCAAATCCCCTAAATGATAATGTAGCCGCTGAGAAAAACGTTTAAAAACAGATTCATCGAAAGTCTCTTTGGTTTTCAATTTAATCATGTCGCGCACTTCATTGAGCCATTTTTCTTGCGTCCAATCTCGTCGCCCAATAGCCAGGATTTTCGTCCCTTCCGGCAGTTGATTTGCTTCATCTAAATGATAAAACGCGGGCATTAATTTCACTCGGGATAAATTTCCCGCGGCACCAAAAATGACATAAGTACAAGCTTCAACATTCATACATATAACTCCTAAAATAGAAGGGAAGGGGTTGGAACACAAATTATAAGCCTTCAATTGTGACCATTGATAGCATTAACGATTTTAGTGGCCTCTTAAAATGGCGAGCGCTATGTCATTTCAGCAATCGCATTACCGGCTATAGTCAATGCGCTCGCTGTGACGCCCGCTAATTTAATCCAGACATTGCCGCCAATCTAATGCTCGAAATAGATCCTCTCGGAAAACGCGAATAGGGCAGTGCAGCAAGTTGAGTGGCAGTTAAAGCAGTAATTTTTTTGAATCTGTAGAAAATTAATCGTCATTTGTGTGTTTCTTGTCACAAGATTTAAAACTAATGACTTGCACCCATGTAATACTATTTTTGTTTGCGTTGAATTTCTTCTGCGCGTTGTTTTTGAGCCGCTTTATCTAAAATGCCGTTGACATAGCGATGGCTACCATCGGCTCCAAAGTATTTTGCCAAATCAATTGATTCATTAATGATGACTTTATAGGGGGTATCGATACAATGGATTAATTCATAAGCGCCTAAACGGAGAATAGCGCGCTCAACCGGATCAATCGCATCCACTTCACGATCGACAAATTCACTAAGCAGGGCATCGATAGCAATTAAATCTTTTGGTACACCATGAAAAAGCGTCGTAAAAAAGTTTTTTTGGACGTTAGGTTCATCAACAAAAAATTGCTGGTCGATAAAATACTGTTCAATTAAAATGAGGCTTTGCCCTGTCATTTGCCATTGATAAAGCGCTTGCACAGCGGCTTTACGGGCATTGCTTTTAGGATTACTCATTTATAAATCCAAATTCTTAAATAAACTTACCATTTCAATTGCCGATAAAGCCGCTTCAGCACCTTTATTACCTGCTTTCGTGCCTGCGCGCTCAATAGCTTGCTCAATACTATCCACAGTAAGTACACCAAAACTGACCGGTACATCATATTGAAGCGAAATTTGCGCCAACCCTTTTACGCATTCGCCAGCCACATATTCAAAATGCGGTGTGCCACCTCGGATGACGGCGCCAAGAGCAATAATGGCATCATATTTTTTGCTTGCGGCAATGCGTTGTACCACCATAGGGAGTTCAAATGCCCCGGGTGCCTTGACTAAATGGATATCACTTTTACTGACGCCATGACGCACAAGTGCATCAATTGCACCATTTTCAAGTTGTTCAACAATGAAGCTGTTAAAGCGTGATGAAACTAGGCAAAATTTGCCACCTTGTGCTGAAAAATGACCTTCAAATAATTTGATTGCAGACATAATGGAGATTCTCTTTATAAAGTTAAAATTATAGTAATGGATAAAACGTCAATAAAAATTAACGTGTGATGATAAATCGCACTGCATCGAGGCGTAGTTGTGCAATTTGAATATTTTCATGAATCAGTAACGTCATATCTTTGAGCGTTTCAATTTCATGTTGCGTAATACTTGGATTGACTTTCTTTAAACGAACCAGTCGTTTAATTTCGTTGGTCAAGGAGTCTAGCATCACTTGAGTGGCTCGTTCGCAGAGTATATCGCGTTTTTCTTGTGCTTGCGCTTGCGCAAAGCCTAGTAATTTTAAAAGTAACGCCCGTTGTTTACCCAAAAACAGTGTAATTGCGTGTTTATCAAATGGGATGCCGCTATCAATTAGGCTGGTATGCGGAAATGCTTCGGTGACGTCTTTTTGTACTTGATTGATTAAGACCCGAATAGGGGTGTTGGGTAAAAAACGTCCTAGTTGTAGCTCCGCTGGCGCGCTATGTTCAATCACAAATAAACATTCTAATAGAAACTGCCCTGCTTTTAAATCAGGATGTTTAATGGTGCTAATACTTGCATTGCCTGTGTCGCTTGAGAGTACCATGTCCATTGCCGCGGTGACTAGCGGGTGTTCCCATGTTAAAAATTGCAAGTCTTCGCGGGCAAGTGCTTGCGCGCGTGACACAGTAACGGTTAGACCGTCCTCTTGATTTAAGTAAGGGAAAGTTTCGCAGCGTAGATGTTCACTTGGTGTGAGCGTATGCGTATCGCTTGATACTTCTTCAGTATCAACACCATAACAGTCAAACACGGCTTCCATATAATCCCAAAGCGTATTTTCATTTTCATAGGCGCTAAGTTGCGCAATAAAATCATCGGCAATGTCTTTTCGACAAGAATTTAATTCTAAAAGTTGATCGCGTCCTTGATGGAGTTGAATTTCAATGTCTTTACTTAATTGTTTTGTTTTCGCAATAAAGTGATTGAGTTGGGTTGAATCGTTAGAGGCTAACAGGGCATTTAATTCTGAATGTAGCCTATCTGCCACTTGTTGCGCGGCCGAATTATTTGCACTAAACGCATTTAAACCTTCATCGTACCAGCGATACAAAATCGCTTGAGGCGTATTTTCTAAATACGGCACATGAATTTGAATAATATGTTTTTGACCAATACGATCTAAGCGACCGATGCGCTGTTGCAATAAATCAGGGTTTTGCGGTAAATCCCATAAAATTAAATGATGCAAGAATTGAAAATTTCGTCCTTCACTTCCAATTTCAGAGCAAATAAGCAGACGTGCATTACTTTCCGTGTCTGCAAAATAAGCGGCAGCGCGATCGCGCTCAATAATACTCATTTCTTCGTGAAACACAGCCGAGGGAATGCCTGCGCGATTTTTGAGTGTTAGCTCTAAATCGATAGCGGTCTGCGCGTGTTTGCAAATGAGTAACGCTTTTTGTCCGCTAAGTTGCTTGATTTTATCGACTAGCCATAAATACCGCTCATCATCTTGCAATGCGCCCTCATGTTTCTCGCTACTTAGGGCGTATCCAAAATATTCGCGTTGCGGAAAGCCTTGCACGGTTTGGCGCGAATTTCTAAATAAAATGCGTCCAGTACCATGATGGTCAAGTAAGATATTAATTAACGTTTGACGCGCTTGGGGGGCGGTTTTATCGTCATCTAATTGATGCAGGATTTTATCAACGTTATCGTCTTTGAGTAGTTGCGTTAAGGCTGCGTGTTCTTTTGGGGTTAATGGTTTATTTGCGAGCAGTGATTTTGCGGCATTGGCAACTGGCTCAAAGGATTCCTCTTCTTCTAAATAAGCGGTAAAGCTATAAAAACGGTTTGGATCAAGTAAGCGCAAACGTGCAAAATGGCTTTCTTTGCCAAGTTGCTCAGGTGTTGCGGTCAGCAAAATTAAACTGGGTGAAATTTGGCTTAATTGTTCAATAAAGAGGTAATCGTCACTGGGCGCGTTTTCGTTCCATTCTAAATGATGTGCTTCATCCACAATCACCATATCCCAGCCAGCGTCTAGCGCTTGTTCTTGGCGATTGGGATAATTTGAAAAGAATGATTGACTGCATAAAACAAACTGTTCAGATAAAAATGGATTAGCTTGATTGTAAACATCTTCCTCTTCATCAAAACCATCGTCGCCAAGTTCACTTAAACAGCGCATTTCATCAAAAATACTAAAATGTAAATTAAAGCGGCGTAGCATTTCCACTAGCCACTGATGCAGTAAGCTTTCTGGAACGATAATTAAGATGCGTTTACTCAATCCATTGATAAGACGGTGATGCAAAATCAAGCCAGCTTCAATGGTTTTTCCTAAGCCCACTTCATCAGCGAGCATAATGCGTGGCGCGGCACGATTTGAGGCTTCATGAGCAATAAAAATTTGATGTGGAATTAATGCGGCGCGTCCGCCAAGTAATCCTTTTACAGGCGATTGTGCATGTTGCTCAAGGCGTTGCCATGTTTCATAGCGCAGTGAAAACCACGCGTTCGGGTCGGTTTGACCAGTAAATAAACGATCTTGGGGTTTATTAAATTGACTGTGATGATTGAGTTCCATTTCTTCGAGTTCAATGGTGTCATCATCTTCATTTTTACAAATATAAGTTAAGATGCCTTCTTGTTCAGTGACCTTCAGGACAATTAATTTTTCTTCGTCAACGGATTCAATTGTATCACCTACTGAAAAGCGCACGCGCGTAAGAGGGGTGTTATCTATGGCGTAAATACGTTTTTCATCACACGCCAAAAATAAAACAGTGACACGATTAAAATCGACTTCAAGAATAAGTCCTAAGCCCAGTTCAGATTCAGTATTGCTAATCCAGCGTTGGCCTGAGATGAAATTGTCCATTGATGATTTCGCCATGATAAAGATAAATTAAAAAAGAATAACTGCCTATTATAATCGTTAAAAGCAATTTGTTTTGACAAATAACGATTGTTTTCTGGTGACTTGTTTTTTTAGGATGCAACGTTTATATGACAATTTTGTCCTACAAGTGACAGTTGAATTAACATAGCCCTTCTCTAAAAATAGAGTCAAAATACACTTTTTATAAACAATAAGGAAAAACAATGATTATTAAAGATAATGAAGTTGCTGATTTAGAGACACCTACAGGAACCATGCGCGCCCATATTTTTCGTCCAGCAGCACCAGGAAAATATCCGGGCATTTTAATGTTTTCAGAAATTTTTCAAGTCACTGCGCCAATTAGAAGAACAGCGGCGATACTTGCGGGACATGGTTTTGTTGTGGCATGCCCTGAAATTTATCATGAGCTTGAACCCTTAGGCAGTGTGCTTGCCTATGATGACGAAGGAACAGTCCGTGGTAATGCGCATAAAATTACAAAAGAGCTCTCCTCTTATGATAGTGATGCACGTACGGTGCTTAATTATCTAAAAACACTGGATTATTGCACAGGACGTCTTGGTGTTATGGGAATTTGCATTGGTGGGCATTTAGCATTCCGCGCGGCAATGAACCCTGATGTGCTTGCAACTACGTGTTTTTATGCTACTGATATTCATAAAAGAGGATTGGGGCTGGGTACAAATGACAATTCACTTGATCGTGCGAATGAAATTAAAGGCGAGCTACTCCATATATGGGGACGTCAAGATCCGCACATTCCTCTGGAAGGTCGCAACTTACTCAAAGCTAGACTAGAAGAAGTGGGTGCAAAATTCACATGGCATGAAGTGAACGCTCAGCACGCCTTTATGCGCGATGAGGGTCCACGTTATGATCCAGCCCTTGCTCTACAGTGTTGGACTTTGTTGCTGGAATTATTTCATCGTCGTTTGGGGTATGGTGATTTAGACATCGAGTCAGATAATACGCCAGCTGAGGCACATCACTAAGCACCAATTTAGAACCGATAACGCATTAAATTCTGAAAGAATAGAAATGGGTTATCGGTCAAAAGTAATAAAAATGAAATAAAAGTATTGACTGAGATAAAAAAGGGGGTATAATACTCGGAATCAGCTGCAGAGACGCAGCGAAAAAGCTCTTTAAAAACTAAATCAAAATAATTTGTGTGGGTGCTTATGCTGATTAGCAAGATTAATAAATAATCGACATAAGTCTTTACACGGCAATTTTTAAATTACGTAAGTGAATTCTAGTCGAGCCAAGATTGGTTACTTATCTCATTAAGTAACAAGCTGATTTAAACTGAAGAGTTTGATCATGGCTCAGATTGAACGCTGGCGGTATGCTTAACACATGCAAGTCGAACGGTAGCAGGTCTTCGGATGCTGACGAGTGGCGGACGGGTGCGTAACGCGTAGGAATCTGCCTATTAGTGGGGGACAACTTAGGGAAACTTAAGCTAATACCGCATACGCCCTACGGGGGAAAGGAGGGGACCTTCGGGCCTTTCGCTAATAGATGAGCCTGCGTTGGATTAGCTAGTTGGTGGGGTAAAGGCCTACCAAGGCGACGATCCATAGCTGGTCTGAGAGGACGATCAGCCACACTGGGACTGAGACACGGCCCAGACTCCTACGGGAGGCAGCAGTGGGGAATCTTGCGCAATGCGCGAAAGCGTGACGCAGCAACGCCGCGTGGGGGAAGAAGGCCTTCGGGTTGTAAACCCCTTTCAGGAGGGACGAAGCCCGGGCGGTGAATAGCCGGCCGGAGTGACGGTACCTTCACAAGAAGCCCCGGCTAACTACGTGCCAGCAGCCGCGGTAATACGTAGGGGGCAAGCGTTGTCCGGAATCATTGGGCGTAAAGCGCGTGTAGGCGGCTTGGTAAGTCTGGCGTGAAATCTTGGGGCTCAACCCCAAGCCTGCGCTGGATACTGCCTCGCTAGAGTCCGGGAGAGGAAAGCGGAATTCCCAGTGTAGCGGTGAAATGCGCAGATATTGGGAAGAACACCGGTGGCGAAGGCGGCTTTCTGGAACGGTACTGACGCTGAGACGCGAAAGCGTGGGGAGCAAACAGGATTAGATACCCTGGTAGTCCACGCCGTAAACGATGGGCGCTAGGTGTGGGAGGTATTGATCCCTTCCGTGCCGCAGCTAACGCATTAAGCGCCCCGCCTGGGGAGTACGACCGCAAGGTTGAAACTCAAAGGAATTGACGGGGGCCCGCACAAGCGGTGGAGCATGTGGTTCAATTCGATGCAACGCGAAAAACCTTACCTGGCCTTGACATGCTACTAACGAAGCAGAGATGCATTAGGTGCTCGAAAGAGAAAGTAGACACAGGTGCTGCATGGCTGTCGTCAGCTCGTGTCGTGAGATGTTGGGTTAAGTCCCGCAACGAGCGCAACCCTCACCCTATGTTGCCATCAGTTCGGCTGGGCACTCTTAGGGAACTGCCGGCGAAGAGCTGGAGGAAGGGGGGGATGACGTCAAGTCCGTATGCCCCTTATGTCCAGGGCTACACACATGCTACAATGGTCGGTACAGAGGGTTGCCAACCCGCGAGGGGGAGCCAATCCCAGAAAGCCGTTCTTATTCCGGATCGCAGTCTGCAACTCGACTGCGTGAAGTCGGAATCGATAGTAATCGCGGATCAGCATGCCGCGGTGAATACGTT
>JBDLTP010000004.1:0-6911 GCA_039805765.1 Pseudomonadota bacterium
TTAAGCCGAGATGATCCAAGTTGTAACTGCTGTAGGTTTTTATAGTCAACTCTTTTAGTCAATTTCAGGGGGCTACATTTTAAATCAAAAATTGCTTTTGATAGGTGCGGAATGTCGGTTACAACACCCAGAGACCTCATCAGTCGTTATCGAATTTAACGCCCGCTGAGGTTTATTATTCGGGTATCGGTGGGGGTGCCAAAATCGTTGATCGATTTGGCAAAGAAATATCTTCGATTGAAGATAACGGGGCAGCGATTGATTGATTCGCTGTAATTTGATTTTTAAAAGTTGAGCATCGCGTGATACAAGTAATACTTTAGTTAATGAAGTGATGCAAATAACAATCTTTTATTATTCACTACGATTTTCAAATAAACGATAAGTGACTTCGCCTGCAATTTTATGTTTTAAGCTATGCCAATTTTTTGGAATGTGCGCATCAATATTTAAGGTGTTTTCTGTTTCAACATAAATTTTTGCATAAGGGGTTAACCACTGGTATTTGTCGAGCAGTTCAATGCTTTGCGCAATTAAACCCAGCCCGAAAGGGGGGTCTAAAAATACAATATCAAATTGTGTACTGGCGGGTGCGGCTAAGTAGGCGAGGGCGTCTTTTTGAATGAAGGTCATTTGAGAAGCACTGAGTTTGGCTGCATTGTCTTTGAGCGCTTGATACGCGGGGACATTATTTTCAATCGCCACCACTAAACGTGCCCCACGTGACGCCGCTTCAAAACCCAGTGCGCCACTTCCTGAAAATACGTCTAAACATTGACTGTTAAAAATGTCAGCCTGTAGCCAATTAAACAGGGTTTCACGCACGCGAGCGGGCGTTGGACGCAGGCCTTGTTCGTCAATAACAGCAATTTGGCGACTGCGCCATGTGCCGCCAATAATTTTAATGCGATTATTCAAAAGGGTTTTCCAGCATGTGAAGGTAAGTTATTTGCACAAAGTCGACTTCATTAGAACATATATGACCATGTTGCCGATAGTGCCCCTTCACGCGGAAGTTGGTAACCATTGACATCATCAAGGACAGGTTGTAGCCATTCAACACTTAAACTATTACCTTGTAGCTTGCCGCTTGGCATAGCAGCGTTAATGCCAAACCCTACGTCCACAAATTGGCCGCCATAATTGTTTGTATAGTCCATTGCGCCAATTTGATGATAGACGCCACGATACGCGCCTTTAAGCTCGCCTTGTAGCGTATAGATACCACGCACGGAAGTGGATAACCAATGTGTCCAGCCGTAACTGCCCCAGCTGGTTGCTTGGAAAATATCACCCAGTGCAAAGCCTGCTTTATTACTCGACTCAAAACGTGCTGTGCCATTAAATTGTGCGCCTAGTGACCAATCATCAATTTGATTGGTATACGTCACCGCAGGTTTAAAATCCCATGTGCCGCTACCGAGTTGCATCCCATAGTGGGTATAGCCTAAATCTTGTTGATGTGTGTTGCGTAATTGAATATCTGAATCACCGGTAGGCGCACTCATACCTAAACTGACCGTGATTTTTTGATTGTTTTCAGTCAATGCATTAAACAGCGCATAAATTCCTGTATCACCCATGCCACCTGTGGTGTGTTCATGTGCAGAGTGCAGAATAGCGGCGCCTAGTGGCGTGGTCATGCTTGGTGATTTAGGCGCACCATCAAGTGGGCGCATGGTCATGTGCATGTCCATAAATTGCGGCATTAGCATTAACGTCAGCCAATCGGTTGGCGCATACATTAGCTCAACCATGTGCATATTCATGCTCATCTCATGTGGAGTGACGTAGCATTTTTGCCCACCGCAAGCACTATTGACAATTGTTGCATCACTAACCGTATTCGTGCCATTTTGTGTGGTGCCGGCTTGATTGGCGTACATATAGCGATAACCAATCATGGTCTCACCGGCTTGACTGAGAACATGGTCAAACATGACGCCTGCAGGGGCGCCTGTGCCATGATGATGTGCGTGATGATGATGTTCGCCGTGTTCGCTGTGCATGGAATTAGCGAGTGATAGCGTTGATAGATCCACTTTCAACGTAGCATTGATTAAATAACCATCAAAATCGGCATAATTACCTTCACCACCGCCACCGAGTTTTAAACCGCCTGCGTGTGTGTAATATTCTGCGCCAGCTTGCAATTCAATCCCTTTAGCGAATTTTTTAGTGACAGATAAACCACCGCTTAACGCCCCATAACCCGATAAACGATAATCACTTGAATAATTTTTCGGTAATAATTTAGGGTCGTATTTGACGCTGGTGACTTTTTGGGTCACGGGATCAATCACGCTTTTACTTGCTGCTTGATTAGAGACCAAATAGGGCGTATAAAAATCGGCACTATCCTGTGTGTAATAGCGTACACGCGGCGTAATCGACCAGCCATCACCCAAAGGTTGAATCCAGTCAGCCGAAAACGTATGCGCTGCAATTCCCCAATCATCATGAAAAAAACGGTAGTCTACATGTAATGCCGCATCAAGTGAGGCAATGTGTTGAACGTAACGCAAACTTTCCGTCCATTGATTGCGCTCGTTGGGGCGTTGCTCTAAAAATGCACGCATAGTCGCTTTGAGTTTGCCTTCTGTATCGATGATTTGCGTTGGATCAATAAATAACACTTCCATAACTTTGTAGGGATTTGCCATATATCCTGTACTGGCGGTATAACTCACATTGCCTTCAATCAGTGCAGACTTATTTAATACCTGCGTGATACCTACATTCCCCGCCCAATCTTCGCGTGAACCAGTGACCAATTTGACGCCTTTGGCAAGCGATTGCACACGCGTCCCAAAGGTACTTTTTTCAATATAAGGCACGGCATCGTGATCGAGCATTGCTTCGGTACTGCTTGAGGTGTAACTCGAGCCAACATTCACGCTGGTGAGTTTTTGATTGAAATCAAGGCGTCCGGCGATATTGCCAAAACTTGAATTGTAATCATTTTCCGCAGACGTTCCCGCGCCAACATCTAAGCTCGCTTCATCCCAATCGTAGCCAACCCGAAAATCCCCTTGCTTGCGTGTTTCGGGTGATGCGGACGAGAGCGTATGCACTAATTGGGTGTTTTTAGAATAAGCGCCTGTATCAAGATTTTGTTGCAGTGGATTATGCTGTGCATCGACATAAACAAGGCCGTTATTGGGTTGCAGATAAGGTGAGGCGCCGCTAATGGTAATTGCACGAGAGGGACTGGCACGGTTGCCACCAAAAGCCAGTGGCGCGGTGGTAACGGGCGTGGCACCACTCCACGTATCTTGCGAGTAATTAAACGCAAGACGAACACGGTCTGCGAGTTTTAATTTAGTGCTACTTTGAAGACTATCCACTTCAATGGGTTTTAAGCCGCTTTGCGTCGTAAATAAATTTCGCGCCCCGTCTTGATAGTTGCCGTATTGAAATGTAGTTTCTTCGTCGCTTGCGTAAATCGTTGTTAACGGAAGGGCGAGGGCGGCGGCGGTGAGCGCGGCAAGTGTATTTGACTTAATAGCAGCCACAACCACCTCCGCTTGATGAACTTCCGCCCGATGCGGCTTCACGACTGCCGTATTGGTGTGAACGTAAACTGTTTTGCATGGGCGAGGGTTCAAGGCTCATGTGTTCTTTTGCGAGAGTTCCTCGCTCCCACGGTGAGATGCTGCTGCAACCCGACAGAATAAATAAACATAGTAATAAATAAGAATAGCGCCGCATGAGCTTATTTTTCAGCGAGTAATTGAGCAATTTGCACTTTTAATTCGTCTATTTCACCTTCTCGAAATCCTTGGTGAATATAGCGAATCACGCCATGTTTATCTATTAGGTAAGAAGTGGGCATGGCTTCGACATTAAAACTTTTGGCGCATTGTTCACCACCACGATTAGTGATAGTGAATTTTGAAGGATGATGTGCTAAAAAAGCGTGCGCATCGTCAATTTGCTCATCTAAATTCACGCCGACAATATGCAGGCCTTGATCGCCAAATTCATGAGCAAGTTGATTCAAAAACGGAAACGACTGTAAACACGAGCTGCACCATGATGCCCAAAAATCCACATAAAGTACTTTTCCCGCATATTCGTGAAAATGCGCGGGCACGTTATTGAGGGACGTCAACGCACAATGTGGTGCTTGTTCGCCAACAGTGGCTGCATTAACGTTTGAAGTCAGCAGGGTTGCTGCGAGGAATAAAAACGTTTTCATTGATTTTGTATTTGGGATATTTCTGTACCAGTATGATCACCTAATGCGCTTTGGCAATGATAATCAAGAACAAAGTTAGCTTTACCTGCTTTATTTTTATTCACTAGGACGATGATACCATCACTTTCGATTTCTTCGCTGCGACTAGGGAGTCTATCTGAACTGTTTGGATCTGTAATTGTTAACGTATTTTGGCCGCTCAATATTTGTGCGCTGATTATTAAATCTGTGGGGGAGCCTTTTGGTAGAGAGCCATAAAAATCAAAATATACTTTTTTAGATCCTTCTTCGCAAATAACTGCATAAATATCGGTTGAAGAGGCTAAGTCACCTAAACTTCCGCTTTGTTCATGCGCTTCAATATTTAGGGAAGCAGATAATAAAATTATAAAAAATAATGTAAGACATTGTACTTTTTTCATAAGGCTAATTATTTTCCAATGTTAATAATGTTGATGGTTTTAGGGCATTTGAATTATCTAAACAAGAGTACTCAAAGGAATACGCTTTTGCATTATTTTTATTGGTATTTGTCGCATTTGTACCGATAATCGCTAAGTAATCTCCTGCTTTTGAGTTGAGGGTCACTTTTTCACTGAAATTATCATCAGTGCTGACAAGGTCGGTTGTGTTGATAGCCGTTTGATCTTTATAAATTTGACCAGATAAGACGGCAAAATTGTTTTTGCCTGCATTAGCGGGGATAACAAGTTTATTGGTAATTTTCATGTAAATTTTATCAGTATTACCGATGGTTCTATGTTGGGTACAACTGAAATTAAATGTCGCTGTTGCTTTATTTTTGATTGTTTTGATGGCTGAATCGATACCCGATTTCAATCCGCCCGCCACTGGCGTGGTGTCAACCCCTGTTGAGTTTAGGCAACGGTATTGAACGGTATAGTTTTGAGCTGTTACTAGTTGTAAATTGGTATTTTTAGTATCAAGTATTAATTGATAAGCACCATTGCCGCCATTGAGTATTAATTCTTTATATTCATTTGGAATAATATTAAGCGCATCAAAAGTGACTTTCTTTCTATCTATTGTTTTAGATAAATGGGCATTGATAATTTGAGGGTCGGGTTTTGGTAATGTGTTAGCAGAAGAATTACTTTGATCGGTTGTATCGCGTAATTTGAAATCTAAATGGGTGGTGAGTGCTGGGCACTTAATTGTGTAAGTGTCGACAATGCCTATTTTATTACCCAATGTTTGCTCACCTGAATTTTCAGCACTGCTTTGCTGTGCACGGCTAAGTAATGCTACAGTGACTAACGATAAAAAAAGTTGTCCACGCTGATTGTTCATTAAACGTTCTCAAGTGAGGGGGTAACTGCTTATAGTAAAACAAAATCAGCACTTTTCAAATAAAGAAGTGCTGATACTCTGTTATTAAAGCTGAGGGGCTATGGTTTTATCGCCAGTTGGCCAGAAGCTAGTACTTTTGGCTTTTATAGGGACGTATTTATTGATGAATTCATTTTTAGGTTGCAAAATAATCGTATCTGCTTGGCCACTGCAATCTGTTGAGGTGATTGGCGTTTTGGACACGTCTCTAATAATTGTGAGTGTAGGTGGCGATGGCGGTTCTTGAATTTCGCTTGTCGCCGAACCTCTTGAAAAAATGGTGTCAGCAGCTTGAACCCATGCGTCTAAACGTGTTGTAGATTTGAAAGATGCAGAACCCGATTCACACCAACTAACTGATGCAGCATAAATTTTGAGTGTTTTGACACAAGAAGTTGGTCTGAATGCTATTTTTCCTATGCTGAATATGCCTGAGCCAGTTGTGTTAATTGTATTACCTTTGTCATCTTTGGTTGTTTCGATGATGGGTGAACCACCGGTATAGGGTTTACCTAGCCAACTTTGGAATCCAACTGTTCTTCCGTTGACGGCAATAGGGATAGTATTCGGAAAGATATTGCCTGCTGTTAATGCAGTAATTTGAGGAGCCAAATAAGCAATAGAAGGAACTGCCGTTGTAGCCCTTGTTGCACCAAAATCAAAATCAGTTGTTGGGTCATAATTTGGGATAATTACATCTGCAGTGCCCTTGCTTGCAATTATATTTGCTGCAAACTCGTCTTTGGTTGCTGCAACTGGAAATAAAATGCTTAATGCAATTACATCTTTGCTTGCTCCCTTTGAGTCGCCACAACCGTGCGTCACATTGATAGCATTCCAAGTTGTGCCAGTTGTATCTGCTGAAGATAGTGTACTTGTTTTAAAACCAGAATGCGCCTGCGCTACTTGCACTGTACCTAATAATAAAGCCACAGACGAGCAAAGTGTTAATACTTTAAAAGTGTTGTTCATGTTATTTCCTTCTCAAATTGAAATTTTTTTAATTAACGAATCTAAATTTATTCTGGGTATAAATTTAGGTAATAAATACCAATCGTTGTCAGAAATGTGGCAATATATTTGCCATCTTTTTTGTATTCATTAAGTTATTGAATTAAATAATTAAAAATAATTGGTTGCTGAAAAATCTAAAAACATTAAATTTTTTAATGTGGCATATCACCTATTTTTCATGAAAATATGCGTGATATGCCGCATTATAAAATAGTGTAAATTTCTAGGCTCTATATGGATTCCAAGGTCTTTTTGTTAAACTAGACGAATGGAAAATACACTTTTAACAATCAAAGAGTTAGTCAGCGAAGCGCAATGCTATGAAGCGATTAGAAAGCTAAGATGG
>JBDLTP010000005.1:0-4542 GCA_039805765.1 Pseudomonadota bacterium
AATAGCAGCGCGGTGGATTTCGGGATCTACTCGCAAAAGTATCTTGCCATTGCTTGGCTTATCTGGTTTTTGCCCTAATTGTTCGCAGGCGTCTAAATAATCATCAACCGCTTCTTCAAAAGCGGTGCGCAGTTGTGCTACTGATTCCCCGTGGAATCCAACAATGTCTCTGATACCTGAAATGTGGCCCACAAAAATAGCATCATCATCGTCGTAGTTGATACGGGCAAGATACCCTTTGTATTTCATCGCATTGTTCATGGCTGAATTCCTATCTTTTGTAAAAATAAATGCACATCTTTCACCCGATAACGCAGGGCTTCTTTTTGTGGATGGGGACGATGGAAGAAGACCTTAACCCCCGCTTTCTCGAAAGTGACAGATGAGCCCTTTACCTTCAACAACTCGACATCCCACTGCGATGAGTAAAGATTCAATGTCTGACCACTTCATTGCTCCATTAACAGGATTATCAAAAATGGCGTGTAAGATTTTTTGATGCGTTTTGTTCATGTCATTAATGATAGCACAATATGCTATCTATTTATATTGTTATCCGATGTCAATAGAGAGACTGTGTTTCGATTATTATTTCCAACAGTCAATGTTGCTTAAAGCGATAAGTCAATAGCAATAGATATCGCTAATTCAATATGTAAATCAATGTCATAAAATGCTACAATAATTAGGTTTATCAATCAGCCTACATTAAAGCAGGCTATGACAGTCAATATTTTGGAGTAAAAATGAACGACCACACTAATACAAACTATGAAGCAGAACTGGAATTATTAGCCCTTGAGCAAGCATAATTAGTAGCGAAAATTGAAGCCTGTAAAAAGGCAGGACGTGATGCTGCACTAGAGAAAGTGAAATCGTTATGCAAAGCCTATGAAATCTCTGCATTTGATTTACGTGGCAGCTTGAAAAAACCTACTGTGCAAAAACCGAAAAAAGTGTATCAGAAAAGAAAGCAAAAAGTGACGCAAGAAGAACATCACTAAGCCTTGATATAGCTTGTGATAGCTGATAATCAGTGGGGATTAATGAAAGATAGGTGAACGCCCATGGTACTTGAAATCATGTTTACACTTTTTTTCATCGTTAGTTTGTTTTTCATTATCCCATTTATATTGATGATGGAATTTTTTCAGTTCTTTATCGTTATAGGACTGGGTGTATTAGCGAGTTTCGCCTTGTTTTTTTTGGTAGAGTGGGTAATTGAGATCGTTTTTTTAGTTACCTGTTTAATTGCTATACGCTATTTCATCAAATGGTTATTTAACAAAAAAATAGAGAAATTTTAACCAAAATGAGACAGTGTAGATATGAACCTTTACTGTCTTAACGTTCTGAGAGGAGGAAATAAATGGCCACAACGAAAACTTGTTGCCCTGCTTGTCAATCGCGTAGTATCCAGCGCGTTAAATACTCAAATATTAGTAGTAACATTGCCTATCAATATCGCACTTCAGTTGATAGAGGTATCTGCAAAAAGTGTGGTTCATTCTGGTCTTTTCGTTCCGTTGTCCCACATTTAGCCTCAAAAGCCGCAAGTCTGCCATCTTATCAATAAGTACTTTCGTTTATATTAGATAGTGCCGATCACGTTTTCATATGCGACTTATAGCTTTATACTTGATTAAGACCACCGCGCAGCAGCATTTTACTAAACTGAGATTGAATACGCTCAAGTGCATTATCACTGTCATCCCCTTGAAGCAAAGTAGCCGCTTTCATAGGAACGGTGATTTCATTGAGCGGCACTTCCATTTCACTGAGGAGGCGGATAGCATCAAGAATGGCATTTTCTGCTGGCAGGTCGTCTTTCATGATATTTGATAGGATAAATATTGAGATAAAGCTTAATATTTTAACATGAGATGATTACCAAAATTAATGTCTTGTTTTCCTATGTATTTCATGATTAAATCAAAGCTCATAAGTCTGTGATTTTACCTTGCACACGAATAGAATCCGTCCAATTTTATTTTTAGTGTGAAGGTTGGGTAAAATAAGGAAACCACAAGTTCACTCTGCTTGTGGTTTTTTTATGTCCTAAAAAATCCCATCATAAGAGATCAAGAAAGATCGAGAAGAAATTCAGGATGTTTTTGAGCGACACGTATTAATGTTCTTGCAGCACCAGAAGGTGAACGTCGTCCTTGTTCCCAATGTTGTAGCGTCCGAACAGATACGCCTATTAATCGAGCAAACTGTACTTGAGAAAGTCCAGTAGCATGACGAACTTCAGTTACAAGCGGTAACGCTATTTCTGTTACATGAGCTGCTTTTTCTGCTTTCATTTGCCTTACAGATAAAAGCAAATCTTCTTGAAACTGAGCCATTTCATTATCCATGTTCTACCTCGTATTTTAATTTAGCAAGAAAGTCACTTGGTAAGTTATCGAATTTGGTTTTAGTATAAACAATTAATAACCATACCCTCCCATCAGTACCATTGAAATAAATAATTCTTGCACCACCACGTTTACCCATTCCAGATCTTGACCATCGTACCTTACGACACCCTCCTGAACCTTGAATAACATCACCCGCTAACGGGTTACAGGCTATCCAATTCACAAATTGAGAACGCTCATTATCCGTCCAAATATCGGCTGCATAGCGTTGAAAAATGGGAGTTTCGGCAACTGTATTCATAATCTGCATTATACGCCTTTAGCGTACAATACAAAACAAGTCGGATACTAAAAGAACGAATTTTTAACAGTATTGCTTAAATGCCAGACAATTTCTCAAAAATTTAATTTGGGTGCATTTAAACAAACGACACCAAAGTCCTATAATATTTATTTTAACGCCATAGCTGGCGTGGCGTTGAACCGATTTAGAACTTCCCAGTTTTAGTCCGATTTCCAGTCCGGATTTTTGGGAACTTCCAAGCCCATCGAATCGACTATTCGCTCATCTGAGAAATCGAACTCCCCATGCAGGGCAAAAAAGTATCAAAAGCATCAGTCGCAAAGATTATGGATGTGTCACGCTCGGCCTTGCTTTATTTTATAAAGTCGCGTGAATTGCACTGACATTCGCGGTTTTTATGGCTGGTGGTGCCGATAAATCCCGTGGAACTTTAGAGCCTTTTGTTGATTAGCACCACTTATTGAAATTTTGATTGTATCATTATGTCAACTTTGATAAAGTTACCATTATGGTAAATAATAACAATATTAGCCGATACGAAGGCACTGTCCCCATACTTGAGCGTCCTGATCGAAAAATAATGGGCATGCCTATCTATAGTCAAATAGAGGTACTTGCTCTAATTAAAGAAAAAGGAAGTCAGGGCGTTATTGCTTGGACACGAAAATGCAAAGATGATTTACAAAAATATGAACTGGATGCAGAGGATATTTTGAGATTGATTCCATTATGTTTTACGGGTGGCAAATTTTTGGGTTCAGAATGGTGCCAACAATCTCCAAACGGATGTTGGGCTGCTTGTGATGCTTATCGCGTTTATGTTAAACAATGGACTGCAAATGCTAATAAAGATTTGGATTTTGAATATTACATTAAATTCGCTATTGGGAAGACAGGGCAACTATTGCTTTTAGTGTCTTGTCATCTTTCTGAAAATAAGAGGTAGCTATGACGAATAAGACAATTTGCCAAATTTGTGGAGAAGGACGTCTTGAAGAGTTGATGGATAAAAACACTGTTGAATATAAAAAACATACGACCGAGTTAAACAGTTATTATTCTGTCTGTGACAGTTGTGGTTGTGAACAAGCTAGTGCAACCCAAATGCGTCAAAACAAAAGAGCCATGCTTGCTTTTAAAAAAGAAGTTGATGGACTTTTAACGGGTGAAGAAATCAGAAAAATTCGTATGCTGTTAGGTATTACGCAACATGAAGCGGCAACCATTTTTGGTGGTGGCTCAGTCGCCTTTTCAAAATATGAGAACAATGATGTGATTCAATCGGCATCCATGGACAAATTACTTCGTGTCGCAAATGAAGTACCTGAAGTATTTCACGTTTTAGCTAAAAAAGTAGGACTTGAGAGAATTAAACTGAATGTCAAAAATTAAAAATAAAGCCTAATATTCAATAACTTATAACTATTTTTCTATAAAATAATCATACCTAGCAATCGAGATGTTTTGTAGAACAATCGTTCTTTTGGTTAATTAACCCCTTATCTGTTGTATCTTGTATCTATACACGATACAATTTCATTCATGATTAAAAGTTTTTCTCACAAAGGCATTAAACTGTTTTTCGAAACAGGTTCTAAAGCCGGTATTCAAGCGCAAAACGCGAATAAACTAGCACGTCAGTTAACGTTATTGAACAATGCCAAAGCACCAAAAGAAATGGATATGCTGGCTGGCGTTTCCATTCACTTAGTCATCAACTCGATGGATATTACGCTATTTGGGTAGATAAAAATTGGCGACTCACGTTTCGATTTAGTGGTGAAGATGCTGAGTTGGTTGATTATCAAGATTATCATTAGGAGTGACTATGTTTAACCCTCCCCATCCCGCGAGTATTTTGCGCGAAGATATTTT
>JBDLTP010000006.1:0-4398 GCA_039805765.1 Pseudomonadota bacterium
ATGACCGTTTCTGGCTCTATGTGGGAGCGTTAGTGTTGGCTTTATTGACCACACTTGCCATTGTGAAGAAAAGTGAGAGTGATAAATTTGAGCCAATTAAACAGCAACTTGAAGAAGAAGCTGCCCAAATGAATATTCGAGTCTTAAATTAGGGAGGATGAAATGATATTACAAAGAATTAGCTTGATATTTTTAGTGCTGATAGCGTCAAGTACCACACAGGCAACAGAGTATGTTTATCGTGATCTAATGGCAAATACGCTACCTTCGCTATGTATGACGGAAAGTGCCGCACAAGAAAATGCGCAAAAACAGTATACGATCGATAAATACAGCAAAATATTTTGTCAAAAACAGGGATATGGTTGGCATGTTGAAGGAGTGAAAAATACAGGAAAGTTACTTTGTACGGATTGCAAAGGAGAAACAGGAGATAAAAAACACTGTCATTTAGAAGACGTGATTGTCACCTGTAAACGTATTAAACCTGGATCTGTTGGAATGTTACCTGGACAGAGTTAATGGATACGGCCAGTACCAGAATGTAAATTATGTCTCATTCTTGTACTGGTTTTGCTGACAATGAGGTTTTTTATGTTAGCCTTTGAGGCTCGTTAATATTTATTGGGATTGAAAAAATACATCACTATGGCAACTGAGGTATATGCGTCAATTGAGCGGATGGTGGCGTTAATTCGCTCTGAAGAGAGAAAAAAGTGTACGGAATTTGGATTACAGCCTGTGCATTTTCAAATGTTAGATTATATTTCACGCTGCAATCGTTACAGTGATACACCAGCGGCACTCGCATCCTATCTGGGTATGACACGAGGTACAGTGTCTCAAACGCTGTTGCTTTTAAGTCGCAGAGATCTGATTGAAAAGCGAATCGATAGCCAAGATAAGCGTGTTGTGCATTTATGCCTTCGCCCGCAAGGCGAGGTCATTCTTGATAGTATTCGCTCGACTAATTTGTTTTCACAGGCTAGTGAAATCTTAAGTAAAACGGAAGTATTAAGTCATGAAGATACGTTTCTCAAGGCGTTACTTGCCCTACAAAAAGCGAATCAATCAAAAACATTTGGGTTATGTAAAACGTGCAACTATTTTACGATAACGGACACCGGTTTTACGTGTGGCTTGACGCATCAATCACTCACGCAAAGTGACAGTGAAAAAATATGTCAAGAGCATACAGTCTAGCGTTATAAAACTGAAAGCGTCAGTGTAAATATGAACGCGACGATAAGAAACAGTGTAAACAAAGCTGTTTTGCTTAATTCTTCAAACAATTCGGTTTTTAGCGCGTGTTTGCGATCGTCAGATTGCCAAATATGTTTTAAACGTCCTTTCCAGCTTTTGCGTTGCGCAATCAAGTCTTCTTGCGCCAAAATTTGTTCAATTTTTTCATTTAAGGATTTTTCTTGTGTCATGGTGGCGTCCCTATAAAAATTTAAAATAGGGATGAATCATAACATAATGACATCACCATTTTGGCAACATTGATGTCGAGTTTTGATTCAATTTGCACGAAAGAGGTGGTTAAGCGTGGATTGATTTCCAGGACAAAACACGCCTTTGGTGTTTGAATTAAATCAATACCAACATAGCCCCATAAATCAGGAAATGCCGTAGCTACTTGCGAGGCTATTTGTTGATAATCGCCATTTTTATCTTCGCGCTCATTCACATGAATAGTATTAAGATGAAAACTATTATTATGTACATCAAAAATCTGTAAGTTCACACAGAGCAATACAGCGTTGCCCCGATCAAATATACAAGATAAGCTGATCTTTTCACCGTCAATATGTGGTTGAATAATGAAAGGTTTATTCAATGGCGGTAAATTAGCCCAATGTTTCAGTGACGTCATTAAAAACGTATTTTCTGCTCCAGCACCATCAATGGGTTTGATAATCCATTCCTGCGTTTCATTATAAATAGCGTGTGGTTTAAATATTTCAGTTGGAACTGTGTGAATGTGTGCGGCTTCGAGTCGCATAAAAGTATCGAATTTATCAGCCACTATCGCAACCGCATGCGAAGGGGACGTAAGTAATTGTTTCTCCGCTATTTCAACGTAGCGGCAAAATGTTTCTAAAATGCCATCAAACTCGGGCGCAATCACCCAAACTGCGTCAACCTCTTGAATTTGCATTTTAAAATTATCCTCAAGAGGGACTGCGTCATTTTTTTTTAGCACGCTAACATTCATAAAAGGCAGTGCCATAAAATTCGCTAACAGCGCCTCCACCATCATTTTTCCTTCATTTTCTAAACTTTTAGGCACATTTTCAGCCGAAAATCCTCCTCCAGTGACATATTCAAAAATAAGGACATTGAGTGGTGTTACCTGATTATTCGTTTTCATAGTGCGGTGATGTGGGTGGCTAAGGCATAGTGGAAAGAAAATTGAATGAAATAAAAAGTCAATTTATTGGCTTTTTTTGTGTTTTTAGTGATTTAGTTTATTGTTTTTTATTGATATTTATTTGTTGGTATTTTTTGTGCTTATGTTATTTCAACGGATGTTAGAGCGTAATTTTTGCGTGTGATTTATTTTTTTGATGATGCAGTCAAAATCAAAAAAACACAACATCGTTACGCACAGTAAAAAATTACCTAATTTAAAAAGAGCTTTATTCTTTAAATCTTTGGAGTTGGCATGGCACTGATTATCAATACAAACCTTGGCTCGATTAATGGTCAACGTAACCTAAGTGGCACGACGCTTGCGCTAGCAAGTGCGATGACACGTTTATCTTCTGGTGTGCGCGTAAACAATGCAAAAGATGATGCAGCCGGCCTTGCGATTGCGGACAGGATGATGTCACAGGTGCGCGGCATGAACGTGGCAGTGAGAAATGCAAATGATGGAATATCATTGACGCAAACTGCTGAAGGCGCGCTCGGATCCCTCACAAGTACGCTACAGCGAATGCGAGATTTAGCGGTTCAATCATCGAGTAATGCGAGTGTTTCTGCCTCAGACCGTGCAAAAATGGACACGGAATTTAAGGCACTCAATGATGAGTTGCTTCGTGTGGTGCAAAATAGTGAATTTAATGGCAAAAAAATCTTGAATGGGGATTTGTCGAGTGGCTTGAGTATTCAAGTTGGTGCAAATGCCGATACAAATAGTCGAATTAGTGTTGCGGTGTCTAATATGGGGGCGCTTTTAGCGCCTGTGACTAAAACCACGCTGAATCCCGCCAATCAAGCTATTGATGCTGTATTAGCGGCAAGTGTTGCGTTGAATGTTAATGAAGCTGGTTCTAATGCCGATTTGAAAGCGGCTGTAAATGCGGCAAAGCTAGCTAACGCTGCCATCGTTGCAGCTAAAAAAGCAGCTGAATCACCAACAGATTTAGCGTTAGCAAAAGCAGCCTCTCGTGCTAATGCAGCGGCGGCATCCGCCGTTGCGTTGTCTTCGGCAGCGACATTAGTTATGACGGCTGCTAATAAAAATAAATTTCATGTATCGGAAGCGTTTTCAGATTCTGTGGTAGTGAGTGATGCGGTTAATCAATCCACCAATGCGTCGGTGATTGCAACAGATGCAATCATTGCAAATAAAAGTGTGACCGATAGTGCACAAGCCGTGTCGCTACAAATTACGGCAGCTCAATTAGCGGATGCCGCGAAAGTTAATATTGAGGCATCAAATCAGAATATTTATGCTGATATGATCAATAAATTGACGGGTGACTCTATATATCAATTGGCGTCGAGTGAAAATGCAGATGGAACGCTGTCTATTTCGAGTGCATTAAATGATGCCGTAAATAGAGCGTATCGAACAGGCAATTCGTTTGGCGCGGATAGAGAGGCGCAAAAAGCATTGGCGAGTTACACGATAGCTAAGGCTTTAGCTAGTGCATCCTTTGTGGATGATCCGCTTAAAACGGTAGCTTCTAATGAAACGGATAAATTAGCGGTGGCGGCAAAAAATCCATTAGTAGTTGACGCGTCAACTAAAGTAGATGCGGTAGCAGCTGACTACGCGTTATCGGCTATTAATCATATTGATACTGCGATTGCAGCTATTGATACGGAGCGTTCTAATTTAGGGTCAACTCAGAATCGATTCACGACAACAATTGCCAATTTGCAAAATGGCGTTGAAAATCAATCCGCTGCAAAATCGCGCATTATGGATGCTGATTTTGCGATGGAGACGGCAAATTTTGCTCGTGCGCAAATTCTTCAGCAAGCGGGTGCTGCGATGCTTGCACAAGCAAATCAAAACGGGCAAACGGTGATGACATTGCTCAGATATAGCTAAAGCGGCATAAGAAGATGAGATAATAGACGATTTATAAATACGATTGCAATCGCCATGGCCTACCCAGAAAAATTTAGAAGAAAACTCCTTGCAGTAATGGAAAAAGAAGA
>JBDLTP010000007.1:0-21049 GCA_039805765.1 Pseudomonadota bacterium
CGACAGCTGACAAAATTGCTGCTGATAAAGCGACAGCTGACAAAATTGCTGCTGATAAAGCGACAGCTGACAAAATTGCTGCTGATAAAGCGACAGCTGACAAAATTGCTGCTGATAAAGAGGCTGCAGAACAGGCTATTAATGATGCTCAACAACATACTACTCCATCAACAGATATAACGGTTTCAAATTCTGGCAATACGGACGCAAGTACCGCGAAAATAAAATTTAATTTTCTTACCGGAAATTACACCTACAGCATTGTTAACTTCAGCGCCGACGATAGTTTGATTTTTCCAATAGGACAAACGATTACCGTTAAAAATGAAGATTTAACCGATAAAAAAGTGGAGCTTCATTGGGCGTCAAAAGGAAATGAAATTACTGTCGTTTTGACTGGATTAACTGCCGATCAAGATAAAGCACTGTTATTTGCTTCTGATATTAGTAAGCAATTTGGTAACACGGCATTAACTTATAAAACTACGGCGCCAACACCAAGTAATACAGCACAAAACATCACTATTTCAACAGATGGTAGTCAAAATGCAAACACCGGCAATATTGCATTTAACATTCTGGCTGGTGATTACAATTTTACTATCGCTGATTTTTCGACGGGTGATTCATTACATTTTCCCGCTGGGCATAAACCTTCTGTTTTAAACACCAGTTTTATAGATGGAAAAGCCGACTTGCATTGGACAAGCGTCGATGGACAAGATGCTCTCATCACTTTAACAGGCTTGACTGACATACAAGACAAAGCACTACTGTTTACCTCCAGTTTTAATACTTTGTTTGGTTCAAATACACTTTCTTAATTACACAGAATATCGAGATTCCCCCATGACGACAAAAATAAAAACCAAAGTTTTTCTAGCTGACGATGATACATTCACCGCTGCAAATAATAATTTGAGTATATCTGGCTCAACAGGCTTAGAAACTGTCAATATCCTTGGTTATCTGCCAATCACTGATCAAATGCTCATACTCAATGGCATTGAAGTTGACCAAAATATCGAAATAGTGAATTTTTCGTTAAGTTCAAGCGACTATCTTTTTTCACAAGCAGGCAATGCGCTCAATGTATTTGGTTCTTCAGGAGATGTTTTAATTGCCACCATTCCAGTGCAAGAAGATGGAACCGGTTTAAGTTTTGGTGATGGTTCTGAATCTTTTACCGTTACACTCTCTAGTGCCGCTATTATGAAAATTGGAGATGTGGTGATGGGAAGTAAGGCTATTAGTCTCTCCGAACCAGACACAACAGCACCTGCCGTACTAAGTGTATCGCTTGCGCATGACAATGGGGTGTCGTCCACTGACAAAATTACGAATGACCCAGCCATCGCATTGCAAAACCATGAACAGGGAGCATCCATCAAATACAGCCTTAACGGAACAGATTGGGTTGCACCTACACCTAACGGTTGGTGGGACTCTAAAGGCAATGCAGGATTCATTCCCACTAATCTCGGCGGTGATGGGGCAAAAACCATTTATGTCAAACAAATTGATGCCGCAGGCAATGAATCAGCTGCAACGAAACTTGAATTTACCTTAGATACCACGACGTTAAATGTACGATTAGCCAATGACTCGGGACAGTCGAAAACGGATAAAATTACCAACAGTCCTTCTTTATATGTCGATAATCTCATAGCCAATGCTACACTCCAATACAGCGCGGATAACGGCACGACATGGCTAGACACAAAGTCTAATTACATTGATGCTTACGCCAGCGTCAATACGAAATTATTCCATGCAGGAGAAAACACCATTTCTGTGCGCCAAGTCGATGGTGAAACAACGTCTAAAGAGAGTTCATTGACCTTTACCTTAGATACCACCTCGCCAACAGGCATGAACATTCGTTTTGATGGGATAGCTGGTAATACCACTAACACAACTAAGCCCACTTTTAAAATTACAGGGGCTGAAGAGGGTACGACGTTGTCATATCAGTACCAATATTTAGTTAATGATTGGCGTGGAAACCATTGGGAATACGCTAACACTACAAATTTGGCTGACGTGATATTTGGAGAAGGTCAGAATCAAATTAATGTTACCCAAACAGACATAGCGGGAAATACATCAGGGGCGAGTTTCGGGTTCACAGTTGACCCTAAGTATGTTCCGCCTACACCCGACACAACAGCACCTGCTGTGCTAAGTGTGTCGCTTGCTAATGACAATGGGACGTCTTCCACTGACAAAATTACGAATGACCCAGCCATCGTATTACAAAACTATGAACAAAACGCTTCCATCAGATACAGTCTTAATGGAACAGATTGGGTTTCACCTAATGTTTGGTGGAGTGACCCTATCGACAATGTAAGATTCACTCCCTCTAATCTCGGCGGCGATGGGGCAAAAACCATTTATGTCAAACAAATTGATGCCGCAGGCAATGAGTCAGAAACAAAAACACTCGAGTTTACTTTGGACACTACGACGTTAAATGTACGATTAGCCAATGACTCAGGAAAATCGCAAACGGATAAAATCACCAATAATCCCTCTCTCTATGTCGATAATCTCAAAGTCAATGCCACACTCCAATACAGCGTGGATGACGGCACGACATGGCTGGACACAAAGTCTAATTACATTGATGCCTACTCAAGCGCCAATGCGAAATTATTCCATGCTGGAGAAAACACCATTTCTGTGCGCCAATTCGATGGTGAAACAACGTCTAAAGAGAGTTCATTCAATTTTACGTTAGACAATACTACACCTAAAACAGCGACTCTATCTATTACACATCCTATTCAAACAAACAATGGAACACTTACTAGAGATGGCTTGGTTTCCGTTTCAAATTTAGAAATGGGGGCGACTGTTCAATACCAACTTTATGCTAATGGGCAATGGCAGGGAGCCTCAAGTACAATGCCCACTCCTGTTGAAGGCTATAATCAGATAACAATTTACCAAACCGATGTCGCCGGCAATCAAAGTGGCACAGGTATTTCCTTCACTTATGCCCCAACATTAAAAGCACCAACAACCAAACAAGAGCCTTGGACGCTTGTTACTAACAGTTATGATTATTACAACGGTGGCTACAAACTAAAAGTCAGTGATGGCACAACGAATGGAACACAATCTGTAGGAACGGGTTATAACCCTGTAACCAACAGCGACAAAACTAAAGTCTTATTTCAGTCGCCTGACAATTCAGGAAAAATCAATTTAACAGCCACAGATGGAACAGTTTCTGGCACGTCTGTAATTCAAAATGACATTGGTTATGTTAATAATCTGTTGAAACTCAACAATGGCAAAATTGCTTTCTCGCTGGGTGACAAAGGACTTTTGATTTCAGATGGTACAGTGAGCGGAACTTTTGAATCTTCTGTTGAAATTTTGCCGTCCTCTTTATCTTCAACCATTCAAGATATGGTACATGGTAATTATTGGTTTGTAGCGAATACGGCGCCTTATGGTCAAGAATTAGGTCTACTTAAAATCGGGGCTGATGGCAAAGCCACTTCTGGCATTGTGAAAGATATTAATCCTGGTAGTGGAAATTTTAATTACTACTCCAATTTGCTTGGAAGCGCTTTGCAAGGCGTTGTATTGAATTCAGGCAAATTCATTTTTGCAGCAAATCCAAACAACGACTATTACAACAGTCAGCTCTGGGTCAGCGATGGCACTGCAGAAGGAACGGTGAGAATTAATTATGAAGGTACACCTAATAGTTACTATTCCTCATACAACTTTACCTTACTAGGTGATAAAGCTATTTTCATCGCTAATGGCAAATTGGGTATCACGGATGGCACCGATGCCAATACGCATTTAATCTCTGCGGATACTATTTCAAATCCTACTATCTTAAAAGCCACGGCCGATGCGTTGTATTTCACAGACACAAACTTTGTTGATGGCGTTTCTAAAACATCGCTATTCTCAACCGATGGAAGTACTGCCGTCAAAATGAGTGATATTTCAGGCAGTGCACAATTTCTCGCCGCTACGCCTAATCATGGATTTTTTGTTGTTTCTGATGCCACCAGTGGCCAAGAATTGTGGGTTGCAGATAAATCAGACCATTCATTCCATTTGGTCAAAGATATTTTAACTGGCAGTGGTGCTGGATTAGCAGGAACCAATCAAGGTAACGTTATCACCATAGGCGACAAAATACTTTTCCCTGCTTATGTGAATTCTAATTCAACCGCTTATTTCATTTCTGATGGCACTGCAGATGGAACCATCAAAATCAGCGATGATGTGCCAACGAGTAGTTATTTAATTGGCAGTACCTTGGTATTCTCAAACAAAACGGGGGTTCATTCTGTTGATACATCAATGGCAACACCAAGCGTTTCTGATTTAAATTCAGCAGCTAATGTAGTTTTACAACTTGATGCAGATCAAGTGTTCTTCCAAACAGCCAATAATGATTTATATGTGGCAACCGCACAATCGGCTGTGAAACTTGCAAGCAATGTTGATCAATTTAAGGTGTTGGAAGAGAATGCGATCTATTTCACCGAAACTGAAACCATCAACGCCAATAACACGGTAAAATCGTTATGGTACAGTAATGCAACCACTGAGGGCACCCATTTTGTGAGTTATGTGGATAATAATTTCACTCTTGATAGTGCTACGGTTATTCATACTGTTGGTTATCCCCAAGTTTAAATAATCAACAGCCAACAAATCCTCTTACAGTGAAATCCGTAAGGGGATTTTTTATTTGCAAAATGATGCTAGTTTATCTAACCCCATTTTTTTGGATTTATTAATAGTATGCTATGATGTCCGTCAAGTAAAACCCAATTAAATCACCCCACAAATGATGGACAAGATTGAATCCCTAAAATGGGTGCGTTAGTTTTAAAAACGGCAAAAACGCGCCCACCCTTTTCCAACCTTAAATCATGCAAACTTTGTTTTGTTATTGTCGCCATTAGCATTTCACCTCCTGTAAATAATAGCGTGACCTCCGCATAAATTAAGTCTTCTCGAATTTGAATAACATGGCACATTAAATAATTTCGTGCTGAAAATTGTTTTGGATTATCAATTGTAGTGAGCATGATTTCTGCGCTATTTAAAAGCAATAACACATCTGAATTAAGTGTTAAATTTAATTCATGAAAATCTAGCACACTAATTGTTGTGATAATTTGCTCACCGCCTTTGAGTTGAAGCGTAATTTCGACATTAACGCTACCGTGCAAAATACTCATAATTTTGCCAAAAAGTTGATTTCTTGCACTGGTTTTCACCACTAAACGCTCAAACAACAACACGTTATCTGGATTTTCTAAAAGATGATTGTTTAATTTTTTGAGAAAAAATTGATGTTGTACTTGTAGCAAATCGAACATCTCAATGAAGGATTTACCTGCTGGCGTTAACGCTGTGCCGCCCCCTTTTGTGCCCCCTGTCGCCGTGGACACTAACGCTTTAGGCGAACAGTTATTGGCTCTTTCAATGATTTGCCACGCACCTTTGTAGCTTAAACCCACTTGCTTTGCGGCTTGATTGAGTGAGCCGCTTTGGTGTATGGCTTTGAGTAATGCAATCATTCGATTATCTAAGCCGGCAAGACGTAAATCGCCTTCAACCCATACTGGTGAAGGTAGTGTATTTTGTGGTGATGTCATTATTGTTTTAGCCTTAAAAAATAACCGTTATTTACTTTACTATATAACGATAGTATAGTGCCATGCGTGTCGATAATCATAGCCGTTATCATGTTTTACACGCGTGAATTTTTAGAAGGAATAGGATGAAAATCAGTGCAAGAAACCAATTTAAAGGCATTGTTTGTAGCGTAACGGTTGGCGTTGTCTATGTAGAAGTGCAAATTCGCTTGAGCGGTGGCGACATGATTGTTGCCTCAATTACGAAAGAATCTACCGATGCACTCGGCATTAAAGAAGGCATTGACGTTATTGCATTAGTTAAAGCGTCGCAAATTATCATTGCAACTAATTTAGGCGGTTACCGATTATCGGCACGAAATCAATTGCAAGGTAACGTGATAAACATCACCCACGGCGCGGTTAATTCTGAAATTGATATTACCTTAAACGGTGGCGATTTAGTCGCCGCGACAGTGACCAATGATAGCGTTACAAACCTAGGTTTAATGGAAAACCAATCGGCTATTGCTATTTTTAAAGCCGGTTCCGTGATTTTAGCGGTGGCGTGAGGCGTTATGAAAACACAGACGATTTTAGGCTTTATCACCGCTACTTTCGTGACGCAAATTGGATTCGCTCAAGAGAAAGAAACATACACAACACCTCCTTTCGCCGCGTTTGAAAGTCAGATGACGGACGCGCTACTTGGTCATAATCAATATGAAAAACCTGTTTGGAATTTGCACGATACGTTGAATTTGCCAAAGTGGTTGTCATTTTCAGTTGAACAACGCACTCGTTATGAAACAATAGACGGCAGTTTTAAAGCGGGTGGCACAGGCGGCGACCAACAAATTCCATTGCAAACCGATGTTTTTGCGCAAGCGCGTTTTAATCATTTTCGCTTTGGCGGCGAATTTTTAGATGCACGGCAACTGGGTTCAGATTTGGCAACAGGCGTCAATAATACGCACGTTAATGAAGCCGATTGGATTCAAGGTTATTTAGCGTGGTCAGACCAAAATTTCTTACATAGTGGTTTAGGAACCGAAATGATTGCAGGTCGACAAACGTTAAATTTTGGTAGTCGGCGACTTTTAGCGCGAAATGCCATGCGTAACACGATTAACAGTTTTGACGGTTTGCGGTTGCGTGTTTTGGATTATGGCAATTGGCAGTTTAACGCGTTTGCAACAATGCCTGTGAATCGTTATCCAAGTAGTGCAACGGCGATTTTAGACGGTGAACATGATTTTGATACTGCCGACGGCAAAACATGGTTTTCAGGTGGATTTTTTGACCTGTACAACATCGGTTTTGGCGTGAATGCGGAGGCGTATTTGTATCATCTTGATGAAGGCGACAGTGCGAAAAGTCAAACGCGCAATCGACGTTATTTCACACCAGGTGGACGACTTTATATTAAACCCGCGAAAGGCGAAGTTGATTTTCAATTAGAAACCATTGGGCAATTCGGCACAATTCGTACATCAGCAACCAATAATAAAGAATGGCAACATAAAGCGTGGTATCAACATATTGATTTAGGTTATACGAATGATATGGCTTGGAAACCGCGTTTTGCTGTACTTTATGATTATGCTAGCGGTGATAAAAATCCCACGGATAGCAATGATGAACGTTTCGACACACTTTATGGCGCACGGCGTTTTGAATTTGGCGCCACGGGAATTTATGGCGCGTTTGCACGAAGCAATATCAATTCACCAGGTTATAACGTAAATTTTTCGCCGCTTTCAAATGTTCAAGTTGGTTTCAGTCATCGTTTTTATTGGTTAGCTGAGAAAAAAGACGCGTGGACAACGGCAGGCTTGCAAGACAAAACAGGCAAAACCGATGATTACCTTGGCCATCAAATCGAACTGACAACGCGCTGGGATTTCAATAGCAGTTTGAATTTTGAAACAAGTTGGGCGCATTTGTTCAAAGGTGAATTTGCCAAAAATGCCCCAAAAGCTCCCGACACACAAGATGTCGATTATGTTTATGTGCAAAGTATGTTGCGCTTTTGAGGTGAATATATGCGTTTAATGATATTGTTTTTCTTCGTTTTCTTTACGGCGTTGGCAAAAGCTGAAACCACGCTGGTTGCGGTTGCCTCCAATTTTACCAAACCGATGACTGAAATTGCCGCTGAGTTTGAAAAATCCACGGGTCACAGCGCAAAATTATCGTTTGGCTCGTCGGGTAAGTTTGTTTCACAAATTGAAAACGGCGCCCCATTTGACGTATTTTTGTCTGCGGATGATAAAAGCCCCGCTAACTTGCAACAAGGGGGTTTTGCCGTTGAAAAAACCGATTTCACGTACGCACTGGGAAAATTGGTTTTGTGGTCAGCAACAGCAAATTATGTAGATGACAAAGGCGACATTTTAAACCAAGGTGGTTTTCAACATTTATCACTTGCCGACCCAAAACTTGCACCGTATGGCGCGGCGGCAGTTGATGTTTTGAAAAATCAAAACGTACTCGATAAATTACAACCGCTTGTTGTAGTCGGTGAAAATATTTCTCAAGCCTATCAATTTATCAGCACAGGCAATGCGGAACTGGGTTTTATTGCGCTGTCACAAGTGAGCGAAAATGGCAAAATTTCAAGCGGTTCAGCTTGGATTGTGCCGCAAACCCTTTATGCGCCAATCAAACAAAATGCCGTATTGCTAAAAACAGGTGAAAATAATCCCGCTGCAAAAGCCTTGCTGGATTATTTAAAAACGGCGCCTGCAAAGGCCATTATTCAAAAATATGGTTACGATTTACCACATTGATGACGAAGGGCGTGTTTTAAACGTTTGATGATTATGTGTTAAAAACGAAAAAGGGTATCTGCGACCTCTGTTTTGCGGCTTTTTTATGATGCGCATAACCTCAATACGAATAAAGATTGCATCTAAAAATGACTTCACAATTCATCCAAATGCGCTAATGTTAAATCTGCAAGCGCTTGTGCTTGCAAATCCACAGGAAAAGTCGATGGCACAAAAACGGTGAACGCGCCTGCTCGATTGGCGGCGAGAACGCCCGTGAGAGAATCTTCAAGCACCACGCATGATTGAATATTGACCGCTAAGCTCTCAGCGGCTTTCAAGAAAATATCCGGCATCGGTTTACCGTGAATCACGTCGTCCCGCCCAATGACAAGGGGAAATACATGCGCTATTTTCGCTAAAGCTAAACATTCGAGCGCATTCACACGCGGACTATTGGTGGCGATGCAATACGGTATTTTTTTAGCATTTAACCGATCAACCACATTGAGGACACCGCGTTTAACCGCAATGCCTTGATGCAAAACAATATCGCGCCAACATTGACTGCTCTTCACATGAAACAGATCAAAATCAAAATGTTTACCGCATTGCGCCTCAAAAACTGCTCGAATTTCCACATAGGACAGCCCCGAAAAATGCGTAAAAAACTCAAACGGCAAATCAAACCCCATCTGAGTGGCTGCGTTCTGCCATGCCATAAAATACGTTGGCTCGGTATCGAGAATCAACCCATCTAAATCAAAAATTACTGCGTCAAAATCACGTAAATTCATGTGCGTATCACTTTAATAAATTCGCCTTGCGCTTCTCGACTTGAACCGACCACGATTCGCTGATTGCCGTGCTCATCTTCTTCAAGCATCCCTGCAATTTCAATCATCTCACCCGCTATCGCTTGCCCCGTATAGGTTGCAGTAAAACACACCACGCTTTGAATGAGCGGATGCGCTAATTGAAACTCCGCTGGATAACAAAATGCGCGCGTATCATCCATGACGCTCACAGATAACCTTATCGCGCCGCGTTTACGATAAGAAATAGCAGAAACCGGTTGGGTATCAACTAAACTTAAATCAAATTTACGTCCGTTAATTAAGGCTTTATTGAATTTGCGACGCTCATGCCACACATAAGATTCAAAATCCAATTCACAATCACGTCGCTCATAAGACGCTTGCCAATCCACTTCACTTAAATCAGTCAACGCGTGTTGCGCGAGCAATTCTCGCAGGGCTTCGCGGCATTTTGAAAAAACGGCCACGTCATAACAAACTAAATCAATATCTGAATCGGCATTGTGCTTTGAAATTAGCAGTGAACCAGTCACGCCAATAGTGGATAAATCAACACCTTGTGTTTCAAATAATCGACATAAATCCACGCAATCTTTTTCAATGGCGTCATGCTGTTTTTGATATAAAAGCTGCGTTAATCGTTCAGTAGGTCGATGATGACGTGTAATGGCATCGAGTGATACACCATGTAAAAACGCATCGAGCAAGGGAGAGTGAAAACAATACGCAGGATGATACGCCTTTAATAAAGAATTGGCATCATGGGTAGATATTTTGCGCCATGGTTCATTTTCATGGCGCACATAACGCAGAAAACAACGGACTTTATTTTCTTCAACGCCTGCGACAACAACTGCAAATAAAAGGCCTTGCGCAGTTTGAATAAAATCTTTGGGTAAAAACATTACAAGCGATAAAGCGGTTTTAATACGTCATCTTCGCTACGACTAGACAATTTAGTGCGAGCCGCATTTTCGCTAAATCCTTGAAACAATTTTTTCCCTTCCCACGCCACAGCGTGTTGACTGTAAAGCGCGGTATTCAGTTCTAAAATAGCATCACGCAAACGCGCTTCACAATGTGGCGCAATCGCCCCTAAACTGGTGACATTAAACTGAATTTTCCCCCAGCGTAGCAAGGCTTCTTTTGCCGCGTATTTATCATTACTCAAACAGGCTTTCTTCAACAATTTTGAGCACATTTTTAATGATATTTCTGCTGGCGTTTCGATAACCTCAACCACTTTGCTACGTGAAATAAACCATTTTACAGCTAAAAATCCCAACGTAATCAGCCAACCGACACTAGAAAAAATCGCAATCCCTTTCCATGTGCCCGATTCAGTTGATGAATTGCTTGGCGTGAGCGCAAACTCACTTTCAGCAGAGGTTGGATTTGATTGGACGGGGGTGACTTGGGTTTGCAAGCCATTTTCATTAGCTGTCGCGTGGAGCACCGTTTCTGGCAAATCAGCACTTTCCATCCGCTGCGTTTTGGTGTTGAACCAGGCAACATGAATGGCTGGCAACGTATAATCGCCAGTTTTGGATGGAATCAAAGCAATTTTTTCTTCGCGAATAGCCATTAAGCCATCGGATTTTTTCATTTCTTGCAAAACGGGTTGATCATTATAAGCTTTGAGCTGTGGATCCAGTTTGGCGGTATTGAGTTCGGGCAACTGTCCAACAGTTGACCCATTTGCCACAAGTTTAATCGTCCGCGTTAGCGGCTCACCCACTTTCATTTGCGACGTATCATCTGACCAATTTTGTGTCAGCTCAACCTGCTCCGCTGTAAGCCAATGTCCAGCGAACGTACTTGGAATAGCTTGAACATTGAGCGTCACCGGATTGGACTTGACAATGCGACGCTGTGTCATTTGTGAATTAAAAAAAGTATTGGGATTTTGTCGGCCGCGAGAAATCACATCTGCGGTTAACACGAGCGGTTTAATGGTAATGACACCGCTTTTTTGTGGGAAAATGGCGTATTTTCGCTCAATCACCATGTACGTTACCCCACTCACTTGCGTGGTGTAATTCGTATCATCGCCGAGTTTCTCAATCACCGCATCATTTAATTCAGGATCACTCAAACTCGCTTTCGCTAAATCAATTCTCCGAAATAATTTCAGGGTATAAAGCACTTGCGATTGAATCATGGGCTTTTCGGGTGTTGCAATCACTTCTAAGAATAAATCATCATCGTCCTGCACACCTTTACTTGCCGAACTAGGCAAAATTGAAATAGGCAACGCATGACTCGCATCGTGGCCAAATTTAATAACAGGAATAATTAAATTACCCGAATCATTCGCCGTGACGTTCACAACCCACTCAATTTTCTGATGAGATTGCCCATTTACCCATGACGAACTGCTATTTTGACTTTGCGAGATAATGGTAAAATCTTGTTCAAGCGGACTAAAGTCAGGATCTGCATCAGGGGAACTGGGCGCCGTAAAAATAATTTGAAACGACTCATCCAAACTTATCGGATGACGATCCACAGAAACCGTAATATCTGTTGCAAAAGCCACCGGTGAGCACATCACCAGCCAAAACGTCATAATAAAACTAATAAGAGGCATAGAACCGTTTCACCTTATTTTTAAAAATAACCTACCGCGATAAAATTAGAAATAATCGCGGATTAATACTTCAGCGATTTGAATACTATTGAGTGCCGCTCCCTTGCGAATATTGTCTGACACCACCCACAAATCAATACCGCGTGGATGTGAAATATCTTCACGAATTCGACCCACAAACGTGGCATCATGACCCGCTGAATGGGTTACCGCCGTTGGATACCCCCCATTAACCCGCTCGTCTACAACTGTGACGCCCTCCGCTTTTTCAAGTAAAGCCCGTACTTGCTCTGCGCTGATTTTATCGCGCGTTTCGATATGCACCGCTTCAGAGTGACCATAGAAAACAGGCACACGAACCGCTGTTGCGTTCACTAAAATCTGGCTGTCACCCATAATTTTTTGGGTTTCCCACACCATTTTCATTTCTTCTTTGGTGTACCCATTATCCATAAAAACATCAATTTGCGGCAAAACATTAAACGCAATTTGCTTTGGATACACACTGGGCTCAATTGACTGTAAATTGAAGATATTAGAAGTTTGACGCCCTAATTCTTCGATGGCTTCTTTTCCTGTTCCTGATACTGCTTGATACGTTGCCACGTTAATACGCGTAATGCCGACAGCATCATAAATGGGTTTTAATGCCACAAGCATTTGAATCGTTGAACAATTTGGATTCGCAATTATGCCGCGTGCTTTATATTGCGCAATTGCTTGTGGATTGACTTCAGGCACCACGAGTGGAATATCATCGTCATAGCGGAATTGCGATGTATTATCAATCACCACGCAACCAGCCGCCGCCGCAATAGGCGCATAAATTTCAGAAACTGACGCACCAGGTGAAAACAAACCAATTTGTACTTTTGAAAAATCAAACGTGGCTAAATCTTCAACTTTAAGCGTACCGCCTTTGAAGGGCAAGCGTTTACCCACTGAGTTTGCACTCGCTAGCGCATACACTTCCCCCACAGGAAAATTGCGCTCTTCTAAAATTGAGAGCATCATTTCGCCCACGGCGCCTGTCGCACCAACGACAGCAATATTATATGTTTTGGTCATTCCCTAGCCTCTGTTTTTGATCGCTGACACAACAGCGTCGCCCATTTGTGAACAACTCACTTTTTGTGTGCCTGGCGCGTAAATATCCGCTGTACGCACATTTGAATCCAGTGCATCATTCACCGCTTTTTCAATACGCAAGGCCGCTACTTCGTTATTAAACGTATAACGGAGCATCATCGCAACAGATAAAATGGTCGCTAATGGATTGGCAATATCTTGGCCAGCAATATCTGGCGCACTTCCATGAATAGGTTCATACATCCCTTTGCCATGATCATCAAGTGACGCAGAAGGCAACATACCAATTGATCCAGTTAACATTGAGGCGCAATCTGACAACACATCACCAAACAGGTTACTGGTGACAATCACATCAAATTGTTTAGGCGCGCGAACCAGTTGCATCGCTGCATTGTCAACATACATATGAGAAAGCGTTACATCGGGATATTCTTTACTTAAATCAATCATGATTTCGCGCCAAAACTCCGTACATTCGAGGACGTTCGCTTTGTCCACTGAACATAATTTTTGATGGCGTTTTTGTGCAATTCTAAAAGCCGAATGTCCAATGCGACGAACTTCAGATTCGGTATATGTTGCTGTATTGAAACCTTGACGCTCGCCATTTTCAAGTACACGCACACCACGCGGTTGACCAAAATAAATACCGCCTGTTAATTCACGCACAATCATTAAATCAAGACCAGAAACTACTTCAGGTTTAAGTGTTGACGCATCGGCGAGTTGCGGATACAAAATGGCAGGACGCAAGTTTGAAAATAAATTTAATGTTGAGCGCAAACCAAGTAACCCTTTTTCAGGGCGCACTGAAATATCAAGCGATTCCCATTTATAGCCACCAACAGCGCCAAGCAAAATAGCATCAGCAGGTTTAACTAAATCAATAGTTTGTTGTGGAAACGGCGTCCCATGCACATCATACGCCGCGCCACCAATTAATCCATTTTCAAACTCAAATCCTAAATTCATGTCGGTGTTAAGAAAATCCAACACTTTAATTGCCTGCTCAACAATTTCTGTTCCAATCCCGTCACCGGGTAAAACTGCAATTTTTTTTGTCATCTATGTAAAAACCTTTTTTGTAAAAATATAAAATAAACGTTGCACTATAGTGATAAGTGCTCAAGAAGTGTTTCCTTTGTCATTGAAAAATGATTTGCAACATCATTTAAAATCGACGACAACGTTCCTATCTTTAATGGATTATGCGCAGGAATAGTCAAACTGTGTGTCCCATTTTTTTGTGTCGTTACGCGAATATGACTACCTGTTTGTCTAATCACTTGATATTCTAAATACGCTAACCTTTTAACCCATTCAACGCCCGTAATTTCACGCCGCCATCACCTCGTCATGGACAAAATGTAATCGAATGATTTTTGGTTTATTTTCGTCGCAATCAAAATGACACGATACAGCATCCTTAATATTCACACGTAACTCTTCAATAGTATCTGCTTGCGTATAAATAGACGCAGATAAGGCTTTGGCAATAAAACCGCCCTCTTCGTCATCTTCGACTAAAAAAATAATTTCACTCATTCGTTAGCACCTAATGTTACTGAGTAAACAACCAAGGCGCCCGTTTTGCGCGTTGTGCTTCGTATTCGTGAATTTTATCGGCTTGCTTGAGCGTTAAACCAATATCATCGAGTCCATTGAGCAAACGAAATTTGCGATTTTCATCCACCGTAAAAGCAATCACTTTGCCGCTTGGCGTGGTAATAGTTTGCGCTGATAAATCAATGGTTAACGCATAATCGTCTGTTAATTCTTTAAACAGCGCATCTACCGTATCTGCGTCGAGCGCGATAGGCAATAAGCCATTTTTAAAACAATTATTGTAGAAAATATCAGCAAAACTGGGCGCAATAATCGCACGAAAACCGTAATCTTCCAGTGCCCAAGGCGCGTGTTCTCGCGATGAACCACAACCAAAATTCTCGCGTGTCAGCAGAATTTGCGCGGTTTTATATTGCGGTTGATTGAGTACAAACTCTTTGTTGATTGGGCGACGCGAACAATCCATATCCGGTTGCCCTTGATCTAAATAACGCCATTCATCAAACAAATACACCCCAAAACCCGTGCGACGAATCGATTTTAAAAATTGTTTGGGAATAATGGCGTCAGTATCGACATTTGCGCGATCCAGTGGTGCGACGAGTGACGTTAATGTTGTAAAAGCTCTCATGTTTTTATGCTCCCGTCCAGGTACTCACATCCACAAAATGCCCAGCGATACCCGCCGCCGCCGCCATTGCAGGACTCACCAAATGTGTCCGACCACCATAACCTTGACGACCTTCAAAATTACGATTCGATGTCGATGCACAGCGCTCACCTTCTTCTAAGCGATCCGCATTCATCGCAAGGCACATCGAGCAACCGGCGTCGCGCCACTCAAATCCCGCATCAATGAAAATTTTATCTAAGCCTTCAGATTCAGCTTGCGCTTTAACAAGACCTGAGCCAGGAACAATTAGCGCAAGTTTCACATTTGCCGCCACTTTTTTACCTTCCACAACAATGGCTGCTGCACGTAAATCTTCAATACGCGAATTCGTACACGAGCCAATAAAGACTTTATCGATTTGAATATCGGTCATTTTTTGACCCGCCTGCAACCCCATATAATCAAGAGCGCGTTGCATACTTTGCGCTTTCACGGCATCGTTTTCATCTGCTGGATTAGGCACACTTGCATCAATGGCAACCACTAATTCTGGTGACGTTCCCCATGTGACTTGCGGTTTAATTTGCGTGGCATCAATATTGACGACTTTATCGAAAACGGCATCTTTATCTGAATGTAAATATTGCCAAACACGCTCGGCCATGAACCAATCATCACCTTTAGGTGACAGCGGACGATTGCGGTAATAATCAATAGTAACATCATCAACCGCCACTAAACCCGCACGCGCTCCGGCTTCAATGGCCATGTTGCAAACGGTCATGCGACCTTCCATTGACAGCGCCCGAATAGCACTTCCACCAAATTCAATCGTATAACCATTACCACCCGCTGTACCGATTTGACCGATAATAGCGAGTACAATATCTTTTGCCGTAACACCCGCACTAACTTGACCATTGACGCTAATCAATAAATTTTTGGCTTTTTTCTGAACCAAACATTGCGTGGCAAGCACGTGTTCTACTTCTGATGTGCCAATCCCAAACGCTAACGCGCCGGATGCACCATGTGTTGACGTATGTGAATCCCCACAGACGACAGTCATACCCGGCAACGTTGCACCTTGCTCTGGGCCAATCACATGTACAATGCCTTGGCGAATATCATTCATGCCAAATTCGGTAATCCCAAATTCAGCGCAATTCTTATCCAGCGTTTCCACTTGCAAACGTGAAACGGGATCGGCAATCCCACGATCACGATGATTTGTTGGAACGTTATGATCCGCAACTGCCAAGTTACGCGAAACACGCCAAGGCACTCTATTAGCTAAACGCAACCCATCAAACGCTTGTGGTGAGGTGACTTCATGCACTAAATGCCGATCAATATAAATTAAACACGACCCGTCATCTTCGGTATGCACAACATGATCTGCCCAAAGTTTATCGTATAACGTTTTCCCTGCCATTTTTCCTACCCTAATATTGCAAAAATTTTCGCTGAAATTTCTTCGACACTGCCAACCCCTTTAATAGATCTAAAATTTACATTTTGCTCAGGGGCGGCGTAATAATCCACTAAAGGCCGTGTTTGCTCATGATAAACCGCTAAACGCTTACGCACGGTTTCTTCTTTATCGTCGTCACGTTGAATTAATGCATCCCCCGTTAAATCATCAACCCCATCAACTTTTGGTGGATTGAACTGAACATGATAGCTACGACCTGATTGCATATGGACGCGACGCCCCGCCATGCGCGAGACAATTTGCTCATCCGACACATCAATTTCAATCACGGTATCAATGACAACACCCATCTTTTTTAGACCTTCCGCCTGCACAATGGTGCGTGGAAAACCATCTAATAAAAAGCCATTCGCACAATCGTTATGCGTAATACGCTCTTTAATTAACCCTAAAATAATATCGTCAGACACAAGACCACCCGCATCCATGACTTTTTTTGCTTCAACCCCTAAAGGCGATCCTTCGCGAACCGCAGCACGGAGCATATCCCCTGTGGATATTTGAGGAATACGATACTTTTCGGTGATAAATTGCGCTTGTGTGCCTTTACCTGAACCGGGGCCACCTAACAAAATAATGTGCATGAATAAACTCCAACGTCTGTGCTGAAAAATGGAAAATTGACAAATGATAAAGCATTTTATCGTATAATTGAGCTAAACTCTTGTTAAAAATACGCTTAATCCAACGAATTCTCTCCATGAGCAAAAAAACAAAAACCGCTTTCGTCTGTGATCAATGTGGCGCAGATTATCCACGCTGGAATGGACAATGTGCGAGTTGTAGCGAATGGAACACTATTAAAGAGATTCGCCTTGCACCCGCAGCCCTTGAAAAACATCCGACAAGTAGCGGTTATGCAGGCAATCACTCTGAAGTAAAACGTTTATCTGACGTCAATTTATCACAAGCAGAGCGCATTTCCAGCGGAATTTCTGAATTTGATCGCGTTTTAGGTGGCGGAATTGTCCGTGGCAGTGTGGTATTAATTGGCGGTGCACCGGGTGCGGGGAAAAGTACGCTTTTGCTTCAAGCCATTGCAAACATTGCGGCACGCGATATTTCTGTCTTGTATGTATCGGGTGAAGAATCCCTTCAGCAAATTGCCGAACGTGCCAATCGACTCAAATTACCCGCTGATAAAATTTTCATGCTGGCTGAAACGTCAGTGGAGCGTATTTGTGACGTCTTAAATGACATCGCACCACAAATTCTGGTCATTGATTCAATTCAAGTGATGTATGCACCGCACTGCGAATCAGCCGCTGGCAGTGTCTCGCAAGTACGTGAATCGGCGAGTTATCTCACGCAATATGCGAAGCAGCATAATGTGTCGATTTTCATGGTCGGTCACGTCACCAAAGATCATTCCCTCGCCGGTCCGATGACCCTTAGCCATATTGTCGATACACAAGTGATGCTTGCCTCAACGGATGATGCGCGTTATCGCGTTCTTCGCGCAGATAAAAATCGTTTTGGCAGTGTTGGGGAATTAGGTTTTTTTGCCATGGACGGCGCGGGCCTAAAAGAAGTGAAAAATCCCTCTGCGATGTTTTTAAATCGCGCTGAAACGCCCTCATCAGGGAGCGTTGTTACCGTTCTTTGGGAAGGTACACGTCCCCTACTTGTTGAAATTCAAGCCTTAGTGACCGATTGCCAATACGGAAACCCGCGTCGATTAGCCGTCGGGCTTGATCAGAATCGCCTTGCCATGTTGCTTGCGGTGCTATCACGTCATGGAGGCCTCTCAACGGCTAGTGATGAAATTTACGCCAACGTCGTCGGCGGTATTCGCGTAAGCGAAACCAGCTCAGATCTTGCTATTGTGGCCTGTATCGTGTCGAGTTTGAGAAATAAAGTGGTGTCGCAAGAAGCGTTTTTCTTTGGTGAATTGGGACTGAATGGGGAAATTCGCCCTGTCGCAAACGGTCATGCGCGGTTAAATGACGCGGCTAAACATGGGTTTAAAAAAGCGGTCATTCCTAAAGCTAATGCGCCCAAAAATGCCATCCCCGGGTTGACCCTTTATGGCGTGACGACATTAATGGAAATGCTGGATATTTTGTTTGAAATTTAAGTTTCCAAAAAAGTACGTGAACCTTTCTCTCTATATTGTCATTGCCACGTGTAAATAGAGAGAGAAAGGCTCAGCGCCTTTATGTTTGTTTTTGCGTGAATACGATGTTCGATCACGAAAAAATACGGCGTTATTAAAATGATGCGCAAACTTGGCAACAGGATTTTGCACGGATGCATTGAATACACTGGGCAATTCTATCGATACTGTTTTTTTCACTCTTTTCTTGGACATAAAAACCTCTTTAATGATGACTAAAAAAAAACGCAGGATAATGGTTGCGTGATTATGCCATAAATGGTGATTTTTTAGATATTACTTCACCTCTAAACTGTATTCACCTTGCCAATCTTCACTGGGTGCATGGCGTTGATATTTTTTACAGCGCTCGAGTAATAAATACGCAGCGTAATCTAATGGATTTTTCTTACACAGTCTATTGAACAAAAATATAGCCATGGAGAAATTTTTCTCTGTGTAAAAATGAAACGCTTGTTCATATAATTTAATTTGATAAAGCTGATTTTTATTCACCTCACCTTTATCTCCGACTAATTCGTAAAGCCGAATAGGCGTTGATTTACCATTTAAAACGGCGAAATCAATCAGTCGCATGACAAAACATTGCTTTGCTTGTTGATGCGTGGTTTCACTTATTAGAATGGACGTCCCATAATATTTATTGGCTGACTCAATGCGACTCGCCAAGTTCACATTATCACCAATAATTGTGTAATTCATACGCGCTTCAGAACCAATATTTCCAACAATGACATCCCCCGTATGAATACCAATTCGAGTTTTAAATTCAACGTCAAGCCCATTAGACTGCCACTTTTGACTCAACAAATTAATTTTTCGCTGACATTCAAGTGCCGCCTGACACGATTTTATTGCGGGATTCTCTACATTGCGAGGCGCTCCCCAAAAAGCCATGACCGAATCACCGATATATTTATCTACCGTCGCTTGATTTTGCGATAACGCATCATTGACTACCGTCAAATACTCGCCCAAAAAGCCGACTAATTTTTCAGGTTCTAATCGCTCTGAAATAGAGGTGAAATTTGCAATATCCGAAAAAAAGATCGTTAAATTCTTTTTTTCACCCCCTAATTTTGCATCCCGTCCCAGCTCAATCAAGTCACGCACTAAATCAGATGGCACATATTTCTCAAAAGATCGAAGGCCACGTCTCATGCTCTCAAGTCGCTGTACCATTCTATTGATCTCAAATATGCGTGTAGAAACAAAAATTTCATCGTCAAGCTCAAAGCGACCAATTTTTTCCATCTCAGCGGTAAGTGTATCCAAAGGACGTCGAATTCGACTAGCAAACATAAATCCCAGCGGCATCATTAAAAACATATATCCTAATGACACAGAAGCAATGGTCACTATATATTTAAACTCTTGATCCTCTATGCTTTGAGCCGAAACATCAATCCCTACAATGCCATCAAATTGTCCCGATTTCGTAAAAATGGGGGCATACGAAGAAAGCCAAATACCCCAGTCATCGGCATAAATATCCGTCTCACTTCGTGGCGATTTATCCTCAGGATTGATATTTAAAGCCGTATTGAGTATTGGCGTGATAGATGATTGCGGATAAATATCGCCTGTTGCATTTTGATTTTTTTCCGAACCATCAACAATAAAGGCAAATTCGCCATTTTCTAGTTTACGCATGGTATACGCATTAGCAATACCTGTTCCGTGTTCGCGCATGATTTGTAGCGTGTTTTTGAGACGCATATAAGTATCACTTTTATCATCTTCAACCGTTTGAATGCTTTGATGCAAATCACCGTCAATTTGCGTTGCCATGATATTTACCGTATCGGTAATACGAAGTCGCAGTTGTTCACGTATAAAACTTTTCACCTCATACGATGTAATCACTGTGAGCACAATTGAGCCGATTAACGATAATCCACAAAACGCAGAAATCAAGGTGAATTTTAAAGTCAGTATTTTAGGCATGTTCGTTCAATCTCATCTACTCAGAATCTATAAATTTTCTTTATATTAGGCATAAAGGTAGGAAAAACGTACGCATTAGCCAGAAAGTCATGTACGTTTTTTTACATCATTTAATCTACTTGTATTTTAACGGTTATTTTTTTGGGAACGAGGAACTTCTGTGAAAAGTGTGACACAGTTCACTCTTTTTGATGATTTAATGTGTCCCATTACCTAATGGGGCAAGAGTAATAATATTTTTTTAGCGTTTAAAAAATAAGGTGTTAGGCCTAAAATATCCGTTCGAGTTTTACTAACCGACATTCCGCACCCCCATCATTGAGAATTTGAATATATCAAAACATACCTTTCGCCAAGCAATTTGAGCAAGCTAACGTGTTGAACATTGCAATTTAAAACAACGGATTGGATTTC
>JBDLTP010000008.1:0-70842 GCA_039805765.1 Pseudomonadota bacterium
TGCTGAGAAAAATGGATCGTTTTGAGACGTAAACGCCTATTTTTATGAGAATAGTCATTTATTTTAAGTGAGTTTTTTACAGTTTTCTAACAAAATGTTAGGCTATGACACGTGAATGACAATTATTCACATTAATATACGTTTTGTTGTTCGGTTTTCTCTTGATATTGCTCGAAAAAGTAAAATAACACGAGATAGAGATTATGAAGCAAACATAGCATGTGTAATTTTAATTGGTAGGCAATGATTTCGCGCGAAAACAATTGCTTGAAAATGTTTTTTTCGGAGTAGGCATTAAATTATGGCAAATGACGATAACAATGATAACTCACTTGATAACGTAGGAATGACGAACACGGATCGTGCTTTTCTGGTGTTTTTATTTGGTGTTTTAATTTTAACGGGCTGGCTTGGCTACCAAGCTTACTTAGAGGGGCATCGCACTGAAACATCTAAACAAAGTGGTGAAGCGTGGGCAAATTGGTTGACGACTGCTGGAAAAGAGCGTTTCAATAAAGACTACTCGCTTAGCGCTTGTGCACCAACAGATGCCAATTCAGCTGTTCCCCATGTTTGGGGTGATTGTTTAAAAGCAATTACCACAAAACCTGCAGAATTATCCAATTTAATCAATCCATTTACACTTGAGCCTATTACAATTGTTGCGGCATGTGATAAAGAAGAACACACAACAACTGGGCAGATGATACTTGAAAAAGCATTGCCAACGCCACCAGGTTCTGCGGTGCCGTTCGATGTCACGACACTAAGTGATTCAGATGTGATTGATAAAAAATTACTGATCCATATCACAATTTGTGATGGCGGGGATTATCCTATCAAAATTGCAGAAGTTGAGTTTTAAGGAGAGTAGCAATGGATGTAAAACAAGATGATATTCGTGGAAAAATTCGGGGGCATGATTATCGTGCTGACATTCCGACGGATTTACCCTTTAGAAAATGGCTGTATAGTTGGTTGTTTGACCCCAAAATTGAATTCAATTACCAAAAAGAAGTAGAAAATTGGATTGCGCTGCTTATCGTTGTCAATTTGATGGCAATGCTATTTGAACAAGTGCCACAAATATATGAGCCCCACGCCGGCTTATTTCATGTATTTGACATTTTTTCGGTGATTGTTTTTACCATCGAGTATTTAACGCGACTTTATGTTGCACCTGAAGATGAAGAATTTAATAGTGACGGTAAAAAGGGCTTAGCGTATCTGCGATACATAAAAAGTCCCTTTGCGGTGGTGGATTTTCTCTCCGTTGCGCCATTTTATTTGCAAGCTTTTTTGCCCGTCGATTTGCGTATGTTGCGGTTCTTGCGACTGCTTAGAATTTTAAAAATCTTCCGTATTTTAATCCCTGCTTATCAACAATTCGTTATTGCAAACAAAGGTCGTACATTCCGCCAAAAAATGCATGCCTTAGTTTTTCAAAGTGAATACGGTGGCAGTTTGCATGGGCTATTTGACACCTTTATTGTGGTATGGGTTATTATTTCCGTGGTCTGCGTGGTACTTGAATCGGTTGTAGCCATTGAATACATTCTGCATATCCAATTCATTATTGTTGATGCGATTGCGGTGGGTATTTTTACCATGGAATACTGTATGCGTCTTTATTGCTGTGTTGAAGAACCCGGTTTTGAAAATGCGGTAACAGGGCGTTTTAAACAAGCCAAATCGTCTGCATCGATTATTGATTTTCTAGCGATTTTGCCTTTCTTCTTAGAAATTATCTTGCATCACTTAATGGACTTGCGATTCCTACGGGTTTTCCGGTTGATGCGACTTTTAAAATTGACGCGTTATACGGGCGCAACAGCAACATTAACCAAAGTGATTGCGCGTGAAATGCCTGTTTTGGGCGCGTCGGCTTTCATTATGTTACTTCTTGTTATTTTAACCGCGAGTTTGGGTTATTTGTTTGAGCATGATGCGCAACCTGAAAAGTTTGATAACATTCCGCAGTCCATTTATTGGGCGGTCATTACCTTAGCGTCGGTAGGTTATGGTGATATTTCACCGATTACGACGGGTGGTCGTATTATGACCATTTTCCTCGCTTTATTGGGTATTGGTATTTTTGCGATTCCCGCGGCGTTATTATCTTCTGCGTTTACCGATCAACTGCGTATTGAACGTGAAACATTGACAAATGCGCTGTATGAGATGCTAAGTGATGGTATTATCTCTGAAGAGGAAGCGGAAATTATCAACCTAGAAGCCAAGCGTCTTCATTTAAGCGAAGAGGATGTAAATCGACTGATCGATAAGGCCAGAAAAGAGCGTGAACTCAAAGACGATGTATCGGTGTTGCCGCTACATAAAATTGCGGCTACCTCAGAGCATGCTGTTGAGCATTATCGTATTTTAATCTCACAAATTCGAATGTTAGGTATTATGACCGACAGAGAAAAATTTGAAATGGTGGCGATTAAACATTCACGGTTATCGCCCGAAGAATTAGCGCTTTGGCGGCAGATTCAAAATCATGAACTTGAATCTGAGCCATCCTAAGTCTATGGCATGGTGTGATTAACTAACCCTAAGATACCCATTCACTTAACTGTTAATGGGTATTTTTTATTTTGGAGAGATTAACGTGTTAGAAAATAACCAAATTGCCCCTGCATTTTCAGTGGCTAATCAAGAAAACAAACTGATTCATCTGGCTGATTTTTTGGGTCAAAAAAATGTTGTACTGTATTTTTATCCCAAAGATGATACGCCCGGATGTACCATTGAAGCTAATGATTTTACCCACTTAGCGTCTGAGTTTGCGGCGCACGACACCGTAGTGATAGGGGTTAGTAAGGATTCGTGTGAAAGTCACCGTGCGTTCATTGACAAGTTTTCACTCAACTTAGAATTGCTTGCTGATGAGAATGGGCAATTGTGTGAAAGTTATGGCGTGTGGCGTGAGCGTGAAAAAAATGGTGTAAAAAGTATGGCTATTTTGCGTTCCACTTTCATAATCAACAAATCAGGTGTACTTGAAAGTGTTATGTATGGCGTGACACATGAAGGGCATGCGCAAGACGTTTTAGCTCAAATTAAACAATTGTAAATTGATGAAATTTCCGTCGCTCAATACGCAAATTTTACTCGGTGCTGTTTTGGGTATTGTAATTGGCCTAGCCTTAGTGTCGGTAGGTAAAGACAGTGCCATCACAAAAACCAGTTTATACGCAGCCAATCTAATAGGTACTTTTTTCATTGACTTACTTAAAATGGTCCTTATTCCACTTGTGTTTACGTCAATTACCGTTGGTGTAGCGAATTTGCAGGCGCATAAACAAATTCATCGTGTATGGATTAGCACGCTGAGTTTTTTTGTTTTTTCGATGTCCGTTGCGATTGTGGTTGGCTTGATGGCAAACGCCATATTTGAAACAGGAAAAGGGTTGCATTTGGATATGTTCCAAAATGCCATGGCAAATTTTGCAGCAAAACAGCAAACACCATCGGATTTCTTTACCAGTTTTTTGCATGGTTTGTTCATGAATCCTTTTGCCGCACTCGCGCAAGGGGAGGTCCTTGCCGTGCTGATTTTTGCTTTATTTTTAGGGGTTGCGCTGGTTGTCGGTGGCGAGCGCTATAAGAACATTTTAGTGTTGTTGCAAGAATTTCTTGATCTTGTGATGCAAATGGTTCGTTGGATTATGACGATCGCACCGTTTGGTATTATGGCGCTACTCATCAAACTGATGGTCACGCAAGATTTGGCGCTACTTGGAACACTGGGTAAATTTGCGGCGGTTGTGTCGGGAAGTTTATTATTTCATGGCGTGGTACTGTTGCCATTAATTCTCTATTTGGTAACGGGTATGACGCCATGGCGGTTTTGGCGTGGCGCAAGGGAAGCGTTAGTGACCGCTTTTGCAACGAGTTCAAGTTCGGCCACGTTGCCAATTACGCTGCGCTGCGTTGAGCATAATTTGCATGTGCGCAAAGAAATTGCGCAATTTGTCATTCCGCTAGGTGCCACAATCAATATGGACGGCACAGCGCTTTATGAAGCCACTGCGGCGTTATTTGTTGCTAATTTAGTTGGAATTGATTTAAATTTAACCCAGCAATTGATTGTATTTTTCACCGCGATGTTTGCCGCAATTGGTGCACCAGGCATTCCCAGTGCAGGCATGGTAACCATGGTCATGGTGTTGCAATCTGTTGGGTTGCCTGCAGAGGCTATTGCCATTTTATTGCCAATTGATAGATTACTTGATACGTTGCGTACTGCGGCAAATGTTGAAGGCGATATGATTGGGAGTTTGGTGGTGCAAAAGTTAGTTTATTCAAAAGGGGATAAGCATGATTGATTTGGATTTTATTGAGTTAAGTCAAGAGACAGTCGACACCATTCGAATTATTTTAATGATTTTACTTATTTATGCCGTGCTAGCCGTGGCGAGAATGCGATAACACGATGGATGATTCAACTTATCAACATACACTGCACTCACTGCAAATTGAACTCGTCAAACTGCAGAAGTCGATTATTAAACATAACGAGAAAATTTTAATTATTTTCGAAGGGCGAGATGCAGGGGGTAAAGATGGCACCATTAAGCGGATTACTGAACATTTGAGTCCACGAGAAACGCGCGTGGTTGCACTGGGAAGGCCATCAGATAAAGAAATGACTTCTTGGTATTTTCAGCGCTATACGGCGCATTTGCCCGCCGCGCAGGAGATGGTGCTGTTTAATCGTAGCTGGTATAACCGCGCTGGCGTTGAGCGTGTGATGAAATTTTGTTCAAAAGCGCAGTATCAAGAGTTTTTAGATACCGTGCCAAGTTATGAGCAAATGTTGGTTAAATCAGGGATTAAGCTGTTCAAATATTATTTGGATATTGATAAACATGAACAAGCAAAGCGATTAAAATCACGCGAAAATGATCCGCTCAAACAATGGAAAATCAGTCCTATTGATAAAGAGGCGCAAGCGTATTGGGATGATTACAGTACCGCAAGAAATAGTATGTTTGCACGCACACACCATCTCAGTGCGCCATGGACAGTGGTTTGTGCAAACAACAAAAAAATTGCGCGGTTAAATTTGATAAAAGATTTACTGTTTCGTCTGGATTATCATGGGAAAGATGAAAATCTCATTTTACCCGATTCGACCGTTGTGTTTAATTATGAAGAAATCTATATCACAAACGGCATGATTGCGACGTAGCGTCTTAATGGCCTGCACTTTTCACATAATCTAAAACAACAGGAATAAAGCGTTGCATGGTGTCTGCATTCATGCCTAATTGTTGAAAGGTTGAGACGGCTGTATAAACGCTTCCCAGCGATCCGCCAGAAGCCCCAGCTAGTTTTCCTGCAATGCCACCAAGGCCGCCACCTAAACCGCCTAGCGCGCCAAGTCCAGATTGTGATTGCAATGCGGGGACAGCTGATAAGAGCAGGGGAACATCGGGAAGGTTTTGAGAAACTTTGTCAAATGCTTCGGGTGTCATACGTGTTTTAGCAACCTGTATTAAGGCGCCCGTTCCGCCCATCGCCTGCGTTGGTGAGACACCAACGCGCTGTACCAATAAATCAGTGAGTTCGTTTGCGTGTAGCATTTTCCCTTTTGAAATCAGCTCATCTGGATTATTTAATAAGTGCTTATTGCTATCTAAAATGGCCATTTGTTTGGTGGCGAAATTTAAAATTTGGGTTAAATCCTCTGCCAGAGCTAAAGTTGACGTTGTTAAGCATAAAATAATGGCGATTTTTTTTAAACATGATGTCATGGTAAAGCCTTATGTCAAAGTGAATGGGGGATAGTCTGCGGATTGCATTTCAATTAAGCGTGAGCGTGTACGTTGAAAGTTGAGCTGGATGTCGTCTTCAGCGTAAAGTTCGTCAATAGCCACTTGTGCACTGCAAAGTAACACCACATTATATTCATAAAGCACATCAATTAAAGTAATAAAACGGCGTGTTTCGTTATTTTTATCTTGAGTAAATTGTGGAATTTGCGTTAAAACCAGATGAGATATATTTTCTATCAGGGCTAAATAGTCTTTTGCTCCTTTAGGTTCGCTACATAATTGCGCAAAAGTAAAAGTGACACATGTCGCAAGCGAAGGCGTACTGTTTAAAATAGCGTTCTCAGTTTGGGGGGTTAGCGGAAAGAAATAACGGGTAACGGGATGTTTCGCTTTAGTTAAACGGTAATCTTGTTTACCTGAAAGTTCAATTAACGCGGTTTTTTCATGCAATAGCGAAATAAAAGGCAGTACAGAACTTCGCTGCAAACCATTTGGGTATAACGTGTCTGGATGGTAATTCGACGTGATAACAACGATAACACCTTCTGCGAAAAGTGCTGTAAATAAACCACTCAGTAGCATTGCATCGGCTATATCGCTAATGTAGAACTCATCAAAACAGAGCAATTGTGTTTGTTTACGTACTGTTTTAGCCAATGCGGGTAAGTCATGTTGTCGCTGATGCTGATGAATAAAGGCATGTACTTCTTGCATAAAAACATGAAAATGGACGCGCCGTTTTTGGGCGAGTTGACAACTCTCATAAAACCAGGTCATAAGCATAGATTTTCCACGACCTACGCCACCAAACAAATACAGTCCTTGCCATGCACTCACGGTAGGGGATTTCCATTGCCAGCGTTTAACTTTGGCGAGTTTTGCGCCATAAGTGTGTAATTCATCAAGTAAACGCTGCAAATGATGGATAGCATCGAGTTGATTGCTATCAAACGTCAATTCATTTTGCAAAACAGCATTTTCATAGCGTTTTAAAAGCGGTTTCTGTCTATCCATTACGTTAATGCAATTATTAAAATGCGACTGCAAACCCAATCAAGCTATAAATGGAGGGCGTTGTTTTTGTCACGCCACCGCTCACATTGGCAAATAAGGCTAATCGCTCAATGGGTACCCATTGTGCGCCACCGCCAATGGCTGAAGTGGTTAGACCATTCGCGGTATTGGTGTACCCGTTTACAAATACGGCGACATCAGAGATGATTTCTCGCTGAAATGCCCATGAAAGTGCTAATTGATATTGAGATTGTCCTAAATCAGTTTGTTGGGATATAAAACCGAGATTATATTCAAAATCAATTTCATACGGTAGTCGTTGATCAAAATTTAAACTGAGTGATGGATTGGTTCCACCTTGAAAAGCGCGACTGGCTAAATTAGTTTGTAGTGCAAACTCAAGTCCGACGGCAGGTAGATTTGATTCCTCATTTGCATCAACGAGATGCCATTTAAAATCGAAGGTTTGAGCGCTCATTCCCGATGTTTGTTGCGCGTCATCAATGACGGTTATACCGCTTGACATTAACCGTAATTCTAAATCATCAAATAAACCATAACGCAGTAAATAGCCGGCACTGTATTGCGACGGTGAGCCAGCGTTTGATCCGCTGTAGTTGACGGGCGATATTTCTACATAAGCTTGACCTTCAGGTAATGTAAAAGCGCTATTTGGGAAATTGGCTAAATCAGCGCCAGCACTTTTAATAGACGGTTCTGATTGAGCAAGAATAGGAGGAGAAGCAAACAGAAAAGGGGTCAACAATGCCAAGAGGGAAACATTTGTTTGTTTGAAAAAAGTGCGCATAAATAATGCCTTATGTAATGAAGTAGGGGGTGGGATTTTTAATATGTTATCGTATTCTTTATATAAAACTTTATTTTATTCATTCGTATTTATAAATTCTAAACTAATGTCGATATAATGAGTAATTACAATTGAAGTAAAAAAAATGTTACTTTTTACTTATTTTTTCGATTTATGGAATTTGACCCATTATGTTAAGCAATCTTTCAATTCGCTCACGATTAATTTTAATTATTAGCGCGATGTCATTTTTGGCTGTTGCGTTGAGTGGCCTTGGTTTATTTGGTATTCAATACAGTAATGATAGATTGCAAACCGTCTATGTTGATCGGCTTGTTCCGCTTAAAGATTTAAAAATTATTGCAGATATGTATGCGGTCAATATTGTTGATACGACGCATAAAGTGAGAAATGGCAATATTTCATGGGATGGCGCGATTAAAAATGTGGAAGACGCTGAAATCATGATTAATGAAAAATGGACAGCGTATTTGGCCACGGTATTAGTTGAAGACGAAGAAAAATTAGTGGCTGAAATTAAGCCATTATTTGATTCGACTAAAATCAAAATTGATAAATTACAAACTATTTTGAAGCAAAATAATCAAGAAGCGGTTGCTGAATTTTCGATTAATGAACTCTATCCAGCTATTGACCCTATTAGTACTAAATTTTCAGAGCTTATCGATATTCAAATTGTGGTGGCAAAACAAGAGTATGAGGCTGCTCAAGAGCTTTACCATGTTATTTTAATCGCCTCCATTATTACGTCTTTTCTGGGCTTGATATCGAGTTTTTTTGTAGGTCGCGCCATTATTCAAAGTATCACGCACTCAGTCAATGACGCGCAAAAAATAGCTATAGCCATTGCGGATGGTGATTTGAATTCGCGAATTGTTATTGATTCCAAAGATGAAATTAGCGTGTTATTGCATGCAATGCAGATCATGCAAGATAAATTAAACGCTTTAGTTAAGGATATTGAAAAAATTGTTTCTGCCGCAGTGAAAGGGGATTTTAGTCATAAAATTGATACATCAGATAAAAAAGGGTATGCAAAAGACATTTCAGATTCACTAAATCGACTGTCAGAAATTATCGATACAGGTTTGCATGATGTGATTCGCGTGGCTGATGCGCTTTCAAAAGGTGATCTCAATCAAAAAATCACAAAAAATTACAGTGGCCTCTTTGGATTAACAGCAACGGGTGTGAATTCAACAGTGGATGCGCTCGCAAAAATCGTGAATGAAATTCAAAGTATGGTGGATGCGGCAGCTAATCGAGGTGAATTTAGTAATAAAATGAATTTAAACGATAAAGTGGGATACAGCAAAACGATTGCGGAGTCACTTAATCGCTTATCAGATGTGACGGATAGTGGGCTTAAAGATGTGTTGCGTGTAGCGAATGCACTGGCGCAAGGTGATTTAACGCAGTCTATTGATAATGATTATCCCGGTGTGTTTGGGAAAGTGAAAGAGGGCGTGAATGTCACCACTGAAAACCTCAAAAACTTAATGTCCGAAATTCAAGAAATCACCGTCATTATTTCATCCGCATCCACTGAAATTGCAGCAGGCAACAATGATCTTGCGCATCGAACAGAAGAGCAAGCGGCCAGTTTAGAGGAAACAGCATCAAGTATGCAGGAATTGACCTCAACGGTACAGCACAACAGTGACAATGCAAAACAAGCGAATAGTTTAGCTTCTGGTGCCACAGAAATTGCCAATAAAGGGGTTTTAGTGGTGGAAGAGGTGGTTAGTACGATGGCTAATATTAATCAATCTTCATTGCGAATTGTGGATATTATTTCTGTGATTGATGATATTGCCTTTCAGACTAATATTTTGGCGCTTAACGCGGCAGTGGAAGCTGCTCGTGCGGGTGAGCAAGGTAAAGGTTTTGCGGTGGTGGCAATTGAGGTGCGTAATTTAGCGCAACGTGCGGCGAATGCGGCAGGGGAAATTAAGCGTCTTATTGGTGATTCAGTTGAGCGTGTATCAGGTGGAAGTAAGCAAGTTGCTGATGCTGGTCAGACGATGCAAGATATTGTGACTGCAATTCAAGAGATGGCAAATATTATTGCGGATATTACCAGTGCCTCAATTGAGCAAAGTACGGGGATATCACAAGCAGGTCAGGCAATTAGTTCGATGGATGATGTGACGCAGCAAAATGCGGCACTGGTTGAGCAAATTGCAGCGTCTTCAGAATCATTGGAGGAGCAAGCAAAAAATCTGGCAACGCAGCTGGCTTATTTCAAAACAGGTAACACGAACAATACAAATTATTTAGTGGCGAAAAGTCCTAGTAAACCCAAATCCGTGCAGGTTAAGCCAAGTACAATTATGCCAAAAGCGTCGGTTACTAAAGTCAGCGACAAAGAAGCTGTTTCCATTGTAGGGGATGATTGGGAAGAGTTTTAAAATAATAGAGAATTCGCATTTTAAGAGCTATCATGAAACGCTGTGTTTAATAAAAAACATGGCGTTTTTTTTATGTTTTTGATAAAACTTATCAAGAAGAGGCGTTTTAAATAAAGAGGTAAGCTAATAACAGATTTTGACAATCAAATTTGGATAATTAAATTGCATTGGTGAGTTTGATATATGGCGTCCCCAAGGGGGTTCGAACCCCTGTTACCGCCGTGAAAGGGCGGTGTCCTAGGCCACTAGACGATGGGGACTAAATATCATCGATGATTTTAGTCAAGCCTAAACTTGAAAAGCAGATTGTAACATAAAATGGCGTCCCCAAGGGGGTTCGAACCCCTGTTACCGCCGTGAAAGGGCGGTGTCCTAGGCCACTAGACGATGGGGACTAGATTTTATTTTTGTAATACTTTTTGGTGGAGCTAAGCGGAATCGAACCGCTGACCTCAACACTGCCAGTGTTGCGCTCTACCAATTGAGCTATAGCCCCGTATTGAATTACCCATTTTACAGGTTTTGCCACTAATGTCTAGTTTTTGTTAAACAAAATGACTGTATTTTGTGAAAAATGTCATCAAGACGCTATATAAGTCCATGTAGTTCCGGGTGATTTTCAATCAATTGGGTACGAAAAGTGTCGATTTGCTGTGTATCTTGACGTAAATTACGGGCAATATTGACTGGGATTTCACGTAATACCCGCATTGGGCGACTCGTGAGAAATACGAGTTTATCCGCTAAGGCAATCGCTTCGCGTAAATCATGGGTCACAAACAGGACAGTATGCGGTCGTTGTTGCCAGAGATTTTCAAGTAATACGCGTACTTCTCTTGCCATTGGAGCGTCGAGTGATACAAATGGCTCGTCTAGGAGAAGTAAATTGGGATTAATGGCGAAAGCGCGAATAATAGATACCCGCCGCCGCATGCCTTCAGAGAGTTGTTTTGGGTAAGCCTGCGCATAATCAGTTAACTGCATAAAATTAAGTAGGCTGTCAATGTGTGCATTTTGATCATCTGTCCGCGACGCAAAGACCAGTTCAATATTTTCACGAACTGTGCGCCAAGGCAGTAAACACGGTTGCTGAAATACATAACCAATTTTAGGTGATTGTGTTGTATTAGTTAAACGAATATTGCCGACATAATTCGCATCCAGTCCTGCAATGCTGTTGAGCAGGGTTGTTTTTCCACAGCCCGATTGCCCAACTAAGCAAACAAACTCACCCGCACCTAACGTGAGTGAGAAATTTTCAATCGTTGGCGTTTTTGCCCCATGATGGGTTTTATGGTGTATTTCAATAGTAACGTTTGTCATAAACGCCAGCGTTTTGCGATAGTGTCAATGGGCTTAAGGAGGGCAAATTCAACGAGTTGAATAACGCCCACAAAGGCAATGGTATAAGCCAAAATACTCGCAATATCAAACCATTGAAAAAATAAATGAAGTTGATAGCCCATGCCATTACTGCGACCAAGTAATTCAACCATTAAAATAATTTTCCAAATGAGCGCAATGCCCGAACGCGTTGCACTCATTAAAAAGGGGTGAAGTTGGGGTAAAATAACGTGTTTTAGGGTTTTAAATTGACTAAATTGATAGCTTTTAGCCATATTGAGTAAATCTTTGTCCAAAGCGCGAGTTCCTTCACGCAATGTGACAATTACATTGGGTACTTTATTGATGACAACCGCCAAAATTGCCGCAGATTCACTCAGTCCAAACCAAACATAACATAAAATAATCGTCACTAACGCGGGAACATTAAGAAAAATAACTAGCCAGTGATCAAAAAATGCATTCAATTTTTCATTTCTGCCCAACGCAACACCAATAACGCAACCTATGCTCATTGAAATAAAAAAACTGACCAATAAACGCAGCAGCGTGACACCTAAATGATAAGGCAGCTCACCGCTTTGGCAATGCGTAAAAAAGACGTGCGCCACCGTTTGCGGCAGGGGCAGTAAAGAACTTTGTAAATACCACGCCAGAAGTTGCCAAAGACTCAAAAAAACAAGGATAGAGAGCGTGGGCAGTGTTTTTGCAAACACAGGTGACTACTCCGCTGTCCAGAATGTGCCCGGTGATAATTCAGGTTTTGTGCCGATTTTAGGGTTCAATTCATAAAGTACACTGTAAAGTTGCTGAGCTGCCTGCTGATTACATATTGTCCACACATTAACACGGCCTTCACAATAACGTTCACGGAGCACTGGTGGAGAAAAGGGCATTTTTGTCGTCGTTTTTTGCCAAAGCGTATCATCGCTGCATAAATTATTTTTAGCTTGCGCAGTCGCCTTAAAAAAAGCAGTTAATGCTGTTTTATGTGTGTTTGCCCAGGATTGCTTGAAAACATAACCAAGGGTAGGCACTGTTTCGTGAATACCTAATTTTTCTTGTAATGTTTTTCCATCCAGTAATTGTTTATAGCCTTGTGATTGAAGTTGCGCGGCAAAATGCCAATAGGTCAGAATGGCATCAACGCGTTTATTTTTCAGCTGTTCGCTAATTAATGGAGGCGCACCAAATATTTTTTCAGTTTTGGCGTTTAAATCTATGGCGTCTTTTTGCGCAATAGCTTGAAGTAATAGCCAATTTTTATCTAATTCGCCCCCTACAATGCCAAGACGCTTTCCTGATAAATCAGTGACGCTTTGAATGGGGCTATCTGCAGGCACAACTAAAGATCCTGACGCAGCTGAATAAGGGGAAAGTGTGAATTCCGAGCCAGTTTGCCGTGCTTGTGAAACCCAAAGCCAATCTGACACAATCATATCCACTGCGCCCGATTGTAACGCAATCTTTGCGGCTTCTGAGGTGGCGACGGTTTGAGCTTGTATATCAAAATCCTCAGACTGCGGCAGAACACTCAATTCCCAGTCGAGCGTACCGGCGGTTTGTACGCCAATTTTGAATAAAGGTTTTTCGCCTGCAAACGCTTGGTGCGATAAAATAAATCCTGCCGCAATAATAATACTTTTTAATGTCATAAAGTTTCCGTTTTCGTAGTGAAAATTACCCAACAAATTTTTGTAAAATAGAATCTAAAAAATTCCAACCAACGTCAGTGCAAATGTATGAATCGTCAGATTTAACCAGTAATTTTTCATGCACGCAATCACTTAATTGTGGCTCAAGGGTTGATGCGCAAAGTCCGGTTACCATTTCATAGTGGGCTAGTGAAAAACCTTGCTTTAAACGCAAATGATTCATCAAAAACTCTAAGGGTAAATCCGTTGGCGAAATGGTTTCTTCAATGAACTCATGCGATGTGATTTGTTGATAACGATCAGGATGTTTATTTTTTTGTGTACGAATAATTTCATTAGGTCGCATTAAACTCAGTTTTCCATGTCCGCCCGCACCAATGCCTAAATAATCCCCAAATTGCCAATAATTGACATTATGTCTGCATTGCTTGCCGGGTAAACTGTAGGCTGAAACTTCGTATTGCTCAAAATGATGCTTAGCTAAAATTTGCTGACAATGTTGCTGTGTTTCAAAAATGAGGTCGTCAGAAGGGAGTGTGGGCGGGTAGCGATGAAAATAAGTATTAGGTTCAAGGGTTAATTGATAAAACGACAAATGCGTTGGCTCAAGTGCCATAGCGGTTAGAATGTCGTGCTCACTGTGCGATAAATTTGATTGAGGCAACCCAAACATGAAATCCAAATTGAAATTTTCAAAGCCTACTTTATGTGCCATTTCTGCGGCTCGAATAGCTTCCTTTCCGCTGTGAACGCGCCCCAGTTGCGAGAGTATGTCATCGTCAAAAGTTTGCACACCAATAGATAAACGATTGATGCCAATGGCGCGAAAATCGGCAAATTTTTCAAATTCAAACGTACCTGGATTCGCTTCGAGTGTAATTTCGATATTTTCTGTAAATGTTAATTGCGTTTGAATGCCTCGCAGTAAATCATCTAGCGCGCGTGCTGAAAATAAACTGGGTGTGCCGCCACCGATAAAAATAGTCTCAAGTGGACGCGTAAGGTGATAACGCGCAATATCATGCGCTAAATCAGCAAGCATACAATCGACATAATGTTTTTCGGGGAGCGCCTCTTTGACCGCGTGGGAATTGAAATCGCAATACGGGCATTTTTTTAAACACCATGGAACATGAATGTACAAACTAAGTGGTAACAAGGACAAATCATCAGGGTAGGTTTAGAATAGGCGCGAGTGTAACACAAATTTAGAGGAAGGCTTTATGCGCTTATTGTTAGTTGAAGATGATGAAATTTTAGGCGATGGTTTAGTCGCAGGACTGACTATGGAAGGTTACGCTGTAGATTGGCTGACAAATGGAAAATTAGCCGATGAAGCGTTGCAAGTGAATAGCTATGAATTGGTTGTTTTAGATTTAAATTTACCTGATATGGATGGCATAAGTATTTTACGTGCCTTGCGAGCGCGTAAGAATGAAACGCCTGTTCTCGTCTTAACGGCTAAAGATACGATACCTGATCGTATTTTGGGGCTGGATAGTGGCGCAGATGATTTTGTGATTAAGCCATTTGATTTAAATGAAGTGTGTGCACGTTTGCGGGCGCTTGCACGGCGCAATGAAGGGCGTAGCGCACCTACAATTGATCACGCCGGCATTATGCTTGATCCTGCGTCGCATCATGTGACGTTTCAGGGAGAGAAAGTTGAGTTATCACAAAAGGAATTCGAAATTTTGAGTTTTTTGATGAGCAATATTGGGCGGGTGATTTCACGAGCGCGTCTTGAGGAAAGTTTATATTCGTGGAATTCTGATGTTGAGAGTAATACCGTAGAAGTACATATTCATCATTTGCGCAAAAAGCTCGACGCATCTGTAATTCGAACCGTACGCGGAGTTGGCTATATTATTGACGCTGAGGAAGAGTTATGAATTATTCACTGCGTCGCTTGCTACTCTTTACTTTACTGACGGCGTCCATGTGCATTTGGGGGGTGACCGCTTTTTTTACCTATAAAGTCACCCGTAATGAGGTAGCGAGTTTGTTTGATGCTGAACTCGCGCAATCCGCAAAAGTTTTGCATAGTTTCATCGAAAGTCTCCTTAAAGAGGGGTCGCTTTCTGCGCATTGGATGCAAACGCAAAATGATGATCAATTGCATGTGTATTCGCTCAAACATAAAACAAATAAAAATCGTGCGTTTCAATTATTGGCTGATGAAGATAATAATTTACTGAGCTCAAATACGCTGCCTCGTAATGTAATTCGTAGTTTTGATGACAAAAATATCGATGATCAACTTTGGGGCGTCTTTGATGATTTATTACAAGAAAATGCCTTGGGGCATAAATATGAGCGAAAAATTGCGTTTCAATTATGGTCGAAAACGAATGGGGTCGTATTACACTCAGACAGCGCTCCCTTTTTTGCACTTTCAGCGTCAGATCATGGCTTTAGTGAAACAACCATTGATGGTCACGTTTGGTATGTGTTTAGTATTGCGAGCTCAAATGGGGAATACATAGTTCATGTTGGACAAAAAGAAGAAATTCGCGCTCAATTAACGGATGAAATTTCGTTGCAATTGGTGACGCAGTTTTTAGTGGGATTGCCGATTCTAGGTCTGGTTATTTGGTTTATTGTAGGTCGCGCTCTAGAGCCGCTTAATCGGCTGGAAATTGCACTTTCACGGCGCGAAGCCAGTTATTTAAAACCGCTATCAATTAAAAAATTGCCCATTGAAATTGTGCCTATTGTGCATGAAATTAACATACTATTTGTGCAACTCGAGCAAGCTTTTGAGCATGAAAGGCAGTTTACAGCTGACGCCGCGCATGAGTTACGAACGCCGCTTGCGGGACTACTCACGCAAGCGCAAGTGGCGATGCGAACGGCTGACGATACTGTGCGAAATCAAGCGCTCAAGCGTATTGAGCAGGCGGTGCATCGCATGACGTATTTAGTGCAACAATTACTCACGTTTTCACGCATTGATTCTAATACAGAATATTTAGCCAAAGCCAGTACGCAAATTGATCGAGAAATTGTGCAAGTGATTACGGAATTAGACGCAGAGGCCTATAAAAAACGCATTCACGTTGAATTTATAGAGGAAAACGTGGTGCCAATTATGACAAATACGCTGCTGATTAATATTTTGATTCGCAATATTATTGATAATGCCATTAAATACACGCCGCAACGCGGTGATATTCGCGTAAGTTTAATTGGCACGAATACGCAGTTGTGTTTTTGCGTAGAAGATTCGGGGCCTGGTATCGCACCTGAAGAATATGAAAACTCACTCAAACGTTTTCATCGCTGTGTTGAAACCGCCCATACCGCGCAAGGAACGGGTTTAGGTTTTTCAATTGTTCAGCGAATTGCAGGTATTCATAACGCGGAATTGTCGTTAGGTGAGTCTGAATTAGGGGGGTTAAAAGTCAAAGTATCGTTTAATTTACCTAAAATACCACCCGAGAAAAAACGTGCTCGAAAATTGATTTTTTTTAATAGCTAGATTGGAGTGGTTGGTGTGTTTGGCTACTCACACTCGCGCCCTATACATAAATTCGTTTTACAATTGAAAAATAAAGGCTTTTAAAAATACTATGTTGTAACTACATTTTGCAGTGCAAATCAGCATTTCATTTAGACGCTGTTATCAGTTAAAGTTGCTTGCATAACGCTTTATTGCATAAACACGATTTGGGAAAACGGTATGAATAAATATTGGATAGCTTTATTTTTGGCGATTACAGCAACATCTGTGGTTACGAAATTAAAAACGTTTTTAACTTTTTTAAATAGCAAACAAGCAAAATACTACACGCTATTATTGCGCCTAAAAAAACTGAATCAACCCATAAGCTACTGTTAAATAAACCAAAAAATGTTATGTGGTGTGTAACCAATCTGCAAGTCAGTTATTGAAAAACTTAATCTCATGTGGATAAAATATCAAAACGATTAACATTCTATCCAACTGGTTTTCTAATGCGCTTCGTCCCAATTATCGCCAACACCCACGTCAACAATCAGCGGAACATTGAGTTCTGCCGCGCCGCTCATTAACGATTTTATTTTTTCAATCGCCACGTCAACCTCTTGCGCGTTAATTTCAAATACCAATTCGTCATGCACTTGCATAATCATTTTGGCATCAATTTCTCCGCGTAGTAGCCATTCGTCAACGCTGAGCATGGCGCGTTTGATAATATCAGCGGCTGTGCCTTGCATTGGCGCGTTGATTGCGGTGCGCTCGGCATATTGACGTAGCGCGGCATTGCGTGAATCAATTTCAGGTAAATATAAACGTCGACCAAATAATGTTTCAACGTAGCCTTGTTCTTTGGCGAGAATGCGCGTGTCGTCCATGTATTTTTTGACACCAGGATAACGAGTGAAATACGCATTGATATATGTTTGAGCGTCGCCGCGCGACACATCAAGTTGCTTGGCGAGCCCAAAAGCAGATATTCCATAAATTAAGCCAAAATTAACCGCCTTCGCTTTGCGACGCAAATCAGCGGTCACGTCACTTAGTGGCACATTAAAGACTTCGGCGGCAGTGGCGCGATGGACGTCTTCACCTTGTGAAAACGCGGTGATCAGTCCTTCATCGCTGGCTAAATGCGCCATGATTCGCAGTTCAATTTGCGAATAATCGGCGGCTACGATTTTATAGCCTTTGGGCGCAATAAACGCTTGGCGAATTTTTCGGCCTTCAGGACTGCGAATGGGAATGTTTTGTAAATTCGGTTCCGACGACGATAAGCGACCTGTAGCAGTGACAGCTTGATGATAAGACGTGTGAACGCGCCCCGTTTTGACATTGATTTGTTCAGGCAATTTGTCTGTATAAGTGGACTTTAATTTACTTAAACTGCGATGTTCAATAATCAATTTGGGTAGGGCGTAATCTTCTGCAAGCTCTTGCAAAACCGATTCATCGGTAGACGGTTGACCTTTTGGCGTGCGTTTGATGACGGGAATTTGCAATTGTTCATACAAAATCGTTTGAATTTGCTTGGGTGAGTTCAAATTAAAATGATGCCCCGCTTCATCATGGGCTTTTTGCTCTAAGCTCATCATTTGGTGAGCAAGCTCCATACTTTGATGAACCAGTAAATTATCGTCAATTAATACGCCATTGCGCTCAAGTCTCGCGAGAACTGATAAAAGAGGCATTTCGAGTGTGTGATATAATTTAAGTAATTCGACTTGCGCTTGGAGTTTGGCTTGAAGCGCATGATGTAATCGTACACACACATCTGCGTCTTCAGCGGCGTAATGCGCGGCCGTTTCAATGGCGATTTCAGAGAAATTGAGTTGTTTTGCGCCTTTACCGGCAACTTCTTCGTAGCTGATGGTTTTTAAATTCAAATATTTTTGCGCGAGAAAATCTAAATTATGTTTTCCTGTGCTGTCGAGCACATACGAGGCGAGCATGGTGTCGTCAGAAATGCCTTGCAGGGTAATGCCATGATTGGCGAGAACGTGATAATCGTATTTGAGATTTTGCCCAACTTTATGCACAGTTGAATTTTCAAGTAGAGGGCGCAGTTTTTCTAAAACAATGTCACGATTGAGCTGTTGGGGAGCGTTGGGATAAGTATGCGCCAGTGGCAAATAAACCGCTTCACCTGTTTGAACGGCAAAAGATAGGCCAACCAGTTGGGCTTGCGTGTAATCTAAACTGGTGGTTTCCGTATCAATGGCAATCAAGGCAGATTGTTCTAAACGCAAAATCCATGCGTCAAGTTGCGCCATGGTGAAAATAATATCGTAATGCGCGGTCGCCGTGGTTTGTATCTCGCTCGAGGTTTTTGTGTCAGTTTGCGATACGTCTTGGGATAAAGGCGTCGGTGTGTTTTTAGATAAACTATTGAGCCACGCAGAGAAACCAAATTCCACAATTAATTCTTTGAGTTGCTCATCATGCACCGGACGACGTGTCAAATCTGCCATGTTATACGGTAATTCTAAATCACAGCGAATGACGGTGAGTTGCTTGGCAAGCGCGAGTTGTTCTAAATTATCGCGTAAGTTTTCACCTACTTTTCCTGTAATGTCGTCCGCGTGGGCAACTAAATTGTCCAGAGTGTGGTACTGCGCTAACCATTTTGCCGCAGTTTTTGCACCCACTTTAGGAACGCCTGCAATGTTATCTGAACTGTCTCCTACTAGCGCGAGGTAATCGGCTATTTGATCAGGGCGAACGCCAAACTTTTCAAATACACCGTCTACCGTCAATTTTGTTTTACTCATGGTGTCTTCGAGCGTTATGTGGTCGTTGACGAGTTGAGCCATATCTTTATCGCTTGTGGCGATGATGACATGATGCCCCTGGTTTTTTGCATAGCAGGCTAAAACACCTAAAACATCGTCTGCTTCCACGCCCGATGCGCTGATGAGCGGAATACCCATGGCGCGAATTAGCGCATGTAGAGGCTTAATTTGACAGCCTAAGTCAGACGGCATTTCTGTGCGGTTCGCTTTATATACAGGTGATAATTCGTGGCGAAAGGTTTTTGTTTTGCTATCAAACACGACGGCAACATGCGTAGGATTGTAGTCACTGAGCAATTTTCGCAACATATTGGATACGCCATAAATGGCATTGGTTGGCTCTCCTTTTGCATTTGTGAGCGGTGGAATAGCATGATAAGCACGAAAGAGAAATGAGGAACCGTCAACAAGAATTAAGGGAGATGTCATAATTTTTTTGTCGTTTAAAAAGAAACATAATGCCTATTGTATACGTTAGCGCTGTAACATCGTGTAAATTCTGCGATAATACACGTTAATTGCAAATAAGTGACGCTTTGGGAATGGCGTACTTTTTCCACTTTTTATTTAATTAACCTAACTAACTATTATGAGCGAAAAAAAATATAAACCCTGTGATTTGGTTATTTTTGGCGGTCTGGGCGATTTATCGAGACGTAAATTGTTTATGTCTTTATATCAACTTGATAAATCTAATTTGCTTGAGCCGCAAACGCAAATTATTGCCGTCGATCGTTTGCCTGAAACACGTGAGAGTTTTACACAAATTGCGCATAAAAGTTTGCTTGAGTTTTTGAATGAATCACTTGATGACGTCGTTTGGGCGAGATTGTCTGCGCGGTTTAATTATTTACAGCTAGATATTAGTAATTTAGATGAATTTACGAAATTAGGCGCGGTTCTGGATCAAAAAAACCGTGTTACCGTGAATTATCTTGCGATTCCACCATTTCTATTCAGTAATATCTGCAATGGCTTAAAAAAAGCAAAATTGGTTACAAAAGACGCACGTATCGTAATGGAAAAGCCCATCGGTCACGATCTTGCCTCTTCGCAAGTGATTAATGATACCGTGCAAAGTGTTTTTCAAGAATCACAAATTTACCGTATTGATCATTATTTAGGCAAAGAAACGGTTTTAAATTTACTGGCATTACGTTTTGCGAATTCAATTTTTACGACCAATTGGAGCCATAGTACGATTGATCATATTCAAATTACTGTTGCTGAAGAAGTGGGTATTGAAGGTCGTTGGGATTATTTTGATCATTCCGGTCAATTGCGTGATATGTTGCAAAACCATTTGCTTCAGATTTTGACCTTTATTGCGATGGAGCCGCCAGTTAATTTGGAAGCGCAAAGTATTCACAATGAGAAAATCAAAGTTTTGCAAGCCTTGCGCCCCATTGAAGATTACAACGTCGGCAAACGCACTGTGCGTGGGCAATATGCTGCAGGTTATATCAAAGGCAAGGAAGTCGTTGGATATCTAGAAGAAGAGGGGGCGAATACACAAAGTACAACGGAAAGTTTTGTTGCCATGCGTGTTGACATTGATAATTGGCGTTGGGCGGGTGTGCCGTTCTATTTACGCACAGGTAAGCGCATGAGCTATAAGCGGACTGAGATTGTGGTTTATTTTAAACAATTACCTCATAATATTTTCAAAGACAGTTTTTATGATTTACCACCCAATAAATTAATTATTCATTTACAGCCAAAAGAAGGCGTGGAAATTGAAATTTTAAACAAAGTGCCAGGCATTGACGGCTCGATACGTTTACAAAAAAATAAATTAGATTTGAGTTTTCTAAATCAAGACAAAAAACACGTATCGGGTGGCTATGAGCGGTTATTACTTGAGTCAATGCGTGGCAATAATACGTTATTTATTAGCCGTGAAGAAACAGAACAAGCGTGGACTTGGGTAGACTCGATTCAACGCGCATGGGGAAAAATAAGCGATACACCAAAACCATATCCCGCAGGAACATGGGGGCCCAATTCAGCCGATGCACTTTTAGCGCGTGATGGCCGTACTTGGGAAGATTAATTTTGGTCATATTAAAAAATAATGAAAACTAAAAAGGAGAGAAAACAACTATGAACCCAATTATTGAAAATGTGACGAATGACATTATCGAACGCAGTCATGTGTCGCGTTCAGCATATTTAAAACACGTAGACACTTATTCAAAGAAAAAACCCCAACGTGTTGGAATGGGGTGTGCGAATTTAGCCCACGGATTTGCAGCGTGTAGCGATGAAGAAAAAGCAGATTTAACCGCGGAAGTGAAAGCGAATATTGCGATTGTGACATCCTATAACGATATGCTTTCAGCGCATCAACCCTATAAAGATACGCCAGATTTGATTAAGGAAACCATTCGCAAAGAAGGCGGGGTTGCTCAAGTGGCGTGTGGTGTTCCAGCTATGTGTGACGGAATTACTCAGGGTCAAGCGGGCATGGAGTTGTCGCTATTTAGCCGTGATTTAATTGCGATGACAACAGCAATTGGTATGAGTCACAATATGTTCGATGGCGGTCTATATTTGGGCGTATGTGACAAAATCGTTCCCGGACTTTTGATTGGTGCCTTGAGTTTTGGTCATTTGCCAGCAATTTTTGTCCCTGCTGGCCCCATGCCAAGCGGCCTTTCCAATAAAGCAAAAGCCCAAGCACGTCAAAAATATGCGTTAGGTCAAATCGGTCGTGAAGAATTATTAGCGGCTGAATCTGCTGCTTATCACAGCGCGGGGACTTGTACGTTCTACGGCACAGCGAATACGAACCAAATGATGATGGAAATGCTCGGTTTGCATTTGCCGGGTAGCTCGTTTGTAAATCCTTATACGCCACTGCGTGATGAGCTAACAAGAGAAGCTGCGCGTCAAATTCTCAAGTTCACCGATTTAGGGGATGATTACCGTCCGCTTGCGTATGTGGTTGATGAAAAGGCAATTGTGAATGCGGTCATTGGCGTTCTTGCAACGGGGGGGTCTACTAATCACACCATGCATTTAATTGCGATTGCGCGTGCATCAGGTATCAATTTGAACTGGGATGATTTTGATCGTTTGTCAAAAGTGATTCCATTGCTTGCCAAAGTCTATCCCAACGGATCAGCTGACGTGAATCATTTCCATGCAGCGGGTGGGATGGGCGTGTTAATTAACGAATTGTTAAATAATGGCTTGATGCACGAAGATACAATTGGTGTTGCAAACAAGCGTGGTATGTCAAATTATTGCCAAGAACCACGTTTTATTGATCATAAAATAGTGTGGGAGCCAGTCCCTGCAAAACCACTTGATTTAACGGTACTCAGCACAGTGGATGCGCCTTTTGCGGTGAGTGGTGGATTACATGTGATGACAGGTAATTTGGGGCGTGGTGTTTCGAAACTGTCTGCGGTATCTGCGGATCATCAAATTGTTGAAGCGCCAGCGGTGGTGTTTGATGATCAAGAGGATTTCCTCGCGGCGTTTAGACGCGGAGAGCTTGAAAAAGATTTCGTTGCGGTCATTCGTTTCCAAGGTCCACGCGCAAATGGAATGCCTGAATTACATAAACTCACCCCGCCCATGGGTGTTTTGCAAGATAAAGGATTTAAAGTTGCCTTAATTACGGATGGCCGTATGTCTGGCGCATCAGGAAAAGTGCCCTCTGTTATTCATTTATGCCCTGAATGTGAAATGGGTGGTCCACTTGCGAAAGTGCATAATGGCGATATTATTTCACTTAATTTGCAAACGGGTGATATTAACGTATTAATGGATAATGATGAATTTAATGCGCGTGTTCCTGTCCCCAATTCTGCGCGTAATCATCACATGGGCATGGGACGTGAAATGTTTGGACATTTTCGTTTAGGTGCGTCATCAGCTGAAACGGGCGCATCAAACTTGTTTATTGTAGATTAATCATCTTATTTTTTCGTAGGCGATGCATTTGTCGCCTACGATAACGTTTAAAAATATAGACAGTAAATCAATCGGATTGCTTGACTATTTTGTACTTTTTTAGGTGAAAGTTATACGCCTTGCTCAGGATTATTTCTAGCCACTTTTTCTATTAAAAGCGCATTAATCTGCCGTAATAATTTAATTTCAGCACTTTGTTGTGCATTAATTAGTATCTGTTTTTCAAGATTAGTGTCAACTTGTATATTGCGGGCGCATTGATTTGGATCAGAAACTTGCGAACAGAAGTTCTGATTCGCCTGTACACCCGTGTTGTTATCACCTATTGAATTAAAAATATTTTGGTCATCCGATCCAAACAATTCATCTAGATTTTTATCAAATAACGCTGCAATTTTTTTCAGTTTAGTCAAACTCAGATTAGTATAGCCACGTTCAATATTGCCATAACCATTTGCCGACATACTGAGTCGATATGCCATTTCTTCTTGTGTCCAGCCTTTCTGCTGTCGCATAAAACGCATCTTTTCATTAATTAACATAAGCACACCTTTCACAGAGCCACTTCATATCGCGCATAAAACATTGAATACGGGTTTATTCAACACAAATAGTAAATTAACCTTAACACATTTAAAGTTATTGTGTAATCCTTCGATAAAACCATCTAGCAATACAAATTGAGCAAGGAATTATAGACAGTTTTATGAGTATTTTGCTTAGTTCGGTTTGGTGGACTTAATATTTCATAAGGGTATGCTTACTATTAACTTCATTAATCTAAAAGCAGGGATAGTTATATGTGTAATAAAGACGAGATGCAAGAATTGATTCAGAGTTTCACTAAACTTCCCGATCTGTATCAGCAGAATATATTAGGGATTGTCCGCGACAAAATTCAGTTGTATGAAATGCAAACGAATGTTGAGAAATTGCGCAATGGCTTTAGCGTGGGTTTTAAGGTGCATGAAAATCAAAATCATTGTGATGATAAAGAGGGATAACTGGTTATTATCAAATCGATAAAATCGAAAATGAACAAGTTTTTGACGTCTGACTCGATGTTAAACGCAATTATTGATACACCAAAGGAATTATCATGAATAATCAAACAGACCCAAATGCAGCGATTAAGAAAGTGACTGCATCTATTTATTTACTGCAAATATGCAGCATTTTACTGGCGGGACTTCCAATGTTAGTTGGCGTTGCGCTTAATTTTTTACATAGAAATGATGTGCAGGGGACGTGGCTTGAATCGCATTTCAATTGGCAAATCAAGACCGCGTGGATTACGATTGCTGGATTTTCCATTGGCGGCATGACGTTTGGTTCAGTGGTCAGTTTGATTGCCATTATCGCCACGGTTGCTTATCTGCTATTTCGCGTGACGGAAGGTTGGAGTGCTTTAAGAGCAGATAGAACTATTGGTGAATAATGACTTGGATGGTTTTTACGATAGGTGAAGTCACAAGATATATTTCTGATGAGCAAGATATCGAAAGCTAGAATAGATTACTGCGTCGCGCAATCATTTTTGAAGTCTATCAATTTACGATGCACCCCCTTATTTTAATATAATGGGGGTGTTTTTGCATGCTAGATGATTTTTTCGTGACGGTGTTTGAATTTGCATTCACTCACGATCAATAACCAGTAATTGTGGATCAGAATGCGTGTCATTTGCACGAATAGGCGCTTTCAATAATTCAGCAAATAAGTCCATGTGTGATGCCAATTCAGGAATAACAGGGATTTTCCATGATTTACCGACAATAAGTGCGAGGATATTTGTCAGCCATGGGCGATCAGAATGCGCTTGACGAATTAAAAAATTATACGATTCACCATCAGTGTTAATCATAAAATCTTCTACCCAAACCTCAATCGTATCAATTTCGCCATACAGTTGTGTTTTAACGTGAAATTTGCGATTTTCTAAATCAAATTCAAATTCTAGCAATCGCGCGATGCCTTTAAGAATGAAATTAGATACCCAAATAATCAAAATCATGGGTGTTAACTTGATGGCTATTTTGATTAAAGCAGCTTTTAAACTCATATATTTTTTCTCGTTTTTTTAAAATTATTCAGCCATTATAACGCATCATCGCGTTGAATATTTTAGAATTTTTTATAAATTAAGCAAAATAGAGGTCATTGATAAAGGCGTTTTTGTGCTTTTTGAAATTGGCTTTTGTCGAGGCTGTCAGCAATGTTGGCTCTATATGGATTGTCACATAGAGCCATCTATTTTTACTTACACGATTTTTTCTAAATGCTGAATGTGCGATTCTAATTCATTGAGTACATCGCGTTGCATGCCGGTTAAATTAAGACCGCTACGTAATTCATGAATACGGACGTTAATTTGTGCAATACATTCATCTTGTTCCACTTTGCGTAAATATAATTTATTTACCATCATGCGAAACGATATGCTTAATTTGCGAAAGCGTCCGCGTTCATGTGGAACGGTGAGCACATCAAATTGTCCATCACCGATTTGTTCACAGAGTTCGCTTAAATTATAAAGCGGAATTGCGCTTTTATTCGCAAGATACATTGCAATTGTGGCGCTAATGCCGCCGGCAATAATCAACGTAATTAAATTGCCAACAAAAATAAATATTCCTAGACGCTCCCATGCTTCAACAATATTAAAATAGACGCTTTGAGGCGGTTTACTTGTAATCCAATAAATCAATGCAGCGTAACTGACACCAGCAATAACGATTAACCCAAATAAAATTGAAAAAATACGCCAAATCTCAGCAAATTGTTTTCTTGCGATTCTGCTACGCGGTGTTGAGCGATACTTCATATCGTTATACCTAAATGTTAGTTTAATCAATTAAGCTATTTACCCACGCAAGTTGGCGAGGTAAACAAATAGTATTTAAATCGTAATTATGTTGCGCGAATTCACGGGCATTTTGACCTAGTCTTAGGCGCTCATCGGGCGCATCAAGTAGATCACACACTTCGTTTGCAAGTGCGGCCGTATCAAAAAAGTCGACGAGTCGGCCCGTGTCGTTGTGGTGGATAGCCTCGTGCAGCGGCTGTGTATTACTGGCAACAATGCAACATCCCACACTCATCGCTTCAAGTAAACTCCAACTTAATACAAAAGGGTATGTCAAATAAACGTGTACACGTGAGAGTTGCAACAGCGGAATAAAATGCGCGTAATCAATATGCCCTAAAAAATGAAGGCGGTTCATATCGAGTTGATTCGCAACTTCACTTAGAAAGATATCTTTCCATTTTTTTCCATCCGGTGCTTTTGAGCCATAACTAACGCCATCAGCGCCAACAATCAAAATACGTGCATTTGGCCGTCGACGCATAATATCAGGCAAGGCACGCATAAAGCTATGATAGCCGCGATAAGGCTCTAAGTTGCGATTGACAAAGGTGATGACTTCATCGTCGCGTGTTAATGTAATGGCATTACCGCTACTGGTATTGAGGGATAAACTGACACTTGGGTTTGGTGCAAGTGCTTTGGTATCAATGCCATCATGAATGACGGTAATTTGACTGCGAAACGGCTCAGGGAAGGTACTAGCTTGCCAATAAGTTGGCGAAATTCCCGCGTCAGCAATGTCAAAATGCAGCAAATTATTCGTGTTCTTTAAACGTAAACGACAGTCATTTGTGGGGTCATCATTGATGAATTCGGGATCAAAATTCACATCGGTGCCGTGCGTGTGATAGAAAAATTCACAATAGATCGCCATTTTGGTATTAGGCCAAATATCTTTGAGAAATAAACTCTCACCCCAACCAGAATGCGCAATAATTAAATCCGGTGTAAAGCCGGATTCGCGCAATGTTAACGCCGCGCGAAATGCGGCTTCACCACGAATTACTTTTGTTTCAAAATCGCTCACCCATGGATGAACATTAGGCGTTGTTCCACGCGCCGCTTGATAGCTAATTAATCGAACACCTTGCCATGTTTCAGGCATTCCCGATTGCATAGTGAACGCCACCACTTCATTTTCGGTATTTTCAGCCAGTGCGGGTGCAAGATGTTTAAATTGCCCTGGAAAATTTTGGTGTACAAATAATATTCGCATAATCAGTTTAATTGGGTCTGTTTTTTCATAATGGTTTCAACTCGCTGCAAATCTTCGATGGTGTCAACGCCAGCAATTGGCGCTTTTTCAACAGTTTGCACTAAAATTTTTTCACCGTGCCATAAAATGCGTAATTGCTCAAGCGCTTCAATTGATTCAAGTTCAGACGCAGGCCAAGCACAATATTGTTTTAAAAATCCTACGGTATAAGCATAGAGACCAATATGCCGTAAATAGGGCAGGTTGCTTGGCATTTCTTGCGTGGTTGCAAATGTCGCACGATTCCAAGGAATGGGAGCTCGACTGAAATAGAGTGCATAGCCTTGTTGATCGATGACAACTTTTACCGCATTGGGATTGAAAATGTCATCACGTTCACAAATTCTTGCGGCAAGTGTTGCAATGCCTGCTTGCGTTTGGCTAGCGAGAGCATGTGCTACCTGAGAGATATAATGTGCAGGCAATAAAGGTTCATCACCTTGAAGGTTAACAATAATTGTGCCATCTTGCCAACCGAATTTTTCAGCCACTTCCGCGATGCGTTCTGTGCCGCTTTCGTGATTCTCGCTGGTTAAAATACCTTCAAATCCTAACGCTTCAATTGTATTTAAAATGCGCACATCATCGGTAGCAACCACAATTTGCTGGGCATTGGCTTCGCTTGCTCGATCACATACATGTGCGATCATGGGTTTGCCTGCAATGGGCAATAAAGGTTTTCCCGGTAGACGCGTGGAGGCGTATCGGGCAGGGATAACAACTTTAAAAAGCACACTCATTTTGCAAGCGCGTCGTATTCTTCCAAAGAGATATGGCGTGCTTCATCTTCAAGCATAACTGGAATGGCATCACGAATAGGAAAAGCGAGTCGATCTGCGCGACAAATGAGTTCTTGAGCGGTTTTATCATAATGAAGCGAACTTTTGCAAATCGGGCACGCTAAAATATCCAGCAATTTCGGGTCAATCATAAGGCTCTCTTGAAAGGTTTTGTTTGAAGTAAAGTTAAAAATTGCTGATTGAATTCAGCAGGCAATTGCGCACTAATAGGGACAAACCAATGATTTTCTGTGGCAAACGCTTTACATTTTACCGCATCTTTCTCTGTCATAAGAACAAGTTGATGATTAAAGTTAATTTCTTCGGGTAAAAAAACATGATGATCGGGGAAACTATGGTCAATGCGCTCAGTGATACCGGCTTTATCGAGTTGAGCAAAAAAACGCTCAGGGTTACCAATACCCGCAACGCCATGACAAGGCAGTAAGTTGAAATCGCTTAATGGTTTCGTGTCGCCTGTCAGTAAATTGACGGCCAGGTCGCCAATTAATTGCATTTCCCATTCTATCCAAGCCGTATCGGTTTGTTTTGACCCGTTGACTACCACAAAATCCACGGTATTTAAACGCTCAATAGGCTCACGCAAAGGCCCAGCCGGAAGGCAGGCTGCATTTCCAAAACGTCGAGCACCATCAATGACAGCAATTTCTATATCTCGCTTGAGTGCGTAATGTTGCAAACCATCATCAGCTAAAATAACGTCACAGGGGACATGTTTTAATAGAAAATGTGCTGCGGCAACGCGATTGACACCAATAGCCATAGGGCACTGTGTTTGTTTAACTAAAAGCAATGCTTCATCGCCCACGTCACTTGCTTTGCTTGTTTGCGTGACCATTTTGACGTCTGTTTTACCGCCATAACCACGACTAATTAAGCCAACGCGATATCCCTCATTTATTAATAAGTTAGCTAAATGAATGGTGAGGGGGGTCTTTCCAGTTCCACCTACGGTAATGTTGCCAATAATGACGACAGGAACCGGCATTGTTTCACTTTTAAAAATACCTATTTTATAAAACCATCGACGACATTTCACAATATCAATAAATAACATCGCAAATGGCGTTAATGCCGCACCTATAAAATGGTCGTTGTACCAAATATCAATTAAATAACGTGAAATGGTTTTTTTCATGGCAAGTTGTCTCTAAAAATAATGCTACTACCCATTGCGTCTATATAGAATATCGATTTTATGCTTTATAAACAAGGAACTAAAGCTAAAAATACATACGGCTTTTTATCCTTTAAGTTCGTAAAAATATAGCGATACCGGATATGGAAGATTTAACTTTATCTGTTTCTATTAAAGAAATGCAAATTTTTTTAGAGATTGACTGGTTAAAGGGCTAATCCGAAACGGATTAATTGATTATTCTACAAAGATTTTTTTGAAGATAAACGAATACAGCGAGGAAAAATAAAGCGTGTTAAATACTTGTGCAGGTAAAATTCGATCACTTTACATCTCGTTTTGTATCGAATTTCACTGCACAAGTTAATAATATTTAAAATAACGATAAGGACTTAATTAACCAAATCCATTATTGATGACATGAATACCTGTTAAAGAAATTAAGTCATTACCTGATGAGTCTTGAAGCGCACTCCAGTCATCGCCTTTTGAAGGATCGGTATAACTTAACATTAAATGATGTGCTGGATTTATTAAATTAACTGGAACGCCATCACTCATTAATTGTAAGGTTACTTCTGTTTTACTCGTTGTAATAACATCGACTGTATATTTAATCGTTTTATCAGTAGTATTTGTGACCTTGAAGCTTGTTTTAAGTGGTTGTGCATCTTCACGTTCATTTAACGGTTCATTGAACGACAATTTTATGTCTTTGTTATCAAAGATATATGCTTGCATAAAGACAGGCTTTGTGGTGTCTGTGCTAATACCTATTTCTTTTCCGTTACCATCAACTAATATGTGATAGCCCTTTGCGGTTATCCATGATCTCGCATCCGAAGAGAGTAATGATAATTGTTCAGAGCGGTCTGCAAAGCTATTAAAAAAACTTTTGGAAAATACACTTAATTTTTTGGAATCTAAAGCGCTGAGAATAGGGCTTGAAGAGAAAATATTATCGAGAATTGTTGGGGTTTTTGAATATAACAGTTTGAAATTATTTGGACTGATTGCCTCAATTTGCTCGATTGTAAATCCTTTTGGATCTATTAGTGACAACTGGTTAGCCGTGAAACTTGCAATTTGATTATCAGTTAAGCTAGCAATTTGATTGGTTGTAAAATTGCTTAATTTAATGCTTTTCAATGCATTATTGCTCAATACAGGAATGGCATCAGTTGATAAATCACTGATACTTAATTTTGCTATTTGCGCTGTAGTTAATCCGACCGCTTGCTCAGCACCTATTTGAGCAACTTGATTAGCGCTTAATTTGGATATTTGAGCAGGAGTTAAAGCGCCAACTTGCGTTGATGACAAAAATCTAAACGCATCAGGATCAATTGAACTTATTGCATTCAAAGAAATGCCTTTGATTGCATTAGGAGTGAATTCAGCAAACACAATGGGTGACAATGCCTTAACGGCTGCAGGTGTAAATTTAGACACTTGCTCAGGACTTAATGCAATGACTTGAGCTGAATCTAAATGAGTGACTTGCTCGGACGTTAATTTGTTAATTTGTGCTGGTGTAAAAGCCGAAATTTGCGTTGATGTTAAAAACTCAAATGATTCTGGGTTAATACTCTCAATTGACTCTAAAGTAATCCCTTTTATCGCAGCTGAAGTTAGCGCGCCAAAAGTAGAGGGTTCTAGTTGATTAAGTGCGGTTTTATCGAATTTTGCAACTTGCTCAGATGATAAGCCAATAACTTGTTCAGCACTGAATAAACTAACTTGGTCAGGTTTAAGTTTGTTGATTTGCGCTGGCGTGAACGCGGCAATTTGCGTGGATGTTAAAAAGCCAAAAGTATCCACTTCAATATTGCTTATAGCACTCAAAGGAATACTTTTGATTGTCTCAGGTGTTAACGCGGAAAAGGCATTGGGTGACAAGGCAGTCAGTGCTGTCGGATTGAATTTTGCCACTTGTTGAGGCGTTAATCCAATCACCTGATTGGCGCTTAATAAACCAACTTGTTCAGCTTGTAATTTGCTGATCTGGCTAGGGGTAAACGCTGCAATTTGACCTGTAGTAAAAAATTTAAAAGCATCGGGTGTGATTGCTGAAACAGCCCCTAATGCTATGCCTGCAATAGCCGCTGGTGTTAGCGCATCAAAAGCATCTGAGCTTAATGAGCTGACTTGCTCTGGGGACAGGGCTTGAAGTTGGGTTGCAGTTAAAGCAGTTGCTTGTTGAGATGTGATAGCTTGAATTAACTCAGAACTTAATAATGGAATTGTTTTTGTTGTAAAGCCAGCCATCGCAGCAGGTGGAATACTTGCCATTTGATCTGAGGTCAATTCGGATAATTCAATTACTGTTAATTTCGAAATGCCAGCGCTAGTTGATTTGCTAAGATCAACATCTGCAATACTGACTGTGTTTGCTGTTGCCATACCGTTACCTTCAATGGGTTAAATATTAAATGGAACAAATTTTGTTAAAATATTGTGTTATCTGTTTGTTTATCGACATAGGAAGATAAAATTTAAATTATTTGACTTAAATTGATGCAACTGATGTGACGGGAATACCTGTAAATGAAATGGCATCGTTACCTAGCGTATCTTGAATTGCGTAAAAGTCATCATTCTTTGTGGGATCAGTGTAACTAACGTTTATACGGCCTGTTGGTGGCACTGGTGCCGTTAATGTTAAGGTAATGATGGCGCCGTTAATGCTAACTCCGCTAGTTTGATCGACCGTATAGGATACTTTGTTAGTTGGATCATTGATTGAAAAAGAAGTCGCTGAGGGTGCATTGGCTCCGTCAAGCATCAATTTAGATTTATTTGGAGATAATTGCGTGCCATCAACGGTGTAATAAATTTTCAACGTCGTGCCTGTGCCACCACTTAATGAATCAATTGTTGCATATTTGAACATCGGTTTCGTTGTGTAAGTATAAATACCTAACTTTGTTCCATCATTCAAAGGACTTGTATCAATCACATGGTAGCCCTTAGTTGTTATCCATGTTTTAGCTTCTGGTGATAAATAACTTACTTGGGTTGCATCCAATGATTCCAATAAACTTGTCGAAAACAAATCCATTTTTTTGGAATCTAATGCACTTATTATATTGGTAGTTAAAACAGCAGCTTGAGAGCCGGCGTCCGATTGCTTTGCATATAAACCTTTAAAGTTAGCTGGGGTCATCGCTTGAATTTGTTCGCTTGTAAATGCACCAATATTGTCTACGGATAAAGATGAAAGCTGGGTTGAGCTTAACACGGCAATTTGCTTTGTCGTTAAGCTCGGAATTTGGTTGCTAGTTAGCTGAGAAAATGTGGATGTCGGTAAGTTTTTTAATACATTCGCATTTAATGCGGCAATAGTGTCTTCTTTTAAACTGCTGATGCCTGTTGATGGGAATTTTAACGCTTGTTCAGCAGTGAGTCCAAGTGCTTGGTCTTCACCCATGGCACTAATTGCGTCAGGGGTTAATGCTGCTATTTGTTTAGGCGTAAAAGCAGTAATTTGGGCAGATGTTAATAACCCAAAAGAATCTGAAGGAATCGATGCAATAGCGGAGGGTACGATACCTTTAATGGCCGCGGCAGTGAGACCCGTTAGTGATTGCGGTGATACATAACGAAGATCTAACTTTGTAATTTGCGTAGGATTTAATCCAATTATTTGATCATCACCAAGTGCGCCGATTTGATCTGAGGTTAATGCCGCGATTTGTGCCGGCGAGAACGCATTAATCTGATTGGATGTTAATAAATTAAATGCGTCTGGCGTTGCACTTGAAATAGCGGTTGCTCCGATACTGCTGATAGTGGCAGGTGTTAATCCTGCTACAGCATCAGATAATAGAACACTGATTTTTAATGGAGAGAATTTCGCTATTTGTGTAGGCGTTAAACCGATAGATTGATCGGAATGTAAATTATTGACTTGATCCGTGGTCAAGGCAGCAATTTGTGCGGGGGTAAAAGCAGCAATTTGTGCAGAGGTGAACTGGTTAAAGGCATCTAGTGTGATATTTGCGATTTCGGTTGTCGCAATTCCTTTGATGGCTTGGGGTGTCAAGGCAGTGACTGCAGATGCTGATAAATTGGCAACAGGAAGTTTTGCTACTTGATCTGCGGTTAATCCGGCGGTTTGATCTGATCCAAGTGCCGAGACTGCGTCTGAAGTTAGTGCTGCAATTTGCGTTGGTGTGAAGGCGCCCATTTGCAATGAGCTCAATAATTTAAAAGCATCCGAATTTATATTTGAAATGGCACTTGCTGTAATGCCTTTAATGGTACTGGGTTTCAAAGCAGAAATGACTTCGGGTTCAAATAAAGCTAATTGACTGCTGTTTAAAGATTGAACTTGGTCAAAAGTTAGGAAACTGGCTTTATCATAGGAAATGCTCAGAATTTGATCTTTTGATAAAGAGGCCATTGTGTTGCGATTGAGTCCGGCAACTGCAGTTGGTGCGATGTTAGAAAATCCTAAGGTTTTAATGGCAGTTAAATCTTTTGCATCAAAAGTGCTGATTTGCGTTGATGTGAGTGCTGAGATTTGATCTTCTGTTAATTTTCCTAATTGAGTTGTTGTTAATGCATTAAATGATTTTGCACTGAGCGCCGAGATGAATTTTGGGTCAAGCGTTTCAATAGTTAATTTTGACGTGGATAATTTCACTTGATCCGGTGTTAGGTTACTGATTTGACTGGTGGTTAATGATTCCAGCTTAGTTTGCGTTAGTTGAGCAACACCCTTTGAGGATAAAGAGGGGATCAGTTTAGGTGCTATAGCATCTAGCGTATCTTCGGATATGAAGCCAAAATTTTTATTATTACTAATGGCTGTAATCATGGTTGAATTAAAACCGTTGATTTGAGCGGATGATAATAAATTTATTTGTGATGAGGTTAATGCCGTTAAATTTGCAGAGCTTAGTTTAACAATATCAGCGCCACTTAATTGTGTAATATCAGATGTTGCATTAAATTTAAATGCAGGAATTGCAGTCGTGGTTGCTGTTGTTTTTGATGTGGCCATTCGTTATTACCTCAGTATTAAGTAACCCAATTTGATTTAGTGAAGTCTTCTTAAGCATTAAGAAGTACTGGTTATTTTTAGTTTAAAAACAGAAATGCAATGTTGAAATTAAACTGGTCTTTTGTGGGTTGTGTTGTTTTTAATGTTTTATCATGACTGTTAAGTTCAAAAATGAAGTATTACTTACGTTAGATAGTGGTAAAAATTTGCACAGTAATGCCCTTATAGAAGTGTATCGACATAAAAATAGAATGTTTAATAAATTTTCTTCGTGTTTTTTAGTAAGCTTTGGGATTATGACGGTGTTATCGAGACTTTTTGATAAATTAGCAATAAGTGTGCCTAAATTATGATGACCTAATAATCTATTTTTCAGGGTGAATGCTCCTTATACGGGCCTTAAATCACAATGGGATTTTTTGACTGATTGGCTTTTATGCCATAATGCGTGAAATTTACACTTTTGAGAAACAGGGGATAGTTTTATGACGCAACGAAAAATCTTAGTGACGAGCGCACTACCGTATGCCAATGGCGCCATCCATTTAGGGCATTTGGTGGAGTATATTCAAACCGATATTTGGGTACGATTCCAAAAGCAAAAAGGACATGAATGCTATTATGTTTGTGCGGATGATGCGCACGGCACGCCTATTATGCTCCGTGCTGATCGTGATGGCATCACGCCCGAAGAATTGATTGCGCAAGTGTGGAAAAGTCATTTTGCTGATTTTTGTGATTTTGGCATTGCGTTTGATAATTATCACAGTACACATTCGAACGAAAATAAAGTTTTGTCAGCGTTGATCTATAACCGCTTGAATGAAAAAGGATACATTAGTACAAAAACTATCACGCAAGCTTTCGATCCAGTTAAAAATATGTTTTTACCGGATCGTTTTATCAAAGGTGATTGCCCAAAATGTGGCGCAAAAGATCAATATGGCGATGGCTGTGAAGTCTGTAGCGCAACATATTCACCAACCGATTTAAAAAATGCGGTTTCAGCGATTTCAGGGGCAACGCCCATCGAAAAAGAATCGGAACACTATTTTTTCAATTTGGCTGATTTTTCTCAAATGCTTTGTGAGTGGACCAGTGCTGGGCATCTGCAACCCGAAGTGCGCAATAAACTCGCTGAGTGGCTTGAGGGGGGATTGCAACAATGGGATATTTCACGCGATGCGCCTTATTTTGGTTTCGAAATCCCCAATGCGCCTAATAAATATTTTTATGTTTGGCTAGATGCGCCCATAGGCTATATGGCTAGTTTCCAAAATTTGTGTGATAAAACCAGTTTGCATTTTGACGATTTTTGGGCAAAAGACAGCGACGTTGAACTTTATCATTTCATCGGTAAAGATATTATTTATTTCCATGCCCTATTTTGGCCTGCCATGCTAAGTGGTGCGAACTTTAGAACACCGAGTGCGATTTTTGCGCATGGTTTTTTAACGGTGAATGGGGAGAAAATGTCGAAATCACGCGGGACATTTATTACAGCAAGAACCTATCTTGATCATTTAAATCCTGAATATTTGCGATATTATTTTGCGGCAAAATTAAGTGGCAGTGTAGATGATATTGATTTGAATTTTGATGATTTTACCCAGCGTGTGAATTCCGATTTAGTCGGTAAAGTGGTGAATATTGCAAGTCGCTGTAGTGGTTTTATGCAAAAACGTTTTGATAATAAATTGTCTACAACTTGCGCAGAACCTGAATTGTTTGCCCACTTTATTGCTGAGCATGACACGATTACAAAGCACTATGAACAACGTGAATTTGGTAAAGCGATGCGTGAAATTATGGCGCTTGCCGATAAAGCCAATCAATATATCGATGAGAAAAAACCATGGACGATGGCTAAGCAAGAAGGCGAAGATGCCCAGTTACAGGATGTTTGCTCCGTGGCGATTAATTTATTTCGGGTATTGGCGGCTTATTTAAAACCTGTGTTACCTGTTTTAACCCATGAAGCGGAAGTATTTTTAAATTCACCTATTAACAGTTGGATTGATGAATTACACCCCCTTGTCAATCATCAGTTGAGCGATTTTAAACCGCTGATGACGCGCGTTGAAGCTGATAAAATTAAAGCGATTGTTGATGCCTCAAAAGATGATTTACTCAAAGCGTAAAAAGTGTCTGAATTGAGGGTATAAAAAAACCGCTTTCAGTTTACGTTGAAAGCGGTTTTTTTGGGGTTTATGGCGAATGAACTAGGATTCAGCTTTTTGTTCACGCGCCAATAAATTTTGGACGGCTTCAAGAGGCGTTAAGCCTTCATAAAGCACTTTGTAAGTTTGCTCGGTAATGGGCATGTCAATGCCAAACCGTTGAGCGAGCAAAAAAGTTTGCTTTGCCGCGGATACGCCTTCAATTTCTTGTCCAATTTCCTGCGTTGCTTCTTCGCTGGTTTTACCTTGTCCTAAGGCCAGGCCAAATCGACGATTACGCGATTGGTTATCGGTGCAGGTCAGCAGTAAATCACCAAGGCCAGCAAGCCCCATGAACGTGTCTGGTTTGCCGCCCATCACGACGCCAAGACGAATAATTTCATTAAGTCCTCGTGTAATTAACGCAGCACGGGTATTCGCCCCAAATCCTAATCCATCCGCAATACCAGCGGCAATTGCCATGACGTTTTTAACTGCACCACCCACTTCAACACCGATTAAATCGTTGTTGGTATAGGTACGAAAACGTTTGCTGTGCAGTATGTGGGCAAGTTGCGTCGCAAACTCAGCTTGTGTTGAGGCGATGCTAATGGCAGTTGGCAGATCTGCGGCTACTTCACGCGCAAAACTAGGGCCGGAAATTAATGCGGCAGGGGTGTTTTTATCAAAAATATCGGCAACGATTTCATGCAGCAATCCACCATTTTCTTTATTAAAACCTTTGGTTGCCCATGCAATTTTGACATTGCTTGAAACTAATGGTTTTAATTTAAGTAGCGTATCTTTGAATGCGTGTGATGGGACAGACACCAAAATCAAATCGCTAAATGCAGCAATATCAGCTAAATCGTCTGTAATGGCTAAATTCTCACTAAAGAGTAAATTTGGCAAATAGCGATGATTTTCACGATCTTGTTTAAGTGTTGCCATGTGGATGGGATTGTGTCCCCAAAGTAGCGTTGGGCATCCATTACGCGCCGCTTGCATAGCAAGCGCTGTTCCCCACGATCCTGCGCCAAGTACCGCTATTTTGTCGTTCATAGTTAGTTAATGGTTTCGGAGCTTGGCGCTTGTTTCGCTTGGGCTTGTTGAACTTGTTGCGCGAAGAGTGCATCGAAATTAACTGGCGCAAGAATGAATTGTGGAAACCCCCCTTTTGCAACTAAATCAGAAACTACTTCGCGAGCGTAAGGGAATAAGATATTAGGACAGAAACTTCCAACCATACCGCCCATTTCTTCTTCACTAAATCCGCCAAGTACAAAAATACCCGCTTGAGAGACTTCAACTAAGTATGCAACCAGTTCACCACTTTTTACGGTAATGGTGAGTTTAATTGCCACTTCCATTAATGCGTCATCTAATTGTTGAACTTGGGTGGCAAGATTGAATTCAACAGAAGGTTCCCATTTTTCAATAAATATTTTAGGTGAATTGGGTGTTTCAAATGAAATATCTTTTGTGTAAATTTTTTGAATTGCGAATTGTTTTTCTACCGCAGCGGTATCTTCAGCCATGTTTTTTTTCTCAAAGTTTAATAAAGTTAAAAATAAAAAGAAGGGTTAAGTCAGTTTAAGAATTTTAAGATGTCACACGATTTTTACTGGTAATTTTAATCGGTAATTTATATTCATCTTGCCAACCCGTCATGCCACCGGTAAGGAGTAAAATATTTTCAAATCCAGCGTTAGCGAATAATTTAGCCGCCGCGCTCGCTCGAGTCCCTGTCTGGCAAGTGAGCAATATTACATTTTTTTTGTATTTGCCAAGTTGTGGCATTTGTTCACTTAGATTACTTAACGGGGCATTAATTGCATTTTCAATATGACCTTGAATAAAGTCAGGTGACTCACGTACATCGATAATGATTGTATTGTGATCATTGATTTTAGCAACCGCTAACAAAGGCGAAATAGCCTCAAATCTTTTGAATATTACGTCAAAAAATTCTTGGATAAGAAGAAAAGTGACCACCGCTAATGCGAGCGATAGAATGTAATGATTTAAGATAAATTCGAGATAGCGATCCATGAGTACACTTGTTAAGAAGTAAATAAAAGAATTTCAAGTAACCACTGCCCGCGTGTATTGCTATAATGCCGCATGGCAATGCTAAATTTAGCGAAATCATACCTTATTTTTTACTGTTGCGGTAACACGATAAGATTATTTGATTGAAAAACACCGATTTAACTGGGTTATCAAAAAGGAAAAGAGTCATGAATCACCCTGTAAAACCATTAGTTTTATTGATTATTGATGGATTTGGCTATTCGCCAGAGTCAGAGAGTAACGCAATTGTGCTGGCAAAAACGCCATGCTGGGACAAATTACAAAAAAAATATCCCATGACCTATGTCAATTGCTCTGGCCATGTTGTGGGTTTGCCTGAAGGTCAAATGGGAAATTCAGAAGTTGGGCATTTGCATATTGGCAGTGGGCGTTATGTGCCGCAAGAATTTTCTAAAGTGAATGACGCGATTGTTGACGGACGTTTTTTTGAAAACACGGTTTTATGCGAAGCAGTGGATCAGGCGAAAGAACAGGATAATGCGCTCCACATCCTTGGTTTATTGTCCGCTGGTGGCGTGCATAGCCACGAGCAGCAAATAGGCGCAATGGTCGAGCTTGCCGCTAAACGTGGTTTGAAAAAAGTCTATGTACATGCCTTTTTAGATGGTCGTGATGTGCCGCCTAAAAGTGCGGCGAGTTCGTTTAGCTATTTAGAGTCAAAAATGGCGACGCTGGGTGTGGGTAAAATAGCGTCGATGACGGGACGTTTTTATGCAATGGATCGTGATAACCGTTGGGATCGTGTTGCGCAAGCCTACAATATGTTAATGAAAGCGCAAGCGCCTCATTTTGCGACAACAGCTCAAGCTGGTTTAGACGCAGCCTATGCACGCGGCGAGAGCGATGAATTTGTATTGCCAACGCTGATTGCCGATAACGAGCAATCCACTGTCTCCATTGGTGAAGAGGATTCCGTTGTATTTATGAATTTTCGTGCAGATAGAGCGCGTGAAATTAGCCAGGCCATCACCCAACCTGATTTTTCGAATTTTGAGCGACATCATGCCCCCCATCGAGGCTATTTTGCAACGCTGACGGAATATCATGAAAAATTCACTTATCCCATTGCATTCCCTTCAACCGAGATTAAAAATAGCTTAGGGGATTATTTGTCGCAATTAGGAATGACGCAGTTGCGTTTAGCAGAAACTGAAAAATATGCGCATGTGACATTTTTCTTTAATGGTGGACGTGATGAGCCTTTTGGAGGGGAATCGCGCATTTTGGTACCATCACCTAAAGTAAAAACGTATGATTTGCAGCCTGAGATGAGTTTGCCTGAAGTGACGTATCATTTAGTGAAAGCAATTAACGAAGGTCATCATGATGTCATTATTTGTAATTTTGCAAATTGTGACATGGTAGGGCATACCGGTGTATTAGAGGCTGCGATTCAAGCAGTTGAAGCAATTGATGATGCGTTGCAATGCGTCGTAGATGCGTTAATTTCTGTTGGTGGCCGTATGCTTGTCACCGCAGATCATGGCAATATTGAGCAAATGCGCGATACGTCAACGGGCCAAGCACATACGGCGCATACGACAAACTTAGTACCGTTAGTTTATGTTGAAGGCGAAGGACGTTTAGAGCAAGGTGGAAACTTGGCGGATATTGCGCCAACGATGCTGGCAATTTTGCATCTTGATCAACCCGCTGAAATGAGCGGTCGATCTCTTTTGAATCTATAAGCAAGTTATTTAGGTTAATTGACGGTGCAAATACAGAAAAAAATTGGCTGTGTCTGTTTACTCCTTTGTGTTGCAGTGAATAGCGACGCTGAGATTTTGCCCTCACGCGATATGAATGTTACGGTGGATAAAGCGGCACAGACAAAGCTACTCAATAGTCAGTTGGCAGAATTTGATAAGTTATACGGCAGTACAGCCGCCTTATTGAAAAATTTAGAGACTCAAATATCGCATCAAAAACAAAATTTAGACAAAATTCATGTTGAAATAAAAGCCTTGAATGTCGATTTGCTCAAACAAAATGATGAGCTTGCAGGGCAGATTAAAACAATGTATGCGATGGGCAATAAAGAACGATTAAAGCTATTGCTTAATCAGGAAAATCCCATATTATCTAGTCGAATGCTCGCTTATTACGATTATTTAAGTGCAAGACGTGTGAATCAATTAAATAATGTGACTCAGTCATTGCATAAACTAGAGGAACTCAAGGCTCAAAACGAGAAAGGGACCGCAGAACTAGACCGTAATTTAGCACAAAGAAAGTCAGAACAAGTTGCCGTTGATTCATTGCGAAAAAAACGCAGTGAATTTTTGAGTCAAGTTTCACCTGATATATTGTCTAATGAACAGCAACTTAATCGTTTAAAAGAGAGTGAGAGCGAGTTAAAAACGTTGTTAAATTCGTTGCAAAATTCAAGCAGTGACTTAAATGATGAAATTATAAAAGCGCGAGCGCAACGCAAAGAGCGCATAGAAGCTGAAGATGCGGCGTTTGTTGCACCTAAAATGGTTGATGAAGACACTATACTCCCTGACGTAAGTATTAAAAAAGAAGAAAATAGTGGTGAATCAGTAAAATTGTCAGATGTCACGAATTTTCCTGCGCTACAAAATGACTTTACGGCATTAAAAGGGGAATTGCCTTGGCCGGTGAAAGGTGAGTTAATACAGAAATTTGGTAGTGCGCGAGAAGAAGGTAAGCTTGATGGCGTTTTAATTGCGGCACCTGAAGGTACAGAAATTCAAAGCATCACGGATGGTAAGATTGTCTATGCGGATTGGATGCGCGGTTATGGATTGCTGATTATTGTTGATCACGGTAAAGGTTATATTAGCTTGTATGCGTTTAATCAAAGTTTATATAAAAAAATAGGTGATGTTGTGAATGCGGGTGATGTCATTGCCTCAGTGGGATTAAGTGGTGGACATAATCAAGCGAGCTTGTATTTTGGTATTCGCAAAAAAGGAAAAGCGGTGGATCCTATGGAGTGGTGTCATTGACAATAGATTCAAATAGATAAAACACGTTCGGATTAAAAAAAGAAGCGACGTGCAATTTTGTCCGTATCGTAAAACGTTCATTTTAAAAATTAAATTCAAACATTATTCGAGTATACAAATAAAATTATGTTAAAAAATAAAAATATCTATTTATTGTCGCTAGGCGTAGCACTTGGCGGTATTGTTGGCATCAGTAGTACTGTTTTGGCTCAAGCTGAAACACAGACTGAAGCAACTGCGCAAGTATCGGATGCACTGCCTTTAGAAGATTTGAAAGCGTTTACGGAAATTTTTGGACGAATTAAACAAGATTACGTCGAGCCTGTTTCAGATAAAAAATTATTAGAAGATGCTATTCGTGGCATGTTAAGTGGTTTAGACCCACATTCGGCTTATTTAGTGGCAGATGAATATCAAGAATTAAAAGAAGGGACGACAGGGCAATTTGGCGGACTTGGCATTGAAGTTTCGATGGAGAATGGCTTTGTTAAAGTGGTTTCGCCTATTGATGATACGCCCGCGCAACGTGCCGGCATTAAAGCGGGCGATTTAATTATTCGCCTTGATGATAAACCGGTTAAGGGTATGAGTTTAGCGGATGCTGTGAAAAATATGCGCGGCGCAGCGGGTAGTAAAATTTTATTAACCATTGTTCGTGAAGGCCTTGATACACCGCTTAAAATTAGCATCATTCGAGATGTGATTAAAACCAAAAGTGTTAAAAGTAAATTACTGGATAAAAATTATGGTTATGTGCGCATTAGCAGTTTCCAATCTGCAACAGGTGAAAATTTAAAAGAAGGCTTAGCGGCGCTCAAGAAAGAAAATGGCGGTAATTTAAGCGGGCTTGTTTTAGATTTACGCAACAATCCAGGGGGAGTTTTGAATGCGGCGGTTGAAGTCAGTGATGCGTTTATGAAAAACGGCTTAATTGTTTACACTAAAGGGCGTATTGCTAATTCTGAGATGCGTTTTAATGCCGCGCCTGACGATTTAATTGATGAAGCGCCTATGGTAGTTTTAATTAATGCAGGGTCTGCGTCAGCGTCAGAAATTGTGGCGGGCGCACTTCAAGATTCAAAACGCGCCATTATTATGGGTGAAAAATCATTTGGTAAAGGCTCTGTGCAAACCATTTTGCCTACGAGTAATGGTTCTGCTGTAAAACTCACCACAGCGCGTTACTACACCCCATCAGGTCGCTCAATTCAGGCTGAAGGCATTGAGCCAGATATTGCACTTGCGCAAATGAAATTAGAGGCGCTAGAGAAATCCGATTTCAAACCCGTTAAAGAAGCAGATTTGTCGAATCATTTACAAAATGCAAAAGAAAAAGCCGCCGCCCAAACTGAAGCCGAAAATAAAGAAAAAGCCGCTGCTGAAACAAAAGATTACGCGTTAAATGAAGCGTTGAATTTGCTCAAAGGCATTAGCATTATTAAAAGATAATCGTTTAATTTTTGAAGAGTTAGGGAAATTATGTCAGGTATAAAAAAAGTTGTTTTAGCGTATTCGGGTGGTCTTGATACCTCTATTATTTTGAAATGGCTACAAGATGTGTATCAATGTGAAGTGGTGACATTTACCGCTGATTTAGGGCAGGGCGAAGAAGTTGAACCTGCGCGCGCGAAAGCGAAATTAATGGGAATTAAGGAAATTTATATTGATGATTTGCGTGAAGAATTTGCGCGTGATTTTGTTTTTCCCATGTTTCGTGCAAATACCATTTATGAAGGCGAATATCTTTTAGGGACGTCTATTGCACGTCCATTGATTGCAAAACGGTTAATTGAAATTGCGAATGAAACGGGTGCGGACGCAATTTCACACGGCGCGACGGGCAAAGGCAACGATCAAGTGCGCTTTGAGCTTGGCGCTTACGCCTTGCGTCCAGATATTCATGTTATCGCTCCTTGGCGTGAATGGGATTTGAATTCACGTCAATCACTACTTGATTACGCAGCGCAACACGACATTCCTGTTGAAATGAAACAAGGTGGCGCGTCACCTTATTCGATGGATGCGAATTTACTCCATATTTCGTATGAAGGTCGTGTCCTTGAAAATCCTTGGACCGAGCCAGAAGAAACCATGTGGCGCTGGACGGTGTCGCCTGAAAAGGCACCGGATAAAGCGACTTACATTGAATTAACGTATGCGAAAGGGGACGTTGTTGCGATCAATGATGAGCCTGTTTCACCTGCAACGGTACTTGAGCGATTAAATAAAATTGGCGGCGAAAATGGGATTGGTCGTCTTGATATTGTGGAAAATCGTTATGTAGGGATGAAATCGCGGGGTTGCTACGAAACGCCAGCGGGAACAATCATGTTAAAAGCGCATCGCGCCATTGAATCCCTTACGCTTGATCGTGAAGTGGCGCATTTAAAAGATGAATTGATGCCACGTTATGCGACCTTGATTTATAACGGTTACTGGTGGAGTCCTGAGCGTCAAATGCTGCAAACAATGATCGATGAATCTCAACAGAATGTGAATGGTAAAGTGAGATTGAAACTTTATAAAGGGAATGTAATTGTGGTAGGTCGTGAATCGACAACAGACAGTTTATTTGATGAAAGTATTGCGACCTTTGAAGATGATAAAGGCGCGTATGATCAAAAAGATGCGGCAGGTTTTATTAAATTAAATGCGTTACGTCTGCGAATTGCGGCAAAACGTAAAGCGAAATAAGTCTTATTCGCTCAAAAAAAAGCCAGTATGATTTTTCATACTGGCTTTTTTTATGGAATCAAAATTTTAAACAGAATCTTTGGTCCATTCCTGTAATATTTCAATCATGCTTTTAGCTTGATCAACACTTGAAATATTAAATTTCGATTTTTGTTGATAACTACCGTCACGTTTTTGATAGCGACGAATTGTAAATTTATCCGCACTGTATTCTTCTTTTGCGGGACTCCAATCTTGATAGCGATACATCACCGTTGCCCATGCGCCTTTGGTTAAGACTTTTTTATCTAGTTCTTTAACCGTTTCAATGCCGCCTTCTTCATAGGTGACGGTTAATTCGTCGACTGTTTCTGCCATGTTATTTTTGCTCCATTAAGCGAAAGGGTGTTCAAGGACAATTGTTTCGTCGCGCTCTGCGCCTGTTGAAATAATGGTGATTTTGACACCTACTAATTCTTCTAAACGATGAATATATTTTTTTGCATTTTCAGGAAGATCGTCATAATTTGTGATGCCTTCCGATTTTTCTGACCAACCTGCCATTTCTTCAAAAACAGGGACGCATTTTTCGTAACTGTCTGCACCTAGGGGCGCTGTGTGTGTGATTTTTCCATCAATATTGTACGCGGTGCAAATACCAATTTTTTCAAGGCCATCGAGTACATCTAATTTGGTTAAGCAAATGCCACTTAAGCTATTGAGTTGAGCAGATTTACGCATCGCTACCGCATCAAACCAACCTGTGCGACGTTTACGCCCGGTTGTAGCACCAAATTCATGGCCTTTTGTGCCTAAATGCTCACCATTTTCGTCAAATAATTCTGATGGGAAAGGGCCATTTCCAACACGAGTTGAATACGCTTTTGTGATACCCAGTACATAGTCAAAATCGAGTAAACCAATCCCACTTCCAGTCGCGGCGCCGCCAGCAGTGGTACTTGAAGATGTCACATAAGGGAATGTACCGTGATCAATGTCGAGTAACGCCCCTTGCGCGCCTTCGAAAAGGACATTATCACCGCGTGTTTGCGCCGCATAAAGCAATTCGCTTACATCCGTTAGCATCGGTTTGACTTTCTCACCTAGGCGCAGTGTTTCCTCTAATACAGTAGCGTAATCGACGGGGTCGGCATGATAGTAGTTCACGAGCATGAAATTATGATATTCCACAAGCTCTTTTAATTTTTCAGCAAAGGTTTGCGGATTCAGTAAATCCCCCGCACGCAGACCACGACGTCCCACTTTATCTTCATAAGCTGGGCCAATGCCGCGTCCAGTGGTCCCAATGGCTTTACCACCACGTGCTTTTTCACGCGCTTGATCAATTGCAATGTGAATGGGCAAAATTAATGCACACGCTTCACTAATAAGTAAGCGATGACAAACAGAAAGACCGGCTTTTTCTAATACATCAATTTCTTCAAATAGCGCGTTGAGCGATAAAACGACACCGTTACCGATTAAACATTGCACGTTTTCGCGCAAAATTCCCGATGGAATTAAATGCAAAACCGTTTTTTGTCCGTTAATGACCAGCGTGTGACCTGCATTGTGTCCGCCTTGAAAACGAACAACCGACGACGCCTGCTCGGTTAATAAATCAACTAATTTACCTTTGCCTTCGTCACCCCATTGTGTGCCGATAACAACTACATTTTTTGCCATAATAATTCCAAGTTTTTAATATATTTTGATTGATCGTGAAGAATTTGTAAATTTTGGGCCCTGCGTAAAATCATTCAATCATATTCATTTTTTTAAGTTATGTAATAGTTGTTTAATTATTGTGAGGTGTAAATTATCAGTTCAAATTGATTTAAAGTGACTCAATTACCCAATTACCGTGTGAATTTTTTACCAACATGGCTGTGCAACCTAATGCTTTTGCTCCGCCAATTTGATTAGGTAACTGTTGAACTACGCTACGTCCTTGAGCGCGCAAATCACGCATTGTTTCATGTAAATTGACATCATCAAGATAAGGCGCAAAAATGAATTCGCGCGTTGGTTGCTCGATTTTATTTTGTTTGTTAAGTGCCGTTAAGACTCTCAAATCCGCACTAAACCCCGTCGCTGGGCGATTGCGTCCAAAAATAGCACCGATGTTATCATATCGACCACCACGGGCGATTTCTCTACCGATGGTAGGAACAAACGCGGCAAACACAACGCCTGTATGATAGTGATAGCCACGTAATTCGGCTAAATCAAAGCTAATTGAAAGGGAAGGAAAAAAGCGTATTAATGCTTGTGAAATGCCGTCTAAATCCGCTAATGCTGCTTGAACTTCTTCAAAATGCAAAAACTCTTTCGCCTTTGTTAAGACAGATTGATCACCATTCAATTCAGGTAGTTTTAAAAATGCGGATTTTAATTCATCAGATAGATGGTAACTCTCGAGCAACTCTTTTAACTCAGGACGTGCTTTGCGCTGAAGTACATCAAATAACTGACTTTCCTGCGCATGCGTTAAATGCGCTTTTTCTGCTAGTGCGCGATAGATGCCCACATGTCCTAAATCCAAATGCACATTTAAAACACCGGACATCGCCAGCATTTCAAGCATTAAACGAATAATTTCACAGTCGCTTTCTTTGCCAGCGTGACCGTAAAGCTCTGCGCCAATTTGCATAGGAGAGCGTGTTTTTTCGAGCGCATCACCACGCGTATGGAGAACGGTGCCGGCATAACACAAGCGTGTAGGATGATCATGCTTGAGATTATGCGCATCAATTCGAGCTACTTGAGGCGTCATGTCTGCGCGAACGCCCAGCATTTTTCCGCTGATTTGATCGGTTAATTTGAAAGTTTGCAAATCAAGCTCATGACCCGAGCCCGTCAACAGTGAGTCAAGAAAATCGATGATAGGCGGAACGACTAATTGATAACCCCAGTGAGTGAACGTATCCAATAGGGTGCGACGGAGATTTTCCAATCTGTGTGCCTCATCGGGAAGTAATTCATCGATACCATCAGGCAATAGCCAAGCATTTTGTTGCATTCTTTATTTCCATTCAAACAAAACGCCCCAAATGCGGAGCGTTTATTTTTCGTTCATTTGTCGTAGCCGACACTCAATGAGCCGCTACGCTTTATTTTTTACTTTTAAAATATTGGAAAAAATCTGAGTTTGGTTCAAGGACTAACGTGCTTGAGCTGGTCAGTGTCTTTTTATACGCATTCAAACTTCGGTAAAAGCCAAAGAAATCGCTGTCTTGATTATATGCTTTTGCATAAATTTCGGCTGCGGTGGCATCGCCTTCACCTCGTAATTTTTCAGCGTCACGGTAGGCATTAGCTAACGTCACAACGCGTTGACGATCAGCATCTGCGCGAATACGCTCAGCAGCCTCCGCCCCTTCAGAGCGGAATTCACGTGCTACACGCTCACGTTCAGCTTCCATGCGCCGGAAAACAGATGAGCTGACTTCTTCAGGTAAATCAATACGCATCACTTGCACGTCAACAATTTCCATCCCAAGTGCGCCCGCTAAACTTTTTGAATTTTTAATCAACAGTTCACGAATTTCACTGCGGTCAGTGGAGACTAATTGTTTAATATTACGTTTACCAAATTCACTGCGAAATAAATCTTTAATAATTTGATCTAGGCGCAAATTAGCTTGATCAATATCGCCAGCTACAACGGTATAAAACGTTTTTACGTCGCCAATACGCCATTTCACAAATGAATCCACGATAACGTTTTTCTTTTCAGCAGTTAAAAAACGCTCTGGTTTTGAATCCATTGTCTGAATTCGAGCATCAAAGTGCCTTACGTTATTTATAATAGGAAGTTTAACGTGTAAACCGGGGGTGTAATCATCTTTGACAATTTCGCCTAATTGAAACTTAATGGCTTTTTCACCTTCGTTGACGGTAAAAACACTCATCATGCCAACCAATGCAAGACTTGCCATGCCAATTATCACTTGATTGTTATTCATTTTAACGACCTCTCATATCATTGATGCGACTACGCCCGTTTAGATGATCAATACTTGGGATTGACATCGGTGTATTTTGAATCACTGGGGCAGGTGTAGGTGGCTCAACACTAGCCGAGGATACATGTGGGGCATTAATGATAGGTGCAGCGTTTGTGTTTTGTGGGGTTTGCGCGAGTTTATCAAGCGGCAAGTACATCACATTACTGCCATTTTTAACATCCACAATCACATTATTGGTGGTGCTCAACACCGATTCCATTGCATCGATATATAAACGTTTGCGTGTCACGTCAGGTGCTTTGCTATATTGTGTTAACAATTGGGAAAAACGACTTGTTTCGCCTTGCGCTTGAGCGAGAACTTGTTCTTTGTAACCTTCGGCTTCCTGCATCTTACGAGCAGCAGCGCCACGGGCTTTAGGAATCACGTCATTGGCGTAGGCTTGCGCTTCGTTAATTAGACGTTGCTCATCTTCTCGCGCTTTAATCGCATCAGCAAAAGAGTTTTGCACTTGCTCTGGGGGCTGTGCATCTTGTAAGTTTACACTCGTGACTTGAATACCAGAATGATAACTATCCATCACCTGCTGAATTTCAGTTTTGATTTGTGCGACAATTTCACCGCGTCCCTCCGTTAACACGAAATCCATGGTACTGCCACCAATCACACCACGTTGCGCACTTTCGGTAACGTGTTTGAGCGTAGCTGCTGGGTTTGATACATTAAAAATAAAGGCCTTTGCGTCTTTGACTTGATACTGCACAGCAAGACGAACATCGACATAGTTTTCATCTTTGGTGAGCATAAGAGCTTCTTTAGGAACAGAGCCGCCTATAGACTGATCCCCACCATTGCTTCGGTAACCCACTTCAATAAAACGCTGTTGTTTTACATTCACCAATGTAACGGATTCAATGGGCGATGGAATATGCCAATTAAGACCCGCTTCTGTGGTACCAATATATTTGCCAAAACGTGTTTCCACGCCATGATTTCCTTCATCGACAATGTAGAAGCCACTCAATCCCCAAATAACACCTGCACCGATGGCAAGGAGTCCTAAGCCTTTAAGTGAATTTCCTGAAAATCCATTGTCATCTTGGTTGTCGCCTGACCCGCCAAATAATTTATCTAATTTTGACTGCAAAACACGGATCGCCTCGTCTAATTCGGGCACATTTTTATCATCCCCACGACCACTCCAAGGATCTTTTTTACCGCCACCAGGTTCATTCCACGACATACATCGCTCCACTTGAATTAGTTTTTAATTACATTGCCATGATTGCGTTAGATTGCATTCAATTATGACATGACTATTTGTGATAAATATTTTGTACTATATTGTAAAGCCAGTGAGTTTTATTTTAATAATTACGCTGTACAGCAAATTTGGCCAATAAAATTAGCGCTTCTTTATACTCGGATTTGGGTAAAACATTTAGTGCATGAATCGCTTTTTGAGCTTCTTCATCTGCGCGATCTGTTGTGTATTCGATCGCTTTTGTGCGTGTAATGATTTCGTAAACCGCATTGAACGCATCTCTTCTGCCATTTTTAATAGCATCAATAATTATCGTTGCTTCGTCGCTTGTGCCGTGTTCAATGGCATAAATGAGAGGCAGTGTAGGTTTGCCTTCAGCTAAATCATCCCCTAGATTTTTACCAAGTTCTTCTGCGCTTGCTTGATAATCCAGTGCGTCATCAATAAGTTGAAAAGCAATGCCTAAATGTTGACCGTAGCTTGCTAATGCGGTTTCAATTTCATCACTTGCATTTGATATCACCGCTGCCAGTTGCGTTGCTGCGCTAAATAAAATAGCGGTTTTGCGTGCAATGACTTCTAGGTATTTTGCTTCGGTTGTTTGGGGATTATTGCAGTTGAGCAGTTGAAGGACTTCGCCTTCGGCAATGGCTGTTGTGGTTTTAGATAAAATGCCCATGACGCGCATATTATCAGTGCGTACCATCATTTCAAATGCGCTGGAATAAAGATAATCACCCACTAAAACGCTTGCGGCATTTCCCCAAACAGCATTAGCGGTTTGATTGCCGCGACGCAATTCGGATTCATCAACGACATCATCATGCAGCAATGTTGCGGTATGAATAAACTCGATAACGGCAGCTAAAATGAGGTGTTTATCTGAGACGCCACCTAGTGCTTTAGCGGAAAGTAAAAGTAACATGGGGCGCAAGCGTTTTCCGCCATTACTGATAATGTAGCGACCAATTTCGTTAATTAATATTACATCGGAGCGTAGTTCGTCAATAATTAGTTGATCAACCGCTTTTGCTTCGAGGCTGCTTAATTGTTTAATGGCGTTGAAATCAATGGTTGGATTTTGAGAAGATGAACTCATTCTTTTTTTTATTAAAGGCCAAAAGGAAAATTTTTGTACATTATAGCGCATAAATGCGTCGGTAACATCGACGCTCTAAATTCAGTTATGATTATGCACATTCAAAAGTCGATTCCACCTTTTCTATATTTTACAGCAAACGCCATGCAGCCACGATTTATTCATCTTAGAGTTCACAGTGAATTCTCGTTAATTGACGGTTTAGTTAAGATTAAACCCCTGATAAAGCAGTTAACAGATTTTAATATGCCCGCGATTGCGCTAACTGATCATGTTAATTTATTTGGTTTGGTGAAATTATATAAAGCGACAATAGCGCAAGGTATCAAGCCCATTGCCGGTTCGGATGTCCTGGTTGCCAATGCGGAGGCGCCAGAATCGCCTTATCGGTTAACGCTGCTTGCAATCAATCATGTTGGCTATATCACGTTGACAGAATTAGTGTCGCAAGCCTATCAGCAAGGCCAAAACAAAGAGGGTGTGCCTATTTTGCAGCGTGAGTGGATTGAGCAAAACAATGCGGGGTTGATTGCACTTTCAGGTGCCATGCACGGGGATATTGGCAAGGCATTGCTCAATGAAAATAACGTGCTAGCCAAAACACTCGCCATGTATTGGAAAAATTTATTTCCTAATCGTTTTTATGTAGAACTTCAGCGCGTTGGAAAGGTTGAGGAAGAGCGCTACATTGCACTAGTGGCGGAGATGGCGGCGGAGTTAGCACTGCCGGTTGTTGCGACGAATGACGTTCGTTTTTTAAAAGAAAGCGATTTTGCTGCTCATGAAGTACGGGTCTGCATTAACCAAGGGCGTGTTCTGGATGATCCTCGGCGTCCAAAAGACTACACCAATCAGCAGTATTTGCGCAGTGAAGATGAAATGGTGGCGCTGTTTGCGGATTTTCCTGAAGCACTTGAAAATACAGTTGAAATTGCGAAGCGTTGTAATTTAACGCTCACACTCGGTAAAAATTTTCTGCCAGATTTTCCGGTGCCGCAGGGCATGACAATCAATGATTTTATTATTAGTGAATCAGAGAAAGGCTTACGTGAGCGCTTTGAAAAATACCCGTTAACTGGGAGTGGTAGTCAAAGTGAAAATGAAGCGGTGTATTTAGAGCGTCTTAAAATTGAGCTTGATGTGATTACCCAAATGGGTTTTTCGGGCTATTTCATGATTGTTGCAGATTTTATTCAATGGGCAAAAAATCATGATATTCCTGTTGGGCCTGGTCGGGGGTCTGGTGCGGGATCGCTTGTTGCGTATGCGCTAAAAATTACGGATTTAGATCCGATTGAGTTTGAACTTTTATTTGAGCGATTTTTAAATCCTGAACGGATTTCGATGCCTGATTTTGATATCGATTTTTGTATGGATAGACGTGATGAAGTCATTGATTATGTTGCTGCGTGTTATGGGCGAAATCAAGTATCGCAAATTATTACATACGGCTCAATGGCGGCAAAAGCGGTTATTCGAGATGTAGGGCGGGTACTTGGGTTGTCGTATGGTTTTGTGGATCGACTGGCAAAACTCATTCCCATGGAAATTGGTATTACGCTTTCAGATGCGCTGAAAAGCAGTCCTGATCTTCAGCAAGCCTACGATACGGAAGAAGATGTTAAATCTTTGATTGATATGGCGCTCTCACTAGAGGGAACAACCCGAAATGCCGGTAAACATGCTGGTGGTGTTGTCATTGCACCGACAAAATTAACCGATTTTACGGCGCTCTACTGTGATATCGAAGGGAATAATCTAGTTACGCAATTTGATAAAAATGATGTGGAATCGGTCGGACTGGTGAAGTTTGACTTTTTAGGTTTGCGGACACTGACTATTATTGATTGGGCGCTTCAGACCATCAATGCGAAACAGAAAAAGTTAGGTCGCCAACTTGTTGATATCAGTGCTATTGCGCGCGATGATTTTGCTTCCTACGAATTACTTAAAAAAGGCCTAACCACGGCGGTATTTCAGTTGGAATCGCGTGGCATGAAAGAGCTGATTAAGAAACTTAAACCGGATTGTTTTAACGATATTATCGCCCTCGTTGCGCTTTATCGCCCAGGGCCCTTAGAGTCGGGGATGGTGGATGATTATGTGAATGTAAAACATAAAACCAAAGCGGCTGAATATGCGCATCCGTTGCTTGAGCCTATTCTAGAGCCTACTAATGGCGTTATTTTATACCAAGAGCAGGTCATGCAAATTGCGCGTGAATTATCGGGATACACACTGGGTGGCGCAGATATTTTACGGCGAGCGATGGGTAAGAAAGACGCAAAAGAAATGGCCAAGCAACGCGATGTTTTTGTCGGTGGTGCGTTGACGAATGGTGTGAGTGATGAAATTGCGAATTACATTTTTGATTTGGTCGATAAATTTTCAGGATACGGTTTCAATAAATCGCATTCTGCCGCTTATGCCTTGGTTGCATATCAAACAGCATGGCTAAAAGCGCATCATCCAGCCGCCTTTATGGCAGCTGTGTTATCTGCTGATATGGACAATACAGATAAAGTCGTCATTGCGCTTGATGAGTGTCGGCAAATGAAACTTAACATTATTGCGCCATCCATTAACGTCTCTCACTATAAATTTACCGTCAACGATAATGATGATTTGATTTATGGTTTGGGGGCAATCAAAGGGGCAGGTGAGAATGCGATTTTAGATATGTTGAGTGAAAGGGAGAACAATGGCGTTTTTTTAAATTTGTATGATTTGTGTCAGCGAGTTGATTTGCGCAAATTTAATCGACGTGTTCTTGAAGCGCTCATTCGTGCGGGTGCGTTTGATGAGTTTGATTTAAATCGCGCTGCCCATCTAGCCGAGTTACCTACTATTTTAAAAGTGGCTGAGCATCACACACGCATGAAAGCGGTTGGACAGAGTGATTTGTTTGGTTTAGGCGGCGAGGTGTCAAGTGAGATAAGCGATACGCCGACTTATACGGCAATTGTTGCGCCGTGGTCAGAAAGCGTAAAATTCACTGAGGAAAAGGCGGTGTTGGGCTTGTTTTTAACGGGGCATCCCATTGATCAATATGCGAATGAGTTAAAATTAATTGCACCTAAAAATATTGCGCGATTACTCGATGAATTATCACCAAATCAATGGAACACCTCAGTGCGGGTCGCAGGACTGGCTATTGAAATTGGGATTCGGCAAAACAAACAAGGTAAGTCGCGTGGATCTGTTATATTTGATGACAATACAGGGCGTCTTGAAATGAGTGCGCAGCGTGAAAGTTTTGAGGTGAACCAAGCCATGTTTTCTGCTAACTTTCGGGATAAACTTTTAATTGCGGAAGGTAATTTAGCTATAGATAGTTATTTAAATATACCGTTATTAAAAATTGAGCATATATATCCTATTGAGCAAGCGAGAAAGGAAATACATCTTAAATGGCAACATAATGATGCAACTACAGCCAGAAATTTGGATAAGATTAACGCGTTGTTGAGTGAATTTAAGGGTGGGGATACGCTGATAGTTATGGATTATAGTACGGTAAAATATCGGGCACGGGTGCAATTGGGGGCAACGTGGCGTGTCAAAGCAACAGACGAGCTTATCCATCAATTGAAATTGTGGTTAGGACAAAGTGCAGTCCAAATAGTCTACTAACTGTTTAGTTGATATTATCTGTGTAAATAAAAACCGCCACATGAGCGGTTTTTTATTTAAGCTTAAAAGCCTATTTTTTAACCGTATTTGAGTGGTTTTTCAAACTTGACGATTGATTCGCTACATTTAACTATATTACGACGCTCATCGCGCTGGGCGATTAAGTCGGCTAAAGTAATTTCTGATAAATAATCTTGAATATGGTCACTTAATCCAGCCCATAAATCATGAGTTAGGCAAATACTGTCATGTTGACAGTTTTCTTCACCACCACATTTAGTCGAATCAATAGGCTCATTGACGGCTTCAATAATTGATGCAATACTAATTAAATCAGGTGTTTGACGAATTCTATAGCCACCGCCGGGTCCACGAACCCCCTTCACCAAGTCCGCTTTGCGCAGACGTGAAAACAGCTGTTCCAAATAAGACAAAGAGATGGTTTGTCGAGTTGCAATTTCGGTTAATGTTACAGGTGTATTTTGGCTGTGAAGCACTAAATCCAGCATCGCTGTCACGGCATAACGACCTTTAGTAGTTAAACGCATGGGTAATATCCTTACAGAAAAAAATAAAAAGGTACTTAACTATTACTTAACCAACTAAAATAGTCAATTATTCTAGGTCAAATATTATCTATAATTTCACTTGGTGTGCAATATTTTGTAGTGTACATATTAGCGCAACACCCGCGCCAATTAAGGTGATTTGCTGAAGTGATGTTTTAATATCCGTGCGTTTATGTAGTGAAGGAATTAAATCTGCAACCGCAATATAGATAAAACTAGACGCAGCTAATGCCAGAAAATAAGGTAACTTTTCATGCAGTGTTTCCAAGCTAAAATAAGCGAGTACACCACCCACAACGGTGGTTAAACTTGATAAGACATTATAAAAAAGTGCTTTTCGTTGTGAATAACCACTTTGTAGCAAGATTGCAAAATCGCCCACTTCTTGAGGAATTTCATGGGTAGCAACAGCTAAACTGGTCACAATTCCCAAATGGGGGTCCATGAGAAAGGCAGCGGCAATAAGCACGCCATCAACAAAATTGTGAATGCTATCACCTAAAATAATGAAAATACCGGCTGTTTTGGGTCCGTGGTTATGTGAATGGGTGTCTTGATTATGGTCATGTTGATAATTTTCGGGATGTTGATGTTCATCATCGCCATGGGCTTCGCATTCACCAAAGTGACAATGTCGCCAAATTAACAATTTTTCAAGTACAAAAAAGCCTAATATGCCAGCTAAAATAGTGCCAGAGAGTAATTGTATCTGATCAGGTTTTGCATGTTCAAATGCTTCGGGAATCAGTCCCCAAAATGCAACTGCTAGTAGTGCGCCAATAGCAAAGCTGATGCCATGTGGCAGAACTTGATTGCGTTGTTTTGGAGGGAGAAGTAAAAAGATTCCCGCCGCCAATACGCTGAGTACACCGCCCACCGAGGTAAAAATAATAATTTGTAAGAGCAAAGGTAAAGAATTCATCTAGTTTATCAAATTTCCGTGTTTTTACTTTACCAAAAGAGCAAAGCGAGGCGAATAGTAAAGCAATCTAGAGGCTTGAACAAGACACAATTGACTTGTGATTTGTAAAGTTTGTCTGTTGATTCATGCCTTGTTAGACGAAACAGATTACTTTATTATGGTGGTAAATCCTCGATTTGACGCAGTTTATCGCGTTGTTTGTTTATATTTTTTCCTTGAAATTAACCATAAATTATGCAAAAAACCGAACTTACACAACCCTCACATTTTATCCGTCAAATCGTTGCCAATGATTTGCAGACAAATAAGCATGATGGAAAAGTGGTGACTCGCTTCCCACCTGAGCCTAATGGTTATCTGCATATTGGTCATGCAAAGTCAATTTGTTTGAATTTTGGAACCGCTTTAGAAAACAAAGGCAATTGCAATCTGCGTTTTGATGACACAAATCCAGAAAAAGAAAGTATTGAATACATGGAGTCCATTAAGCGAGACGTTGCATGGCTGGGCTTTGAATGGACGCAACTTTGTCATGCGTCGGATTATTTTGAACAGTTGTATCAATACGCTGTTGAATTAATTAAGCATAATTTAGCGTATGTAGACAGCTTATCCGCTGAAGATATTCGACTTTATCGTGGCACGTTGACGCAGCCAGGGAGAGAAAGTCCTGATCGCAACCGATCAATTGAAGAGAATCTGGATCTATTTACTCGTATGCGTGCAGGTGAATTTGCAGATGGGCAATATGTGTTGCGTGCCAAAATAGATATGGCTTCTCCCAATATCAATTTGCGTGATCCCGCCATTTATCGCATTCGTCGAGTTCATCATCAGCGTACAGGGGATGCGTGGTGCATTTACCCTATGTACGATTACACACATTGTATTTCAGATGCGATTGAAGGAATTACGCATTCACTTTGTACGTTAGAGTTCGAAGATCATCGTCCGCTTTACGATTGGGTACTTGATAGACTGCAAACACCCTGTCATCCCCAGCAAATTGAGTTTGCACGACTGCAACTTGAATACACAATCGTCAGTAAACGTAAATTAAATCAACTGGTGACAGAAAAACATGTATCAGGTTGGGATGATCCGCGTATGCCAACCATTGCGGGGCTTCGTCGTGCAGGTTTTACGCCTCAGGCAATTAAAGATTTTTGTGAGCGTATCGGGATTACAAAGCAAAATTCATGGATTGAAATGGGGGTTTTGGAATATTGTATTCGCGAAGATCTCAATACCAATGCGTTTCGTGCTATGGCTGTTTTAAATCCACTGCGCATTGTGATTACTAATTATCCTAGCGATAAAGTGGAAAATCTGGAAGTGAGCAATCATCCTCAAAGAGAAGAGTTGGGTAAACGTATCGTGCCATTTTCTCAGATTATTTTCATTGAGCGGGATGATTTTTCAGAAAATCCACCACCAAAATATAAACGCTTAACTCAGGGAGAGGAAGTGCGTTTGCGAGGGGCTTATGTGATCCGTTGCGATGAAGTTATTAAGAACGAGGCGGGTGAAATCATTGAATTACGCTGTACTTACGATGAAAATACCTTAGGCAAAAATCCTGAGGGTCGTAAAGCGAAAGGCGTTATTCATTGGGTATCGCAGGCGCATTCATGCCCAGCAGAAATACGTTTGTATGATCGCCTGTTCACTGTGCCTCAACCAGATTACGAAGAAAACTTTTTAGAGGTGGTTAATCCGCATTCATTGCAAATATTAAGGGATTGTCGGGTTGAAGCGAGTTTGCATAGTGCAACACTTGAAAATCGTTATCAATTTGAACGTACGGGCTATTTTTGTTTAGATTTAGAAAGTACTTTAGATAAATTAGTCTTTAACCGGACAGTGACACTGCGCGATAATGGGGAGAAGGATTAGATACATTTTGCATTGACACGCCTACCATTTCTACTTTAAAGTTAACCCCGCATAAATTAGCGTAACAATTAACTATAACTATAACTTTTTTGGAGTGTACATCATGGCAAGACCATTAATTCAAATGGCATTAGATTCATTAGATTTCGATGCAACAGTTTCATTAGCGAAACAAGTTGCGCCTTTTGTTGATATTTTTGAAATCGGCACACCTTGCATTAAACACAACGGTGTAAACTTAGTTAAAGCATTGCGTGCTGAATTTCCTGACAAATTATTGTTAGTTGATTTGAAAACAATGGATGCTGGCGAATATGAAGCAACACCTTTTTATGCAGCTGGTGCGGATATTTGTACAGTATTAGGTGTTTCTGGATTAGCAACTTGCAAAGGGGTTATTAAAGCAGCTAATGCACACGCAGCTGAAGCGCAAATTGATTTAATCAATGTGGATGATAAAGCAGCTTGCGCACGCGCAACTGTTGATGCTGGTGCACAAATTATCGGTGTTCACACAGGTTTAGACGCTCAAGCAGCAGGTCACACACCGTTTGCAGATTTAAGCTTGATTGCCTCTTTAGGATTAAACGTTCGTATTTCAGTTGCTGGCGGTATCAATACTAAAACCGTTCAAGATGTAGTTCGCGCTGGCGCAAGCATCATCGTAGTGGGCGCAGCAATTTACGGTGCAGCATCTCCAGCAGAAGCCGCACGTGAAATTCGTGAATTAGTAGACGCAGTTTAATTAGGAATCCTTATGCACCAAGAGCTAATCTTAGAAAAAATCACAGGCATCCTTGAAGCAACTGAGGAATCATACGATGAAAAACTGACTTCTATGCTCGATGAAGCTGGTCGCATTTTCATTGCGGGCGCAGGTCGTTCAAAACTTGTCGGCAATTTCTTTGCAATGCGGTTGGTGCATGGTGGTTACAACGTTAATGTTGTCGGTGAAATCGTTACTCCAAGCATTCAAAAAGGCGATTTACTCATTGTCATCTCAGGATCAGGTGAAACTGAACAGCTTGTTGCATTCACGAAAAGTGCGAAAAGTATTGGCGCAAAAATCATGTTGATTTCAGCTCAATCTAAATCAACTATTGGTGATATGGCAGACGGTGTGTTCCAAATTGGTCGTTCTGATTTGTATGGCAAAGTAGTCGGAATGCCAATGGGGACTGTATTTGAATTGTCAACATTGCTCTTTTTGGAATCGACTATTTCTCATATTATTCATGAGAAAGGAATTCCTGAAGAGATTATGCGTTCAAGACACGCTAATTTAGAATAAGTAATTAATATTAAAGTGAATAATTTTAGAATTGTTCACTTTAACTGCTTTGGTTACTCACGTAAAAAAACGGGTTGCACTATTAAAATATTTTAATAGTGCAATTTTTTAATCCAATTATCAAAAGGAGAAAAATATGACTTCGCGTAGAGAATTAGCGAATGCCATACGCGCTTTAAGCATGGATGCAGTACAAAAAGCCAATTCAGGACACCCCGGTGCGCCAATGGGTATGGCAGACATCGCTGAAGTGTTGTGGAATGACCATTTAAAACATAATCCAACCAATCCAAATTGGGCAGATCGCGATCGTTTCGTTTTGTCAAATGGTCATGGTTCAATGCTAATTTACTCACTTCTGCACTTGTCTGGCTACGACCTGCCAATGAAAGAATTGCAGTCGTTTCGTCAATTACATTCCAAATGCGCAGGACATCCTGAATATAGCTATGCGCCAGGTATCGAAACTACAACAGGTCCATTAGGTCAAGGTATTACTAATGGCGTTGGTTTTGCAATGGCAGAAAAATTATTGGCTGACCAATTCAATCGTCCAGGTCATGAAATTGTGGATCATCACACTTATGTATTTTTAGGTGATGGTTGCTTGATGGAAGGTGTTTCTCATGAAGCGTGTGCATTAGCTGGTACTTGGGGGCTAGGTAAATTAGTCGCATTTTGGGATGACAATAACATCTCTATTGATGGCCATATTGATGGCTGGTACACCGATGACACCGTAAAACGTTTTGAAGCTTACGGTTGGCATGTCCAATCTGTAGATGGTCACGATGCAGATGCAATAAATGCTGCAGTGACTGCCGCAAAAGCGGTAACAGATAAGCCTTCTATGATTTGCTGTAAAACCATTATTGGTTTTGGATCACCAAATAAAAGTGGCAGTCACGATTGTCACGGCTCAGCATTGGGTGATGCAGAAGTTGCGTTAACGCGTGAAGCGTTAGGCTGGACGCATGCTCCTTTTGTGATTCCAGAAAATGTTTACGCAGGTTGGGATGCAAAAGCAAAAGGCAATACGTCAGAAGCGTCATGGAATGCAAAATTCGATGCTTATGCAGCCGCACATCCAGAATTAGCAGCGGAGTTTAAACGTCGTGTAGCAGGAGAGTTGCCATCTAACTGGGCAACAGTCACAAGCGATCTAATTCACGCATTTAACGAAAAAGCTGAAAATTTAGCATCACGTCAATCATCACAAAAAGTCATTGCCGGTTTAGCGGCGACGTTACCCGAGTTTTTAGGGGGGTCTGCTGATTTAACAGGTTCCAATTTGACTAGCTGTCCAAGTTTTACACACGTTAGCGGTAAAAAACCGGGTAACTATATTTCTTATGGTGTTCGTGAATTTGGTATGTATGCCATCATGAATGGTATGGCCTTGCACGGTGGGTTTATTCCATTTGGTGGCACATTCCATATGTTCTCAGACTATGCAAAAAGTGCATTACGCATGTCGGCATTAATGAAACAGCGTACTATTGCCGTGTTAACGCATGATTCTATTGGTCAAGGCGAAGACGGTCCAACACATCAACCTATCGAAAATACATCTGGACTGCGTTATATTCCAAATATGGATGTTTGGCGTCCAGCGGATTCAACTGAAACAGCGGTTGCTTGGGTAAGTGCTATTGAGCGTCAGAATGGTCCAACCAGCTTAGTGTTAAGCCGACAAGCTATTCCTGCAATTGCACACGATGAAGCTCAAATTGTGGCAATGCGTAAAGGTGCTTATGTTGTAGCTGAAGCATCCAGTAAAGCAGATGTACTATTAATTGCGACAGGTTCTGAAGTTGCTTTAGCAATTAAATCGCAAGCTGCACTTGAAGCCGAAGGTATCCATGCACGTGTTGTTTCGATGCCTTCAACTAATGTTTTTGATCGTCAAGATAAAGCATACAAAGACAGTGTTTTGATTCCTGGCGTGAAACGCGTTGCTATTGAGGCAGGTGTATCTGATTTTTGGCGCAAATATGTTGGTTTGGAAGGTGACGTGGTTGGTATCGATACGTTTGGTGAGTCTGCACCTGGTGGCGTATTATTTGAGCATTTTGGTTTCACCGTTGAAAATGTAGTTAAACACGTTAAAGCGGTACTTTAATTTCTAAATTTATTTAGTACTCGTCATCGATTTTTCAATACTATAAATGGATGACGATTGCTTTTAATCGATAGGTGTCAATGTGAAAAAAAATAATTTACTACAAATTGCTGTCACCACGTTGCTGATGGCTAATTCATTTGTCGCAATTGCTGGTACGGATTATCCAGCAGCAGATTTTGAACCTAAAGTTCTATATCAAGATGCTTCTGTGAAATCTTCTGCACCGGCTGCTCCCGCAGAAACAACAAAATCTGCACCTGCTGCAACTGCCTCAGTAGCCGTTGAAGAAGCGTTCGATGCAAAATATCCTGCTACAAATTTCGCGCCTAAAGTGCTTTATGTTGATGAAAGCTATAAGCATACAAAATCAACACCTTCAATTAGCACAGCCTCAAGTGTGAGCGAAACTGTCTCTGTTGCCAAAATAGAAAAAGAAGATGATTCTAATTTATTGTTTTTAGGTTTGTTAGCGGCGGCTGCAGTAGGTGGATTTGCTTTCGCTAAAAGCTCTAAAACATCTTCAGTGGTATCTCATGATTATAGCGTTTATGCTTCAGGTGAAACAGGTGTAACACGTTACTTAAATGCTAGAATTCCTAAAGTATCAGGTGTAAGTAAATATTTAGAACGCAACACGATTCCAACCAATGTGGCTCGATATATTGCAAGACAAAATGTCGCACACAAATCATCTGCTCAAAACGATACAGATCGGGGGTAGTTATGGGCTTTTTTTCAAGTCTTTTTGGTACACATTCTGAAAATGCTTACACAACAACCTCAGCACGAAATGCCATTTTGGCACATGATGGGACTGGTGTAAGTCGTTATTTAGAAATCCAAACAACAACACCTTCGCTCAGTAAAGTTGATAAATACTTGAAAAGTCAAGAGCTCAATCAACCTAGTGGTGTGGATAAGTATTTAGCACGACAAGCTATTAATGAGCGAAATAAGCCTGTTGTCGTGTTAACGGGTGTTGCTAAATATTTAAATAACAATAAAGATAGTGCGCCTGTTGTAAAATCTGGTGTTGAACGTTATTTGGCAAATCAGATTAATACACCAATGAGTGGTGTTGCGAAGTATATGCTTAAAAAAAATGTGGCAGATCGGCATACACAACCAAAACCAAAAACAACTCGTGTTGAAAGTTATTTGCAAAGTCGCCCTGAAACCACTACAAGCAGTGTCAGTAAATATTTAGCCAGACAAGCCATTGTAACTGCTTCTCAAGCTAAAGCTGAAGCAATTGCGGTCGTAAGTGCTGTGGTTGAAAGTGTGGCTGTGACAGGTGTTGAGAAATACTTGCAAGGTCAACGCTAATTTATATTCATTATTTAATTTAAAACATAGGTAATCTACAATGAGTAAGTCTTTACTTGAGCAATTGAAAGAAGTCACAGTGGTTGTGGCAGATACTGGTGATATTCAAGCTATTGAAGCTTTTACGCCGCGTGATGCAACAACAAACCCGTCTTTAATCACAGCAGCTGCTCAAATGCCACAATATCAAGGTATTGTTGATGATACATTGAAAGGGGCGCGTGAGACTTTAGGTGCTAGTGCATCTGCAGCGGATGTTGTTACATTGGCGTTTGATCGTTTAGCCGTATCGTTTGGCTTGAAAATTTTAGAAATTATTCCTGGACGAGTTTCAACAGAAGTTGACGCACGTCTCTCTTTTGATACCGATGCAACCGTCACAAAAGGACGTGAATTAATTGCGCAGTATGAAGCCGCAGGCATTGATCGTAAGCGTGTTTTGATTAAAATTGCAGCAACATGGGAAGGTATCCAAGCCGCTGCAGTTTTAGAAAAAGAAGGTATTCACTGTAACTTAACATTACTGTTTGGCTTGCATCAAGCGATTGCGTGTGCTGAAAATGGCATTACGTTAATTTCACCATTTGTGGGTCGTATTTTAGATTGGTACAAAAAAGACACTGGTCGTGATTCATATACACCAGCTGAAGATCCAGGGGTTGTCTCTGTTACTGAAATTTATAATTATTATAAAAAATTCGGTTACAAAACTGAAGTTATGGGCGCAAGTTTCCGTAACGTTGGCGAAATTACAGAATTAGCAGGGAGTGATTTACTGACAATTGCACCTTCATTACTTGATGAATTACAAAAAACACAAGGTGAATTGCCACGTAAATTGACAGTAGAGAATGCGGCTGCATCGTCAATTGAGAAAATCAGTGTTGATCATGCAACGTTTAAGCATATGCATGCTGAAAACCGCATGGCTTCAGAAAAACTGGCAGAAGGCATTGATGGTTTTGCAAAAGCGCTTGTGGTTTTGGAAGAATTATTAGCGAATCGTTTAACTGCTTTAGAAGCTTAATTTTCGTTTAACAACTAAAACCCACTCTAGATTTAAAGTCTAGTGTGGGTTTTTTATGTGCTAAATTTTTTAAAGAGTTCAATCAAAAAAAACAGATATTCATAACTTAAATGCTATTGTGTGCTGAATTTAATTGACGCATACATTTCATTGTAGCCTGGGTGTATTGAATAATTGTTTAAGAAATGGAACAGTTAGTTTTCGCTTGGCAGCTAATGAGGCGCGGTCTATTTTCTCAAGTAAAAGCCACAAATCATGCAATTCAGCTTGATGTTGAATAACTAAAAATCGACCTGCTTGAGGTGAAATTTCAAATCCCATTGAATCTGCTTTGAAAATAAGTGCGTCAATGTTATTGGTATCTACTAGGGTTTTCAATTGTAGAATTAAACCCCAGTTTAAGTATTCTTTCAAATCACTTGTGATAACTTTCAAGTGATTAGGCAAATAACGTGATGAAATAATTAATTGATGTCCTTTCTGATATTGATATTTCATCAATTCATATATAGCAAGTTCCCAGTTTACATCCCCAACAACCGTATCTATGTTATCAAGGCACACTACATCATAGACATCAATGCCTTTGAGAATGGCTGGTTGATGCCTGGAATTACGTGATAAATCAAAATAAAAAGAAAGTTTTTGGTTTTGCTGTGCAAAATGACAGCATGCTTGCAATAAATGACTTTTCCCTTGCCCAGACTTTCCCCAAAGGAAAATATTTTGTTCGCCATTTCCCAAAACACACTGTTTTAGATTTTCGATAATGGGTTGATTTTCTCCAGAAAAGAAATCATTAAACGTTTGATTTGCTAAAAATTCAAAATGAAGCGGATATTGTTCAGGCATTTGGGATTTGTATTGTTTTGCTGACAGTGCGCACATAAAATGCAGACCCTAAAAACAGTAGTAAACTAAAAAAGATTTCTAACGACGCATAATAGCGTTCAGCATCGTTCGCATAGCATTCAGTTATACCATGAACGATATAAAATAAACTTATATAGGCCATCCATCCGCAACTCTTTCTATTCTCCTTAAGCATGCCTCTGAGGGGAATTAGTAGGGGTGTAACGCTAATTAAGAGGAGTAGGGCAATGGGAAAACGTGTTGAAGGTGACAGAATTGTATGCCAAAGCATAAGTAACGTAAATAAACCTAAAAAGGCACTGAGTGCTAGCCAATAATAGAATTTTGCTTCGAATTTAACCATTACAATAACGCTAACACGTTTTCAGGCGGGCGACCAACTGCTGCGCTGTTTTGCGATACGGCAATAGGGCGCTCAAGTAAACGAGGATGATTAATAATTGCTTGAAACAAATCTATATTTGTTAACGTCGTATTCGCTAACTCTTCTGTTTTATAAACCGCTTCATTTGTACGCATAAACTGACGTGGATGCATATTGAGTTTTTGTGCAATAGATTCTAATTCAGAAAGTGAGAGTGGTGTTTTTAGGTAATCAATAATAGACACTACAATGCCATTTTCTTGCAAAATTTTTAAAGCTTCGCGGGATTTACTGCAGTGAGGATTGTGGTAGAGTGTTATTTTCATGGGGAATTTACAAAATAAATACCGCGAACACCATAATAGTATTCGCGGTATTTTAAAAAATTATTGCGGGAACTCTGGGTGAGGCAATGGCTCATTGCCCATCATTAGCGCATCGATTTGTGTTTTATCAATGGTTTCCCATTTCATTAATGCCTTGGCCATATTATGCAAAATACTGATGTTATCTTGCAAAATTTTCTCAGCACGTTGGTAATTTGCATCAATCACGCCGCGAATTTCTTCATCTATTTGTTGGGTGACAGATTCGGAGTTTTTACCACCTTTAGCCGCATATCCCATAAAAGGTTGACCACTTTCTTCACCGTAAACTAAGGGGCCTAATTTTTCAGAAAATCCCCAACGAGTCACCATGTTACGGGCTAGTTCAGTGGCTCTTTCTATGTCGTTTGATGCACCGGTGGTAACACGATCTCCACCGTAAATCATCAATTCGGCAATGCGTCCACCAAATAAGCTGGCAATTTGACTTTCAAGTTTACGTTTACTTGCACTGTATTGGTCTTGTTCAGGCAGGAACATCGTAATACCTAACGCGCGACCACGCGGCATAATGCTGACTTTATAAACAGCATCATGTTCTGGTGACAGTTGACCGACAATGCAATGTCCCGCTTCATGGTATGCAGTAAGGAGTTTATCTTCTTCACTCATTACCATGGTGCGTTTTTCTGCGCCCATAAGAATTTTATCTTTGGCTTTTTCAAGGTCGCTCATGGTAACTTCTTTTTTATTAGAGCGTGCAGCGAGTAAAGCTGCTTCATTGACAATATTAGCCAAATCCGCGCCAGAAAAGCCTGGTGTACCTCTTGCTAGGTCATATAACTTGACATCTAAAGCAGCAGGTACTTTTTTAATGTGAACATTGAGGATTTGTTCGCGACCACGTACATCCGGTAAACCAACATTAACTTGACGATCAAATCGACCTGGACGAAGTAGCGCTTTATCAAGGACATCAGCGCGATTTGTTGCCGCAATAATAATGACACCTTCATTTCCGTTAAAACCGTCCATTTCAACGAGTAATTGGTTTAAAGTTTGCTCACGTTCATCGTTGCCTCCTCCCATGCCAACCCCACCACGTTGACGACCGACGGCGTCAATTTCATCGATGAAAATAATGCAAGGTGAATGCTCTTTTGCTTGAGCGAACATATCACGAACGCGAGATGCCCCAACACCTACAAACATTTCAACAAAGTCAGAACCTGAAATACTAAAGAATTTAACGCCTGCTTCACCAGCGATCGCTTTTGCAATTAACGTTTTACCCGTTCCTGGAGGACCAACCATTAAAATACCGCGTGGAATTTGACCGCCCAGTTTTTGGAATTTTTGTGGATCAGCTAGAAAATCAACTAATTCCGATACTTCTTCTTTTGCTTCCTCGCAACCTGCAACATCTGCAAATTTAACGGTTAATTTATCTTCTTCTAGCATTTTTGCTTTGCTTTTACCAAAGCCATTTGCGCCCATTCCCTGTGAGCGACGCATATATATAACCCACACCAAAATAAATAGGAACATGGGGAACCAAGCGATGAAAATTTGCATAAACATCGATTGTGGCGTGGGTACTTTTGTACGAATTTGTACATCAGCAGCCAGTAAATCGTCAATGAGATGGCCATCACCAGGGTTAAATGTTTCATAAGTTTCGCCATCTGATGTACGTAACTTGATCATTTGCCCCATTATTTCAACCCGGTCAACCTGTTTATTTTTAACGCGCGAAATAAAGTCTGAGTATGCCAGTGAATTATCAACAGGCGGTTCAGAGTTCATTCGTTCAAAAACAAAGTAACTCGCACTACTAATGGCGAGAATAAAGAAAATGTTCATGAAATGTTTTTTCATAGTATGACGTCTCCAAGTACGCGGTAATTTAAATTACATTATTTTTTATTATGGAACCGACTAAATAACATCATGCCTATTCCTAAGGCAATGGTAAAAATAAAGGGTTCACGTTTGCCATCACTGAGTGCTGCCAGCGCTGAACCCGGACAATACCCGACAAGTCCCCAACCTACGCCAAAAATCATTGCCCCTAAAATAAGTTTAATATCAATTAAACCCCTTTTTTTGGGTAAATGAAATTGACTATCACATACAGGTTTTGGGCGTTTTAAAATAAAATATTGCGCCACACTTAGGGTGGTTAGGGCGCCAAACATCACAAGCATTAAGCTCAAGTCCCAGTTTCCTGCAATATCTAAAAAAGCCAGGACTTTATCAGGATTACTCATTTGAGAAATGGTTAATCCTAGACCAAATAATATTCCACAAATGAAGGAGGCTGTATTTTTGGTCATTTTAGTACTCTAAAATATATCGCATGATATACGTTGTTAATATGGCTGTTGACATGAACGTAAGCGTTGCTACCGCTGAGCGCAATGAAAATCTCGCTAAACCACAAACGGCATGCCCACTTGTACATCCATTACCAAGTCGTGTGCCATATCCGACCAGAATACCCGACACAATGACAAGTAACATATTACGAGAATAAGTTACTGGTGCGACGGGGAAAAAAGTATTCATAATGGCAGCACTGAACATTAATCCTATTAAGAAAAATGCTCGCCAGTAACGATTTTCTATTTCCGCACTAAAACTGTCAACAATTATGCCAGATATGCCAGCCACTCTGCCATTAAAAAATAATAATAAGGCTGCTGATAAGCCAATTAGACAGCCGCCAATCAGCGCAGAATAAGGGGTAAAGTTTTCCATCGTGTTTAATCGTCTTGTGAATTGTTGATAATTTCATCGTCATTTATGTCGTGAATAATAGGGTTTGCGTTGTCATCATCATTCACAAAATCCTCTATAGTGTTCAATTCATCATCGGGTAATCCAGCGATACGATCCACACCGACCACTTTCTCACCTTCATCTAAACGAATTACACGAACCCCTTGAGCGCTGCGGCCAACAACTGAAATTTCTGCCACTCGCGTTCTAACCAGTGTGCCACCATCGGTGATGATCATCAGTTCGTCATTATCGCTCACGAGGAGCGCACCAATGACGTCGCCATTGCGCTCTGAGGTTTGCATTGCAATAACACCGGATCCGCCGCGACCTTGATGACGAAATTTGTCAACAATAGTCCGTTTACCAAACCCATTTTCTGTAATAGTTAGCACATCACCTTCTGAGGCGACAATCAGTGAAATCACTTTTTGATCGGCTGTTAATCTAAATCCGCGCACACCCGCAGCGCCTCGCCCCATTGAACGTACATCGGCTTCATTAAAGCGAATCGCTTTACCATTGCTACTAAAGAGCATGATATTTTGCTGACCATCGGTGATTGCCACGCCAATTAAGGTGTCGTCTTCACGTAAATCAATGGCAATTTTACCGCTTGTTCGCTGATAGGCAAATTCACTTAACGGTGTTTTCTTAACAGTGCCTGCAGAAGTTGCCATAAAGACAAATTTATTTTCGTCATAATCGCGTGTCGCTAAAAATGCGTTAATTTTTTCGTTCGCTTCTAAGGGGAGTAAATTAACAAAAGGTTTACCCCGCGATGCACGACTGGCAATGGGAAGTTGATACACTTTGAGTGCGTACACTTTACCTTTTGAGGAAAAGCAGAGAATCGTGTCGTGCGTATTGGCCACAATAAGTTGTTCGATAAAGTCCGCTTCTTTTGTTGCTGTGGCTGATTTGCCACGTCCACCGCGATGCTGCGCTTGATAGTCACTTAACGGCTGCGCTTTGACATATCCTTCATAAGAAACGGTGACCACCATATCTTCTTCTGTAATCAAATCTTCATTGGTTAAATCGGATTGATTTACCATGATTTCAGTCCGGCGTGGATCACTATATTGGTCTTTTATGGCAACTAACTCTTCACGAATAATTTCCATTAATCTTAAATCGTCCGCTAGGATATGCAAATAAAATGCAATTTGCTCAAGCAATTGGGTGTATTCATTGACGATTTTTTCTTGTTCTAAGCCGGTTAGCCGGTGGAGACGCAAGTCTAAAATGGCTTGTGCTTGCGCTTCGGATAAGCGATAAAAATTACCCGCTAAACCAAATTCGAGCGCTAAATTATCGGGGCGTGAATCAACCGCATTTGTGCGTTCAATAAGCGATAAAACAAGTCCAGCTTCCCACAGCGTGGCTAATAAACCTTCTTTAGCTTCAGCAGGTGTTTTTGCAGCCTTAATCAATTCGATCATCTCATTGATGTTAGCCAATGCAATGGCCAAGCCTTCTAAAATGTGCGCACGTTCACGGGCTTTGCGGAGCAGATAGACGGTTCGACGAGTTACAATTTCACGGCGGTGATTGATAAACGCGTCAAGAATTTCTTTTAAGTTTAAACAGTAGGGTCGACCGTTGAGTAGCGCGACCATATTCATCCCAAAAACAGTTTGAAATTGTGTTTGTTTATAAAGATTATTCAAAACCACTTCAGCGACTTCACCACGTTTGAGTTCGACAACCATGCGCATACCATCTTTGTCTGATTCATCGCGTAGGCCTGAAATTCCTTCGAGTTTACCTTCTTTAACCAGTTCTGCAATTTTTTCAAGTAAGCGCGCTTTGTTGACTTGATAGGGAAGTTCAGTTGTTACGATGGCTTCACGTGAGCTATCTCCGATAGGTTCAATGTGGCAACGTGCGCGTAAATAAATTTTTCCACGTCCTGTTTCGTATGCATGGCCAATACCCGCTGCGCCGTTTATAAAACCAGCGGTTGGAAAGTCAGGGCCGTGAATATGTGTCATCAAGTCGGCAATGGTGATTTCTGGGTCGTCAATTAAAGCCAAACACGCGCTAATTACTTCGCTGAGATTGTGGGGAGGTATATTTGTTGCCATGCCAACAGCAATGCCTGATGATCCATTGATGAGTAACGTTGGAATACGCGTGGGTAAAACAGCGGGTTCAGACTCCGATTCATCATAGTTGGGTGTGAAATCGACGGTTTCTTTGTCTATATCGGCTAGCATTTCATGGGCGATTTTAGCCATACGTACTTCGGTGTATCGCATCGCCGCAGGAGAGTCACCGTCAACACTACCGAAATTACCTTGTCCATCAATTAGCATGTGTCGCATTGAAAACGGCTGGGCCATACGAACCATTGTGTCGTATACAGCCGTATCGCCATGAGGATGGTATTTACCGATGACATCCCCGACAACGCGTGCTGATTTCTTGTAGGATTTGTTCCAATCATTACCTAATTCACTCATAGCATAAAGCACACGTCGATGCACAGGCTTTAATCCATCACGCACATCAGGTAACGCACGTCCCACAATGACACTCATGGCGTAATCAAGGTAGGACTGCTTCATCTCATCTTCGAGATTAACGGGAATAATTTCTTTAGCGAAGTTTGACATGGCTCTCTATTTTTAAAATGTTGCAAAGATGACTGAGTGGTTTTTTTGGTGGGAAAATGGCTTTTATGTAATCTTTAAAAGTGATACCCAAAAATAATGTGTAGATTATAGCAAATTCTAAGCAATACGTTTACCGTGATTTGTCAGCAACGCGAGTTAGCGGTGCTTGAGAAATAACCGAGTCCATTTTTAGTATAAAGCAATAATAACCTTTAGGACATTATTGCTATAATGACAAGATGAAAAATTCTCAGCATTGACAAATAACACCCATAAAAATTAGACGAAAATATTATGGCAAAAATTATTTTTTTAGTAGACGACTCCGCCACCATGTTGATGAGTGTTAAAAATACATTGGAAATGGCAGGGTATAAAGTGGAAACGGCAGAAGATGGGGTGGAAGCCATGGCGAAATTAACGTCAGGACTCAAGCCAGACTTAATTATCGGGCGGGATTGAATTGATTAAAAAAGCGCGTGCGCTACCAGGATTTCGTTTTTTACCGATTTTAACGCTCACCACCGAAAGCCAACAAAGTCGACGTGATGAGGGCAAACAAGCCGGTGCA
>JBDLTP010000009.1:0-160689 GCA_039805765.1 Pseudomonadota bacterium
AGTTGCCGTTGTATTTGAGCTTTTTTGAATTTGTTCATAACGTCAGAAAACGCGGTAAAGCTCTGCTTTCCTCTTTACTTTACACTCTCGTCAAAAAGACCTTGGAATCCATATAGAGCCATAATAAATTAGAATTTTTTATTGAGAGTAGAGATTATCAAGCTAAAAAGAGCATAATGTCATTAAAACAATACGATGCCGCACAAAAAACAGAAAAGCTTGCGTTAACATCTTAACAACTATTAAAATGTCAATGATGTTTAGCGCAAGCTCTTCAAATTTAGAATATCAGATAGCGTTCAAAAGCTAGGCGGCCGTGAACGCTATCAACTTATTCTTATTCATTGTCATAGGCAAATATGTCGTTTTCAATCAGTTCTGCAGTACTACAACCTTTGCCTACTAATTTAAAAGCATTATTAATACCCACTTGGAGCATATGCTCCAAGCTTTTTTCTGGGCTATAATTATACTCTTGATGAAATACACTCATACAGTCTTCAACTTCTTGCAGCAATATACCGGAGATTGTCAGTGACAATGACAGGAGGTCTTCGATTTCAGGTTCTTTAACATTAAATTGCTTTTCTTTGAAAGGATTATGATATTCATTTTTAATCCAAAATTTTTCGTATTTAATAATATCTGTATTAATTAAATCTTCTTTCTCTTCGACTATAAATATCGCATCATCATAAATATCAACATCTCTGTCAATTTCACTTATTTTAAATAAGTGATGTTTTACAAGTAGATAGTTCATTCTATAACAACGAATAAGTCCATGACGTATTACAATCTCGATAATTTCAATATCATTTAAGTGCTCTCGCGCTTGATAATATTTAATTATCTCTTTCAATTTTTCATCGAGTTCTCCGCGGAGGCTAAGATTAAACTCCTTGAGCTCGTTAGTTTTTGGATAAGATTTGCAATAAGTGTTTACTGCATTCAAAGTATTAAAGTCATGGTTCTGATTTTGCATTATTAATGCCTCGTGGTTATTGTTTAAAGAATTGTTGTTTGTAGTTACACCGCTGGGGGTGTCTAAATTTAAATAAACCATTGAATTATCTCCTAAAAAAAATAAAAATCTTCACAATTACATATAGATAACTTATGTTACATGTAGCATATAAACCTCCTTTTAAAATTAAATAAAAGAGCTTGTGCTCAAACAAAAATTTACATTCTCAGGTTAGATGCGCCCCAGCCTGAAAAAGCTTCCTGAGCTCGCAGTCTTCCAACAAATAGCAGATATTTCACTCATGTTGACTCATTTCTTGAATATTAATCGTGTACCCTTTAGGTTTAAAAAAATATAAACAGAATGAGCATATTTTTTAAACTGTTTAGCCTTTGACTGCTTGTTTAATCTTAGTGTTCATCCAATCCAGTACAGCATCCTCATACCATACCGAACTTCGACTTCCTAACTTAATTTGTTCTGGAAAATCACCGTCTTTTATCCTTTGATACAATGTAGTACGTGACATTGCTGTCATTTCTAATACATTATCAATTTTTATAAATTTCATATCAAAATCTCCAAAAATAAAAATACTATCTATTTATACATATTCGCGAACACTATCGAATTCGATAGTGTTCGGTATTCAGATTACAGCCCATTAACTGACAAAACAAACTAAACAGTTACCCAAATGACCATATAAATATTTATGTATAATATAGCGCAAAAATATTATTTTTCAAGTCTAAATTTAATATTTTTTACAAGTATAAATTAAATTAATACTGTTAGGAATCCCGATATAATTTATGATGCCATGTAGCCTGACCGCAATCAATCATGCCAACACCCTAGTGGCCCACACAAATCATAAATAATTGAAAAATAACAATTAAATTATTAAATATTATTTAAAAAAATAAAAATATTTATTAATAATAAATAAATATTTTTATTAATTAATAAAAATAATATTATAAAAAAAATCTATACTATTATATAATTATTGTATATAATAGCGGCAAATTATTATCAAGCATTATAGAGGAATATTATAAAATGAATATAAAAGTGAAAGATATTACCGCTGAGGATTTAATTAATAACACACAAGAGGAATTAAAAGAATTTATTAACACTATTAATAAATCAATATCATTAAGAAAAGATATTGATAAGAAAGAATTAATAAATCAAATTCAGCTTCTTGCTGAAAAAGGCGGATTTAAAATTGAAGATTTATTAGTTAAACAAACGAAATCTGTTGAAGCAAGATATTTAAACCCTGAAAATCAGAATGAGACCTGGACTGGAAGGGGAAAATATCCCAAATGGCTGCAAGCTTTTTTAGATAGAGGACGAAATTTGGATGAGTTTTTAATTGAGAAGAAATGATATTAAATAAACATCAACTCACATAAATCTAATACTTTAGATGCCTAAGTAAATAGGCATCTAAATATTTCCCATTTTTATACTGAATTTTTTAGTACATCAAGATAGTCACTCCAAGCTTGCATCATAATACGACGTTCATCGATATATTCAGCACGATTGTAGGCATCTCGTGTAGAATCATTAGGGGAGTGTGCTAATTGACGTTCTATAGCATCAGGACTCCATCCTTGTTCATTCAGCAACGTCGATGCAGTTGTTCTAAATCCATGAGCCGTCATTGTATTAGCATCGTATCCCAAACTTCTAAGGGCTGTTCGTATTGTATTAGAGGACATTGGCCTACCATCTCCTCTTGAAGAAGGAAAAACGTATTCTCCACCCCCAGTAAGAGGCCTTATTTGCTGCAATATAGAAATAGCTTGAGTAGAGAGCGGAACAATATGATGAAAATCCGTTTTTGAAATATACGGTCTCCATTCCCTATCGTTAAAATTAATATCCGCCCATTTCAATGAACTAATTTCACCAGGTCTTTGAAATACGTGGGGAGAAAAAAGAAAGGCACATTGAACAACAAAAGTACCGTTATAATTTTGAATATCTCGTAGCAACTGACCAAATTTTATAGGATTTATAATTGCTGCTCTATGTTTTGGCTTATTTGGTGGTATTTGTTTAGCTACAGGGTGGGCGGGGTCATAGCTACAATAATCATGAACAATAGCATAAGAAAAGACATTACTTATTTCACGACAAAGACGACGACAAGTTTCTAACTGCATCGATTTGATTAATGGCTTTAAAATCTCAAAAATATCAGAAGATTTCACGTCTGCAATCGGAATATTGCCAATTCCAGGGAAAGCTAATCGTTCGAAACGGGATGTCTTCTTTATTAGCGTAGTTTCATTGATTAAATGCTTAATTGATAGCAAATATTTGTGTGTTATATCTGAAAAACTATTTGCAATCGGCAATCCTTGCGCAATACGAATTGAGTTTTCTATATTAAGATTCCGTTTTTCTTTTTCATTCCTTTTAGAATCATGAGGGTTAATTCCTCTACTGATTTGCTTCTTTATTTCCTCAGCTTTTTTTCGTGCATCCTTTAACCCTATTATTGGATAAGTACCTAAAGAAATGCTGTCCCGTTTTCCCTGAAAACTAAACGCAAGTCTCCACCACTTACCACCATTCGGATTCACTATTAAGAACACCCCATCACCGTCACTTAACCGAATAGGCTTATCGGATGCACTAGAATTTTTTATTTTAGTATCTGTAAGCAAATGTTTTGACATTATTTTCCTCCAAATTAAGCAGTAACTTTTGCTAATATTGCAGTAACTTTTTTCACTAATACCGCAGTTACTGCGTATGTTACTGCAAAAACTATCGAATGTTACCGCTTTTCACCGTACTTTATGGAACAATAAAAAAGCCCATAAGCTATATAACTTATGGGCTTTCGTACTTCTACGCATTATTTCGAATGCTTATTTGGTACCGATGGCCGGATTTGAACCGGCATGACTTGCGTCACCACCCCCTCAAGATGGCGTGTCTACCAATTTCACCACATCGGCTAAAAATTATTTTGTTTGTTCGCTACTATTTGTCGAACTTGGCACGACTGGCAACTCGGCAGAAACTGGATTACTCAATGCACTGGGTACATCTTGTTGTGCTTTATTATTTATAATTAAATCTTTCGCAACCGATTGCTGACTGTTCAAAACAGCTAAACCAAGACTGGTTGTAAAAAACAATGCCGCTAGAATAGCCGTTGTACGCGATAAAAATGAGGCAGCACCTTGCGCACCAAACACTGATCCAGATGATCCTGTTCCAAATGCAGCACCTGCGTCAGCGCCTTTGCCTTGCTGCATCAACACCAAACCAACAACGCCCAAACCCAATAATACATGAATAACTATAATGACTTGATACATAGGACTGACGACAACTCTAAAAAAGCGGTTAAAATCTCGACGCAAAAAGCGACTAATTAGTTAGCTATCTTATCGGTTTATGAATTTTTATTCAAGTATCGATTGCCTGTTTTACATTTTCAGCTAATTCATTAGCATATTTATCGACATGAGCTTGATCACATCCCTCAACCATAATACGGATTAATGGCTCAGTACCGGATGCACGTAAAAGGACTCGCCCCTCATTACCTAACCCCAGCTCAACTGCACGAACTGCGCGTTGAATTCCTTCATGATTTAAATCTATTTTATGTGCTGTTTTCAAATTAATTAATACCTGTGGATATTTCTGCATTCCCGATTTCAACTCATGCAATGTAAGTCCCGTAAATTGAATTTCTGCGATGACCTGTAGCGCCGCAATAATCCCATCACCCGTTGTTGTCTTATCCAAACAAATAATATGTCCTGAATTTTCACCACCCAGCATGCCTTTATGTTCAGCCAACATCTCAATCACATAGCGATCACCCACATTCGCGCGCAGTAGCGGAACATTTAAGGTCTTTAACGCATGCTCCATACCCAAATTTGTCATTAACGTACCGACCACTGGCCCTGTTAAGGTTCCTGTTCTCAACCGTGATTTCGCAATAATATAAATCAGCTCATCACCATCAACAATTTCACCCTTGTGATCCACCATGATAACGCGATCACCATCACCATCAAGCGCAACGCCCAAATCAGCTTGATTTGCGAGTACCGTTTGAACTAATTTTTCAGGTTGTGTTGCGCCATAGCCCTCGTTGATATTTAATCCATTAGGCTCTACACCAATGGTAATGACCTGCGCACCAAGTTCCTCAAACACATGTGGTGCAATTTGATAAGTTGCCCCATTTGCGCAATCAACAACAATTTTCATGCCCTCAAAATCAACTCCAGACGGAACACTTGCCTTACAGAATTCAATATATCGCCCCGCCGCATCCACAACGCGCTTTGCCTTACCTAATTTTGATGACTCAACGGTACTGATGGGCAAATCCAAGTACATTTCGATTTTACGCTCAATTTCATCAGATAGTTTTGTCCCTTGTGATGAAAAAAACTTAATACCATTATCATAATAAGGATTATGTGAAGCGCTAATCACAATGCCTGCTTTGGCATGTAATGTACGTGTTAAATAGGCAATTGCTGGCGTTGGCATTGGCCCAAGCAATCGTGTTCCAACACCTGCTGCGGTTAAACCTGCCTCAAGTGCTGATTCAAACATATATCCGGAAATTCGCGTATCTTTGCCCACTAAAACAAAATTGTGCCCACCGTCCGCAAAAACTTGTCCCGCCGCCCATCCAAGCTTAAGTAAAAAATCGGGGGTAATGGGGGGAATGCCCACTTTTCCGCGAATCCCATCTGTTCCAAAATATTTTTTAGTCATGTATGTCTTTTCTCTTAACTTCCATAAAAAAAGGAGAAGCGCTAAACACTTCTCCCTCAAATGTCCGATTTATTAAATTGTTTAGTGCTGTTGCACTGTTTTATCTAAAGCAACCGTCGAAACATCTTCTTTTACATCACCAACCACCACATGCAATCCTCCCCGGGGCGGCGGCACATCATCATTCCAGCCTTCAGGATCGCGGACAGGTGTGCGTGACATTAAGTCGTCAATTTGATGCCTGTCAATAGTTTCGTATTTCATCAACGCCGCAGCCATAGAATGCAGAATATCTTTATTTTCATTTAAAATACTTTCTGCACGTTGGTAATTACGATCGATAAAAGTACGAATTTCTTCATCGATACTATGCGATGTTTCTTCTGCAACTGTTTTATGGCGCGTGACTGAACGTCCAAGAAACACTTCACCCTCTTCTTCTGAGTAAGAAAGTGGCCCAAGACGCTGAGAAAAGCCCCATTTAGTGACCATATTACGCGCAAGCTCCGTTGCACGTTCAATATCGTTTGAGGCCCCCGTACTGACATGCTCGATACCATAAATCATCTCCTCCGCAATACGACCACCATACAAGCTAGAAATCATACTATCCAATTTCTGCTTACTTGCACTGTACTGATCACGTTCGGGCAGGAACATAGTGACCCCAAGCGCTCGTCCGCGAGGCATAATGCTCACTTTGTAAACAGGATCATGCTCAGGCACTAAACGCCCAACAATAGCATGGCCTGCTTCGTGATAGGCGGTCATTTCCTTTTCTTTTTCATTCATCACCATTGAGTGCCGCTCAACACCCATAATAATTTTATCTTTAGCTTTCTCCAAATCGCTCATACTAACAACACGTTTATTCATACGTGCAGCAAATAAAGCCGCTTCATTGATAAGATTAGCCAAATCCGCACCCGAAAAACCAGGCGTTCCTTGTGCAATATATTTCACTTCCACATCATCGGCACCAGGTACTTTTTTGATATGCACATTCAAAATTTGCTCACGGCCACGCACATCTGGAAGTCCAACTGTCACTTGACGATCAAAACGACCAGGACGCAGTAAGGCTTTATCTAGAACATCAGGGCGGTTAGTTGCCGCAATGACAATAATTCCTTCATTACCTTCAAAGCCATCCATTTCAACTAAGAGCTGATTGAGCGTTTGTTCACGTTCATCGTTGCCACCGCCTAGACCAGCACCACGTTGACGACCCACCGCATCAATCTCGTCAATAAAAATAATGCAAGGTGCATGTTTTTTTGCGGTTTCAAACATATCACGTACCCGTGATGCGCCGACCCCCACAAACATTTCAACAAAATCAGAACCTGAAATCGTAAAAAACGGTACTTTCGCTTCACCGGCTATCGCACGCGCTAAAAGCGTTTTACCTGTTCCTGGAGGGCCAATCATCAATGCACCGCAAGGAATTTTTCCACCTAATTTTTGATATTTACCCGGATCGCGTAAAAAATCAACCATTTCAGCAACTTCTTCTTTTGCTTCATCGCAGCCCGCTACATCTGCAAATGTGACTTTGATTTGATCTTCTTCAAGCATTCGCGCTTTACTTTTACCAAACCCCATGGGGTTTCGTCCACCCGGTCCCCCACCGTTCATTTGCCGCATGAAAAACACCCATACCGCAATCAACAATACCATTGGGCCAAAAGACACTAATAATTGCATTAGCATTGATGGCTGATCGGGTGGTACCGCTTTAATTTCAACGTTATTTGCCAGTAAATCATCAACCAAATGCCCATCCGTTGGTGCATAGGTTTTAAATACCTGACCACTTTGCAATTTACCTTTGACAATGTGTTCATCGATAATCACCTGCTGCACTTGCCCAGCTTTGACTGACTCAATAAACTGCGAATACGACAACGATGAATCACCGCGATCATTTTGCGCGCCGCCAAAATTATTAAACAGTGACATCAACAACATGGCGATGACACTCCAAATGAGTATATTTTTTATCATATCGTTCAATTTAAACGCCCTAGACCTGAACGGCTCTCAATATTTAAAAACTGAGCAATTATATCGGGATTTTATTTCTACCCGACGGTTTTTTTTACAACTTAGGCTTTGTAGCCTTTTGCTAAAATATAAACTTCATTACTTCGCGGCCGCGAAGCTTTTGGTTTTCGAATAGTGACCTGCGTAAAAGCAGTCTGCACCTCTTTATGAAAAGCTTCAAATCCGTCACCTTGAAATAATTTCACCAAAAATGCACCTTGTTTTGCCAAAACAGTTTTTGCCATATCAAGTGCTAATTCACCCAAGTAAATTGAACGAGCTTGATCGGTTGCTTTGTTACCACTCATATTTGGCGCCATATCCGACATGATTAAATGAATCGGAGCACCTGCAAGTTGCATGTAAAGTGCATTAAGCACACTCTCTTCTCTAAAATCACCCAAAATGGTCGTTACTCCCTCTAGGGGTTCTATAGGCAATATATCGAGCGCAATGAGTTGTCCACTTTTCCCCATTAATTGCCGTGCGAGTTGCGACCAACCACCCGGCGCCGCCCCTAAATCGACTATATTCATACCATTTTTAATTAAATTATCTTTCTCATTTATTTCTTTTAGCTTAAATACCGCACGTGAGCGATAACCTTGCACTTGTGCCATTTTGACATATTCATCATCAAAATGTTCTTGCATCCAGCGATTACTGCTTTTACTTCGTGCCATAATGCACCATTTTTAGTGTAGAATTAAAGTTTATTATCAGTTTGAGCAGAGAAACGAGTGGATACATTACAAAAGAAAAAATTAAAATCACAGGCACATAATTTAAAACCCGTTGTCATGATAGGTCAAGCAGGTTTAACAACTGGGGTGCTTGCAGAAATCGAATTAGCATTAAATAGTCATGAATTGATTAAGGTGAAAATACGCGCTGAACGTGATGAACGTAAAGTATTAAGTGAGCAAATTTGCAATGAAACCATGGCAGAACTCATACAATCTATCGGGCAAATTATTGTTATATATAGATTAAATCCAAATAAATAATTTTGATGCCCCACAAGGTCAAAGATGAAAAATGAATTTTTATCTTTGACTTATACGCTCAATTTTTCTATATATACAATATTGAAATAATTTCATAATCCACATCACCCGCAGGCGCTTTTACCGTCACAACATCGTCCACAAATTTACCAATTAGGGCTCGTGAAATGGGTGAGCCTATGGAAATACGACCTTCTTTGATATTCGCTTCATCCTCACCTACAATTTGATAGGTAAATCGTTTTTCAGTATTGATGTCTTCTATTTCCACTGTCGCACCAAACACAACTTTACCGTTTGCATCAACCGTCGTCACATCGATAATTTGTGCATTAGCCAATTTACTTTCAATTTCACCAATACGCCCTTCAGCAAAGCTTTGTTGCTCTTTTGCCGCATGGTATTCAGCATTTTCTTTTAAATCGCCGTGTGCGCGTGCTTCAGAGATGGCTGTAATAATGCGTGGACGCACAACAGTTTTTAATTCTTCTAATTCTGCTTTTAATTTTTCCGCACCTTTAACAGTGAGAGGGACCTTACTCATTTGTTGACACTCCAATAATTTGCATGGTGGACGACAAATCTTACGTTGACGTCCCCTTTTTTATTCTTATTTCAGACTTTGATGTAAATCCTGTAAACAATTTACATCACCCGCGTCAAGCTCACCCAGAGCAAAACAAGCTGCACGCGCGCCCGCCATGGTCGTATAGTAGGTGACGCGATGTTGCAATGCTTCACGGCGCATCGTGAATGAATCCGAAATGGCTTTTTTGCCTTCAGTTGTATTGATAATCAACTGAATTTGATCGTTTTTAATCATATCAACCGTGTTAGGACGCCCTTCATTGACTTTATATACGAGCTCACAAGGGAAACCAGCCTCTTTTAAAAATCTTGCCGTCCCGCCTGTTGCAACAATCTCATATTGCTTTTCAACAAGCATACGCGCAATTTCAGGCAACTTCACCTTATCCTTATCTCGAATACTAATCAGCACCTTACCGCAATGACTTAAATCCACGCCAGCAGCCCGCTGTGACTTAGCAAAGGCTTCTCCAAACGTTTTGCCCACGCCCATCACTTCACCGGTTGATTTCATTTCAGGGCCTAGCAAAGGATCTACACCAGGGAATTTCACAAAGGGGAAGACCGCTTCTTTAACAGAGAAATAATCAGGGATACGCTCTTGCGTGACGCCTTGTTGCGTAAGTGTTTGTCCAACCATCACTCTCGCTGCAATTTTCGCAAGGGGATAGCCCGTTGCTTTTGAAACAAAAGGGGCGGTCCGTGATGCACGAGGATTGACTTCTAAAACATAAATATCTTCGCCTTGAATGGCAAATTGTGTATTCATCAAGCCACGAACACCTAAGGCCTCAGCCATTTTAGCTACTTGTTCGCGTAATTTATCCTGCAAAGCAGGCGCTAAATCGTAAGGCGGTAATGAACACGCAGAGTCGCCCGAGTGAACACCAGCTTGCTCAATATGTTCCATTAAACCACCTATTAACACGCGCTCTCCATCGTAAATGGCATCAACATCCATTTCAACCGCATCATCGAGAAAACGATCAAGCAACACAGGTGAATCATTTGAAACACTCACAGCCTCTTTCATGTAACGCTGCAAACCTTCTTCATTAAACACGATTTCCATAGCACGCCCCCCTAAAACATAAGATGGACGTACTACCAACGGATAGCCTAGCTCGCGTGCTGCGTTGATTGCTTGCTCAGTTGACCGCGCTGTCGCATTGGGCGGCTGCTTTAAACCTAAACGCTCCAGCAATTTTTGAAAACGCTCACGATCCTCGGCTAAATCAATTGAATCAGGTGACGTCCCGATAATAGGCACCCCCGCCGCTTCTAAGGCACGCGCAAGCTTAAGAGGTGTTTGTCCACCATATTGAACAATAACGCCTGTTGGCTTTTCAATATGGACAATTTCAAGCACATCTTCAAGTGTCAATGATTCAAAATAAAGACGATCTGATGTATCAAAATCGGTTGAAACCGTTTCAGGATTACAGTTAACCATAATGGTTTCATAGCCATCTTCACGCAACGCCAGTGCAGCATGCACGCAGCAATAATCAAATTCAATACCTTGTCCAATGCGATTTGGGCCACCACCAAGAATAATAATTTTTTTCTTATCCGACACACGCGCTTCACATTCTTCTTCATAGGTTGAATACAAATAAGCTGTATCAGATGAAAACTCCGCCGCACATGAATCAATTCGCTTATAAACAGGACGAATATTTTGTTTATGGCGGGTATTGCGCACCTCTGTCTCAGACGCATCAAGTAATTTTGCTAAGCGTAAATCTGAAAAACCTTTACGCTTGAGTCGATACAACTCTCCCGCTTTGAGCGTTGATAATGTTTTGGTTGAAAGTGACTTTTCAGTTAAAACTAAGTCTTCGACTTGCGCTAAAAACCATGGATCAATTTTGCTTGATTCATGCACTTCCTCGATGCTCATCCCACTCCGAAATGCATCCGCAACATAAAGCAGTCTATCTGGCCCTGGATGACGCATTTCACGACGCATTTTATCGCCCGCATCATCCGCATTTAAATCAACCACCTCATCAAGCCCACTAATCCCAATTTCTAAACCGCGCAACGCTTTTTGAAGTGATTCTTGGAAGGTGCGACCAATCGCCATCACTTCACCAACCGACTTCATTTGCGTCGTTAAACGGTCATCCGCTTGCGGGAATTTTTCAAACGTAAAACGTGGCACTTTAACGACGACATAATCAATTGATGGCTCAAACGAAGCCGGTGTTTTTCCGCCAGTAATCTCGTTTTGCAGTTCATCTAGCGTATAGCCTACTGCCAGTTTAGCAGCCACTTTTGCAATTGGAAAACCGGTTGCTTTTGATGCTAATGCAGAAGATCGCGACACACGAGGATTCATTTCGATGATAATCATGCGTCCATCAACTGGATTAATAGCAACCTGCACATTTGATCCACCTGTATCCACTCCAATCTCGCGCAGAATGGCTAATGAAACATTACGTAAAATTTGATACTCTTTATCTGTAAGTGTTTGCGCTGGGGCAACAGTTATTGAATCACCCGTATGAACGCCCATCGGGTCAAAATTTTCAATCGAACAAACGATAATACAGTTATCTTTTGAATCACGCACAACTTCCATTTCATACTCTTTCCAACCCAAAACCGATTCTTCAATCAATAATTCTTTAGTCGGTGATAAATACAAACCCCGTTCACAAATCTCAACAAACTCTTCTTTGTTATAAGCAATCCCCCCCCCACTTCCACCCATGGTAAACGAAGGACGAATTACCGTTGGATAACCCACTTCTTTTTGGGCATCAAGCGCTTCTTCCATCGAATGTGCAATTTTTGATTTCGCAACTTCAAGGCCGATGCGAGCCATCGCCTCGTTGAAAAGCTGACGATCTTCCGCCTTATTGATGGCTTCTTTGGTTGCACCAATCATTTCGACCTGATACTTTGCAAGGACACCATGTTTATCTAAATCTAACGCACAATTTAACGCAGTCTGCCCACCCATTGTTGGAAGGACAGCGTCGGGTCGCTCCTTTGCAATTATTTTTTCAACGGTTTGCCAGTCAATAGGCTCGATATATATCGCATCTGCCATATCGGGATCGGTCATAATCGTCGCGGGATTGGAATTCACCAAAATGACGCGATACCCTTCTTCGCGCAATGCTTTACAGGCTTGAGTACCTGAGTAATCAAATTCACATGCTTGACCAATAACAATCGGCCCTGCGCCTAATAATAAAATGGATTTTATGTCGGTTCTTTTTGGCATTGTCTACTTATACGTTAAGTGGTTTTGTCTAATTTAAGTCTGTTCTTATTCTTCAAACAAAACCAAACATTACAAATTTGAGATTCAAACTGCGTTGAAAATGTGAATGTTTAGTTTTTTTCAAAATACTCGCGTCTTATTTTCCGTCCATTAAAGCAATAAACTCATCAAATAGAGCTTCAACATCATGAGGACCTGGACTTGCTTCTGGATGTCCTTGAAAACTAAATGCGGGGCAGTCGGTTCGTTTAATTCCCTGCAAACTCCCATCAAATAATGAATGATAAGTCGCTATTAAATTAGGGGGCAATGTCGCTTCATCAACGGCAAACCCATGATTTTGACTACTAATCATGACACGCCCTGTAGACTTTTCTTGTACAGGATGATTGCCACCGTGATGCCCGAATTTCATTTTGAGCGTTTTCGCACCGCTAGCCAACGCTAATAATTGATGCCCTAAACAAATACCAAAAACGGGCGTTTTATTATTTAAAATGATTTTAATCGCTTCAATAGCATAATCACACGGCTCAGGATCCCCCGGACCATTCGACAAAAACACCCCATCTGGCTTGAGCGACAACACTGCCGCCGCAGGCGTTTTTGCTGGAACCACTGTTACGCGGCAGCCACGATTAGCGAGGAGACGCAAGATATTACGTTTAATCCCAAAATCATACGCGACAACGTGCTTGGTTAAATTCGAAGCAGGCAAATGTCCGTGACGCAGATCCCATGTATTTTCGGTCCATTCATAAATCTGCGTTGTCGTCACTTCTTTTGCTAAATCGAGCCCTTTTAGACCAGAAAACGCATCAATAGCAGCTTTTGCATGTTCTATAGACGTATTTTCACCTGCAATAATACAGCCGCGTTGAGCACCTTTATCACGAAGTAAGCGCGTTAATTTACGCGTATCAATATCAGCAATCGCCACAACGTTATTATCAAGCAAATATTGCTGTAGTGTTTTTTCACTTCGCCAATTACTTACAAGCAACGGTAAATCACGAATCACAAGACCACTGGCGAAAACACCTCGCGATTCATCATCTTCACTTGTAGTACCAACATTGCCAATATGAGGATAGGTTAATGTTACAATTTGTTGCGCATAGGAGGGATCACTGAGAATTTCTTGATACCCTGTCAGCGCGGTGTTAAACACGACCTCACCAACACTTAAGCCTTCAGCGCCTATGGATATACCCGTAAATATACTGCCATCTTCTAACACTAATTGTGCGGAATTCATTAAAATACGTTCCTTCTTATAAGCAAAACGGGATGCCCCTAAAGACACATCCCGTTGTTAAAAATCTTTGGCAACTATACAAAATTATGCCGGTTTGGTCATTAATATTTTTTGAATTTATCACTCTTTTAATGATGCGTATGTCGCACATGACGTGGTTTTACTTTACTTGACTGCACGATATGTCTGTCTTTGCCTCGATGGGATTTGTGGCTTGGCACTTGATGCTCATCACTGTGAACACCACTACCACGACCACACTCTAATTGATGCGGAGGCATCCCTGCATTACTTGTCGCCATCGTATGAATATTTCCTTGCACAGCGTAATCATTTGCAAAACCATGATTCATCTGATTAACCATTAAATTATAACGCTCAACACTCGTATGACCACCCAAAACCACACCGATTAAATGCCGTCCTTGCTGGGTAGCTGCGCTAATGAGATTATATCCCGATGCACAGGTAAACCCCGTTTTCATTCCTTCAGCACCTTCATACGTTGCCGTAAATTTATTGATACCTTGCCATTCATGTCCTTTGAATTGAAAGCTGTGTGCAGCAAAATATCTATAATATTCAGGAAACTGTTTCTGTATTTTCCATGCAAGTAATGCCATATCACGCGCGGTTGTCACTTGCCAATCATTAGGCAATCCTGTTGCATTCATAAAATACGTATTATACATACCCATCGAATGCGCTTTTGCCGTCATACGTACAGCAAAATTATCTTCAGTTACCGCTAAATGCTCAGCGAGTACCACCGTTGCATCATTTGCTGAGCGCGTAATAATCGCTAAAATAGCTTCTTCGACAGTCAAATGCTCGCCATGATGCAACCCTAATTTACTATTAGGCTGATTTGAAGCGTGCTCAGAAGCACGCATGGCATCGTGAAGATGAATTTGCTGATTGCTTAACGCATCAAAAGTGACATAAAGCGTCATCAATTTAGTCAATGAAGCAGGAAACCACGAGTGGGTAGCCTCCACTTCGTGAAGGACATTGCCATTGCTTGCATCGATTAAAATCGCTGCATGACGCGCATAACTCATTTGCGAAGCGAACACTAAACACAACGCATTGAGCATAAGTAAAAATGATTTCACGCAGGATTATCTCAATGAAATAAATAAATTTATGGGTTAATATGCAATGAAGAAGTTTGACATGTGTAAGGGGGTAGACCCTCACAAAGCCCCCAATAACGCCCTGATTCCCCTTCTTCTGTAGGTTTCCAAATTTCTGAGAACGCTTCAAATGCCACACCAGAAACCGATGTTTGTTTTAATTTTTTAAAGGTTTGCTCAATTACTTCTTGTTGATTTTTTTTACTGGCGCGCCCACACGATGCGCCCGTTTTAATATGCACTTGTGCTTTATTGTGCGGCGCATTTGGCCAGCCAAATTCAGTTAACACCACTTCTTTATCCGGATGTGTTTTTTTCACTTCTTGCCATCGTGCCAAATGAAAATCCGCGGCGTTTTGCGCAGAAACGCAGGGAAATAAACCGGAATGTTTATTCTCCCACCAGGGAAAGACATTAATCCCAATCCAGTCCACTTGCGCACTAAATTGATTTTGATGGCACGGTTGCGCTCGATTACACCATTCCCACCAGGTATCGATAACGCCTATTGGCTGAGACACCTTGGCTTCGCGCAAAGCCTGTAAACAACGCTCCGTCTCACTATCAAGCGCATAATCATGACGTGTTCGCAACTCAGAGCCACAACTTATCCGAGTAATTGTATCAGGATATTGCTTTGCTAGAGCAATACCGTGAGAAATGGAATCCGTATTCACATTTTTATCTTTATCAATCCACAAAATAGCAATTACCTTAAGGCCATGTTGCTTTGCAATGGGAAAAATAGCCTCTAAACCGTTTAAAACACCATACGTCATAATACATCGAAATGGCGTTTGCGCGGCAATATTTCCAAGTAATGTATCTATTAACGCTACGCTAGGCACAGGACCGTTGTTAGGCGAAAGATCATTCACATAAGGGCTAAATGCAACGCATTGCATTGGCGTTGATAGACTTTTGGCTTCACTTTGCACACCATGAAATAGAAATATCACTAACATGAGCCAGAATAATCGCTTCATTTCACTCAAAAGTAAGGTTGAACTTTCCCTATTATAAGCGATTTTAAAAGGATTGCGCTGCTCTTGCATCGCTAAATTCAAAAATTATTGTTTTGCGCCTTGAATCTTAAAATGGTCATCCCCATTTTAAATACCATCGTTATTTTCACAATTATCACAGGAAAAATTTTACATGAGTACAAATGAAGACATTCTCACCACTCTTTTAGACGAAGAAGTCGATTTACATGCAATGCACACAGAAGTTGGCGAACACGAATACACCATTGATGAATTAAAAGCAGAGCTTGAAGAAGCCAAAAAAACGAGTCAAGAAAATTGGGATAAAGCGTTGCGTACCCAAGCTGAAATGGAAAATCTAAAACGTCGCACACAAAAAGACGTGGAAGATGCGCATAAATTTGCACTCACAGGATTTACAAAGGAATTATTGCCTGTCCTCGATAGTTTGTTTATGGGGATGCAACTTGCCACCGGCGATACGGAGGAAGTTAAACGTTTTCGTGAAGGCTGCGAACTTACCATTAAACAATTTGAAAATGCGTTTGAAAAATTCAATGTCGTCACCATTGACCCCGTTGGTTTACCTTTTAATGCCGATCTTCACCAAGCGATGGTCATGCAAGTTGTTGAAGGTGCAGAACCGAATACCGTTGTAACCGTCTTTCAAAAAGGCTATATGCTCAACGGTCGCCTTCTGCGCCCTGCGATGGTCGTTGTGGCAAAAGCCGCTGACTAAAGTACTTGAAATTCAATAAAACCACCTCATATTCTCAGTAACACAAAAAAATTAACCAATTTCTTTTTTACAAATTATTCGGAGCAAATTCATTATGGCTAAAATTATCGGTATCGATTTAGGAACCACCAACTCGTGTGTGGCAGTGCTTGAAAATGGCGCAGTCAAAGTTATTGAAAACAGCGAAGGCGCAAGAACCACCCCATCCATTATTGCATTCAGCAGTGATGATGAAGTGTTAATTGGTCAATCTGCAAAACGTCAAGCCGTCACCAATCCACAAAATACCTTATTTGCAATCAAACGTTTGATTGGGCGTAAATTCAAAGAAGATGTGGTACAAAAAGATATTCACATGGTGCCATATAAAATTTCTGAAGCAGAAAATGGCGACGCATGGGTGGAAGTTCATGGCAAAAAAATGGCGGCTCCTGAAATTTCAGCTCGCGTTTTGATGAAACTCAAAAAAGATGCTGAAGCGTATTTAGGTGAAGAGGTCACGCAAGCGGTTATTACGGTTCCTGCTTACTTTAATGATTCACAACGCCAAGCCACCAAAGATGCCGGTCGTATTGCTGGCCTTGAAGTGATGCGTATTATCAACGAACCAACGGCCGCAGCGCTCGCCTTTGGCATGGACAAACCAAAAGGCGACACTAAAATTGCCGTGTATGATTTAGGTGGTGGAACATTTGACGTTTCTATTATTGAAATTGCAGAAATTGATGGCGAGCATCAATTTGAAGTGTTAGCCACTAATGGTGATACGTTCCTTGGCGGTGAAGATTTCGATTCACGCGTCATTGAATATTTGGCTGATGAATTTAAAAAAGACACTGGTGTTGACGTGCACAACGATCCCTTAGCGTTGCAACGTTTAAAAGAAGCCGCAGAAAAAGCAAAAATTGAATTGTCTTCAAGTCAGCAAACCGATGTCAATTTACCGTACATTACTGCTGACGCCACCGGCCCTAAACATTTAAATGTTAAATTAACCCGTGCGAAATTAGAATCGTTAGTTGAAGAATTGATTTTACGCACAAAAGCACCTTGTGAATTAGCGCTAAAAGATGCTGGCGTATCAGCCTCTGAAATTCATGATGTTATTTTGGTTGGCGGTCAAACCCGTATGCCAAAAGTCCAAGAAATGGTCAGCAAAATATTTGGCAAAGAACCACGCAAAGACGTTAATCCTGATGAAGCCGTGGCGTTAGGCGCAGCCATTCAAGCGGGCGTTTTAGCGGGTGATGTGAAAGACGTTCTCCTGCTTGACGTTATTCCATTGTCGCTTGGCATTGAAACCATGGGTGGCATTTTAACCAAGTTAATTGAGAAAAATACAACCATTCCAACCAAAGCGCAACAAGTGTTCTCAACGGCTGACGATAACCAAACTGCCGTGACTATTCACGTTCTTCAAGGCGAGCGCGAAAAAGCAAATGCCAATAAATCATTAGGTCGTTTTGATTTATCTGACATCCCACCAGCTTCACGCGGCGTTCCACAAATTGAAGTGTCTTTTGATATTGATGCGAACGGTATTTTAAACGTATCAGCAAAAGACAAAGCCACTGGCAAAAAACAGTCGATTACCATTAAAGCATCAAGTGGTTTATCGGATGAAGAAGTTGAACGTATGATTAAAGATGCAGAAGCACACGCGGATGAAGATCGTAAACTCGCTGAATTAGTACAAGCGCGTAATCATGCGGATGGTTTAGTGCATGCTACTGAAAAATCGATCAAAGATTTAGGCGACAAAGTCACTGCGAATGAAAAAGCGGATATCGAAAAAGCCATTGAAGCCGTTAAAGAAGCACTTAAAGGCGATGAGAAAACCGATATCGAAGCAAAAACCGAAGCCTTAGCGGAATTATCCAGCAAGTTAGCGGAACGCGCTTATGCACAAGCTAATGAAGGTGGTGAACACGCTCACGCAGATCATGCAAAACCGGCTGAAGATGATGGCGTAATTGACGCTGATTTTGAAGAAGTGAAAAAATAAAACGCACTTCTGAATAATCAAAAACCTCGCTTAGTGGTGTCTAAGCGAGGTTTTTTTTATGTCTTAAATAAAATTGATGATCTACAAAATATAACGACTTAAATCTTCGTCTTGTACTAATTCACCTAAATATTTATTCACATACGCCGCGTCAACGACAATATTTTTATCTAGCGAATCGGGCGCGTGAAATGAAATGTCTTCTAATAATTTTTCTAGCATCGTGTGTAAACGTCTTGCACCGATGTTTTCTGTAGTTTCATTCACTTGCCAACCCATTTCAGCAATGCGTTTAATACCATCCTCAGTAAACGATAACGTGACGCCTTCTGTGCCTAAAAGTGCAATATATTGCTCTGTGAGCGAGGCATTCGGCTCAACTAGAATACGCACAAAATCATCTGCAGATAAGGCACTCAGCTCAACGCGAATGGGGAAACGACCTTGCAACTCAGGAATTAAATCAGAGGGTTTTGCAACGTGGAACGCGCCAGAAGCGATAAACAAAATATGATCCGTTTTAATTGCGCCGTATTTAGTGCTTACGGTACTGCCTTCAACGAGAGGCAATAAATCACGTTGAACCCCTTCACGAGATACTTCACCGCCACCACCGCCAAGTTCAGAGCGTTTGCAAATTTTGTCAATTTCATCTAAAAACACAATGCCATTTTGCTCGACAGATTCAATTGCGCGCAGACGAATCTCGTCTTCATTGACCAGTTTTTCAGCTTCTTCATCTTGCAATACTTGAAGTGCCTTGCGCACTTTCATTTTGCGTGACTTCGTTCTATCCGAGCCCATATTTTGGAACATACCTTGCAATTGACTGGTCATCTCCTCCATCCCAGGAGGCGCCATAATTTCAACCCCAATGGACATTTGCACTTCGACTTCAATTTCTTTATCGTCAAGATCACCATTGCGTAATTTCTGACGCATCTTAATTCGCGTGGCATCACCGTTTTCTGAATCTGCAGGCGTCCAGCCTTCTGCACGAGGAATGAGAATATCCAGCACACGATTTTCAGCCGCATCAACCGCTTTCGTTTGCATTTTTTCCATTTCAACCATACGGGTCATTTTGACTGCCGTATCGGCTAAATCACGAATAATCGACTCGACATCACGCCCAACATAACCGACTTCTGTAAATTTTGTTGCTTCAATTTTAATAAACGGAGCATTAGCAAGTTTTGCAAGGCGACGAGCAATTTCTGTTTTCCCAACGCCCGTAGGCCCAATCATTAAAATATTTTTGGGGGTAATTTCATCACGCAACGTGCCTGAAATTTGCTGGCGTCGCCAGCGATTACGCAGTGCAATCGCCACGGAGCGTTTTGCGCTTGCTTGACCAATAATGTGTTTGTCGAGTTCACTTACAATTTCTTTAGGTGTCATTTGAGTCATGCGTTATTACTCTTTAGGTTCAACAGGTTCAGCGTCTAATTCTTCGATGCGCAAATTATGATTGGTATAAATACAAATATCTGCCGCAATATTAAGCGAACGCTCAACAATTTCACGCGCACTTAAATTCGTATTTTCCAAAAGCGCTCTCGCAGCCGCCTGTGCAAAAGAGCCACCTGATCCAATCGCCATTAAATCAAACTCTGATTCAGGTTCAATAACATCGCCCGTACCCGAAATAATTAACGACGTTTTAGAATCGGCAATCGTAAGCAACGCTTCAAGCTTGCGCAATGCTCTATCTGTGCGCCAATCCTTTGCCATTTCTACCGCAGCGCGGGTTAAATTACCCCGATGCTTTTCGAGTTTACCTTCAAAATGCTCAAACAACGTAAACGCATCAGCGGTTGCACCGGCAAAACCAGCAATGACTTTATCGTGGTATATACGACGCACTTTACGCGCGTTTCCCTTCATTACGGTATTGCCTAAGGTGACTTGCCCATCACCGCCAATAACGACCTTCCCGTCGCGCCGTACTGAAAGTATAGTGGTTCCTCTGAACACAGTTTTTCTCCAAATTAAAAAAACCTATTTTACCAGTAAAATTGGTTATGACATGTAAACTTGAGTGAAAATTAGGGTGATTGCCGCCTTGATTAAAGCGGCAATATTGACTTTAGGCAAAAAATACACTGTTTTGAAAAGTCAAACGGACTACACCATTTTCATAGGCACACCAATCAGCGATTGAAATAGAACCCAAACTGTGATGGCCAGTGCAATATAAGCCACTTTAATTAGAAATGGTAGCAAACTATTTGCTGATTTATCTTTATTATTGTCATTCATTACATATTACCTAGTTGAGAAATTACTCATTCGTCAAGCAATTCAAAATCATCTTTATCTACCCCACAATCTGGGCAACTCCAATCATCTGGAATATCTTTCCAAAGCGTACCCGGCTCGATTCCGCTATCAGGATCACCCAGTTCTTCATCATAGATAAAATCACAAACTTTGCATTGATATTTTTTAAAAGTAGACATAGTAATTCCTTAAATAAGTGGATATTGAGTGATAAAAACGATTATTCCATACTAATACAGTAGGTTTAAAAGCCATGACATACGCCCAAGTCACAGACCGTTCACTGAGCGCGGCAATGAATTTGTTATTTTAGCAACTCGAGTTCTTTTGGCGCGTCTTCAACTATTTTTTGAGTTTCTTGTGCTTGAGTTTGAGCGGCTTTTTGTTTTTCTTCAGCCGCTTTTTGTCTGTCTGCGGCTTTTTTAGCTAACGCGGCTTTTTGATCTGCCGCCTGACGCGCCGCAGTGCTCCCTGTTTCCATGCCTTCAGCATGCGTAATAACAGGAGATAGTGCTAATGACATCACGCAAACAGCTAATGACAACATCATTTTTTTTGATTGAATCTGTAACATACTCACCTCGAGCGAAATAGTTTTTATTATAAATCAATGATACAAACGTTTGACGCGTTTCAAGTCTAGCAGTGAATTGGTTTATTTAAAACAAAAACGCCCTATTTTGCGTTGTCATCACAAAAAGGGCGTGTATCAAAATATCCCACTAGTGAATATGCACATCACGTGATTTTGCAACGTCACTTCTCAATAGCGTGTATTTTTCCTCAGATGCACCTTTAATAGGTAAACCATCGCTACTCAGTTGAACCAGTGCATTATCATCTTTGATAATGAATTTGCGTTTTGAACCATCTTTATTTGACGTTAAAACCAGTGTTTTACTGTCATCATCCCAATTGTATTTTCCTTTTTCAAAATACTCACGAGCAGATTCTTTCGTGTATTGGGTCACTAATAAATAATTTGTGTTGTTTTTCAAAGACAGCGTCATTTTCACGCCAAGGCAATCATCACAAGGCAAAAATCCATAATAAACACCACGGTATTCTTGACTTTTATCAACATGCTCACTGTGATCGACATTCAAACTGCCTTCTTGCATGAGAGTGGTTGCGCGTGAGCGTAAATAACTTTCTTGCATTTCGCGATCACTTGCGGCCATCGACGGCATACTCGCAAAGAAAAACAGAATAGCGAACAGAATCAACGCTAAACCATATTCAAATTCTAATTGTTTTTTTGCATCCAACTTTTTGGCTGATACTTTCATAGGGACATCTCCAAAGTAGGTAGAGAGTTAATTATTTTTGTTTTTTTAAGAAGTTCACCGCGACGAACCCCAACTCGCTCAGAACAACTACCTAGTATAATACTATGAAATTAATGTTTTATGAAAGAAAACATTTGACCTAAAGTTGTCATAATCCGTCCCACAAAAATAGCATGAGCGTAAACTGTGAGCTATGTCACACTTTTGAAATTTAGTTTGGTGTAATGTTGATTTGAAGAATAAATTCCAAGAAAATGACCCAATGCATCAATTTAGGGCTGGAAACAACGTTGCAATCCTTCAGAAAACAGCTTTTATCCATGCAGAAAACAACTCCCATCATACTTTTTACATGTAAAGCAAAAATGAACAGTGAAATCGACACTACAACTAATCGTAACCAAGAGAGTACTAAAGAGCGTCCTATTGAACTAATTGAAAAACACTCACACTTTGACTATGAATTGTGCAAAAAATTTATTTTTACTAACCAAACACTGGTTCCATCCTCTAAAATGTGGGAAATAAGCAATATCAAGTGCTAATTTAATCTATTCTCTGCGCGCTATTAGCGCATAGAAAAAACTTAACAAAAATCACTTGATATCCATGCGAAAAAGCGAAAATCACTTAAATTCCACTGCGATTTTACTCCCCAAATTCTCATCATCTGAGCCCATAATTAATCTGTCGCCAATAAACGAAAGACCTTCAACTTTCACGTTTTCATATTGCAACTGAATAGGGATATCTTGATAGGCGCTCCAATAAATACCCGCTTTGTCATCCACAAATTGCCCTAATTTATACAAAGCTGAATGAAATACGCCGTTATCACCGGGATCTGAAGTCGCACTTACCCAAAGTACGCCACTTTTATCTATTGCGATATCACTAATTGAACGACGATTTTCATTTGGGTATGGCGCAAAAAAATCAACCTCATTTTCTTTTGACAGCGTAATGCGGTTGTTTTGCACATCGTATTCGCCCCAGGACATTTTAGCGGGTTTCTCATCATTGCCACGCTCTGCCCACACGAGTATGTGGCGAAATAGCGTTAAACTTTCAATATTACTTTTGAGTGTCGCATTAGGCAGATAAAACTCAGCAACCACCTCACAGTGATTATTATCGAGTCGAATACGCGTGACCTTCCCTTGACTTTCTAATACTAAAAACTCTGAATGATGGTCAGGAATCGCCGTAATAGCTTCTAAATCAATAGGAAACGATTGCGAATGACACCACGCTATTTTTTGTAAACGCGGCGGGGCGTCTTCCTGCCAGTTTAATTGACTTAATCTGGGTTGATTATTTTTTTTATTATCATGCACCACCAAGAAATTTTCTCGATCAATAGCGACTATTCCACTAATTCCAAATTTTTTTTCTGTGCTCACAGCATACCAATCCTTCACAGTAGATCGAAAACCACACCCTGCAAGCATCATCGAGAAAAAAACGGACAAAGTTATATATTTCATGAGATTACATAAATTATTGGCTATAATTAATACGCTATTGTGTCGCGATGTGCAACCTATTGCAAATTCACTCGTTTCTCTCATCTATTTTTTTTACAAAAACATTACAACATGTCAACAGAAACTAATATCAATATTCCAACTACGTCTAGTTTTGAAATGCGTTGCGGCGTGGTCATTGCTATTTTTGCTGCGCTTATGGCAATTACCGATTTACTCGCCGGAAAGTATGATGCCGATGAGATTATTGGTACGAATGATAAAGCGATGGCTTATTCATGGTATCAGTCGAAAAGCATCAAAGAAACGCTCGTTCAGGGCGAGATCTCCCTTTTAAAAAGCTTAAAAGAAGCCAATGCCATTCAAGCGTCGTCCATTATTGCAGTCGATAATCATCTAGAAGATTTAGCAAAAAAGTCTGTGCAATATAAAAAAGAAAAAGATGAAATTCTTCGTGGCTCAAAAACCGTTGGTCAAGAAAATTGGGTTCAAGATGTAAATGGGGAATACGGTCATGTCATCGGTGCCAATGAAATTGATGCCAAACTGGCTATTTTATCCACCGCAGGGGATCGTTTTGATATTGCAATTTTGCTTTATCAAGTGTGTTTAGTACTTGGCGCTGTTAGCTTAGTGCTACGCAAACCCAGTTTCCAAACGATTTTTTTTAGAGGAATGTGGTTACTTGGTTTAATTGGTTGCGGCATGTCTTTTTGGGCATTTAGCTTTATTCAAAATAGCTTAGCGTGATCGCTATAAAATCCCCTTACAAAAAAATCTGCAAGGGGATTTAATAGTTACAACTTCAACATTCCAGCGCGAATAATAAACGCTTCAATGTCCTCAAGGCCGTGCTGGATTTTTAAATTCGTGAACACAAATGGGCGTTCACCTCGCATTTTGCGTGCATCTCTATCCATCACCTCAAGGGATGCGCCAACGTGCGGTGCTAAATCAATTTTATTGATAACAAGCAAATCTGAACGGGTAATGCCCGGTCCGCCTTTGCGCGGAATTTTATCACCAGCGGACACATCAATCACGTAAATAGTTAAATCCGCCAGTTCAGGGCTAAACGTTGCACTTAAATTATCGCCGCCACTTTCAACAATAATAAAATCTAAATTATCGAAGCGATTCAGCAACTCATCTACTGCGGCAAGATTCATCGACGCATCTTCACGAATAGCTGTGTGGGGACAACCGCCCGTTTCAACGCCGAGTATGCGCTCTTGCGGCAAGGCTTCACTACGAATCAAAAATTGCTGATCTTCTTTTGTGTAAATATCATTCGTGACAACAGCCATTTCAAAGTTATCACGCATTTTTTTACATAACGCATCAATTAACGCAGTTTTCCCCGACCCGACAGGACCCCCAATTCCAAGACGCAAAACGTGTTTTTTTGTGCTCATCAATTTTCTCTCTACCATGGTTTAAAGTTATTTAAGACCGAAATAATCGTGAATATTGCATTTCATGGCGACTACTCATCAACGCTAACCCAAACGCACTGCCGCCAATATCAGTGTCGTTTATGTGAAAAGCACTATCCACTAATTCGGGAATTCTATCTGCTAATTGTGTTAGTAATTTTTGACCTGACACTTGCCCCAATGGCACTAATTTAACCGCGCACAGCACTTGATTTTCAAGCCAACTCCATAAATAACCCAATGCCGCTTCACGCACAGGAATCGCCCAATTCACCGAGGCAAACGCGAACATATTGACAAGGGTCGTCTCTGAACTGCGCATCCAAATACCACTTTTTTCAATTTCAAGTGAATGAAGCAGACGCGCCAATGCTTGACCCGTTTGCATATCTTCTGCGCGAAGCTCCGCTGTTTCTCGACTAGCCACTAAAATATGACTCCAGTGGGTAATGCTTTCGCTGTCGTTATGCTCCCAAGCGCGATAGAATCGAATAAACAAAGGCAAATCAACGCGAGCAATACAGCGTGCCATCACCCCGTCAATCCATTCACCCGTTTGATTTTCATTGGTTAATAAGCCATCCTCCACCGCCATTTCAAGCCCTTGCGAATAGCAATACATCCCGATAGGCAAACTGGGACTGATGAGTTGCAGCAGACGCAATAGCGCAAAATCAATGACCATGACCGTGATAGGCCCCCTGCTCTGGCTCGAAAGGTAAAATTTCATGCGTCACGCAAAACCCTAAGCCTTCAAGCATTTGATCGAGAACATAATCGGTTAAAAAACGCAGTTCACCTTCTAAAATTTGCAAGGGCACATGGCGATTACCTAAGTGATAACACGCCCGGGCAAATTGCCACGCATCTTGCGAACGCACAACCGATAAATTCTCTGCCGCTGAGTTGACGCGTACACGGTAATTATCTGTACCCGTCAACACAAAGCCATGACGAAGCACTTGCCCGCGCGGGAGAAATAAACCAATTTCTCGACCATTATCCGTTTGACTCAGTAGACGTGACTTTTGACGAGCTTCATAAGTAAGCGTCACCTCATCATCACAAAGACTGTCTTGCGTAGCAACTTCTGTCAGTTTTAGCATCATGTAATTTACTATTAGAATAAAAAATAACGTTGCGCAAATGGCAACACATCAGCAGGTTCACAAACAAGGAGTAAGCCATCCGCACGGACAGCGTAAGTTTGTGAATCGACTTCGATTTTGGGTTGATAATGATTGTGGATTAAATCTTTTTTACCAATCGTGCGCGTATTGGCTACCACACCAATCCGTTTTTTCAGCCCCAACCGTTCAGGAACTCCTGCTTCCAGCGCAATTTTAGGCAAGAAAAACATCGAACTCGTCGAGGCCGTTTTGCCAAATGAGCCAAACATCGGACGATAATGCACCGGCTGTGGCGTTGGTATCGATGCGTTTGGATCACCCATTGGCGCGGTGGCAATGAATCCGCCTTTAAGTACCATACTCGGTTTCACCGCAAAAAACGCCGGATGCCAAAGCACTAAATCCGCGAGTTTTCCTACTTCAATCGAACCCACTTCATGTGAAATGCCGTGACTAATGGCTGGATTGATGGTGTATTTGGCGATATAGCGTTTAATGCGAAAATTATCATTACTTGCTGCATCTTCTTTTAAACTGCCGCGTTGCACTTTCATTTTATGCGCGGTTTGCCAAGTACGAATAATCACTTCGCCCACACGCCCCATCGCCTGTGAATCGGACGAAATCATCGAAAACGCCCCTAAATCTTGCAAAATATCTTCAGCGGCAATGGTTTCGCGACGAATACGCGACTCTGCAAACGCCACATCTTCGGCGATACTCGGATCGAGATGATGACAAACCATCAGCATATCTAAATGCTCATCTACCGTATTGATAGTATATGGCCGCGTTGGATTGGTAGATGAGGGCAATACATTAGCTTCACCACAGGCTTTGATAATATCAGGTGCATGACCACCGCCCGCGCCTTCTGTGTGATAAGTGTGAATGGTTCGCCCTTTAAACGCGGCAAACGTATCTTCCACAAAGCCGGATTCATTTAACGTATCGGTATGAATTGCCACCTGTACATCAAATTCTTCGGCAACGCTCAAACAGCAATCAATCGCGGCAGGTGTCGTACCCCAATCTTCATGAAGTTTTAAACCCATCGCCCCCGCGCGAACTTGCTCTTCTAGAGCCTCAGGTAAACTGGCATTACCTTTACCAAGTAAACCAAAATTCATAGGAAAACCATCCAGCGATTGCAACATTTGCTCAATATTCCAACGCCCTGGCGTGCACGTTGTCGCATTCGTTCCCGTTGCAGGACCCGTTCCACCGCCAATCATGGTGGTGACGCCTGACGTTAGTGCTTCTTCAATTTGCTGTGGGCAAATAAAATGAATATGTGCATCAATGCCACCGGCCGTTAAAATTTGCCCTTCACCGGCAATAATTTCCGTTCCCGGACCGATGATAATATCCACGCCTTGTTGGACGTCAGGGTTCCCCGCTTTACCTATGGCTGCAATGCGACCTTGTTTAATGCCTACGTCCGCTTTAATAATGCCCCAATAATCCACAATTAACGCATTCGTAATCACTAAATCCATCGCAACCGTGGAATCCAACTGGCTTTGCCCCATGCCATCTCGAATGACTTTGCCCCCACCAAATTTCACTTCATCGCCATACACCGTGCGATCCGCTTCCACTTCAAGAAATAAACCACTATCGCCTAAACGGACTTTATCGCCCGTGGTGGGACCAAACATATCCGCATAAGCTTGCCGACTCATTTTACTCATTGCTTACTCTCCAACGCACCCATTACCTCACCGCGAAAACCATAAACGCGACGCAATCCACCAAAAGCCACTAATTGGATTTCACGCTGCTGCCCCGGCTCAAACCGAATAGCCGTGCCAGCGGGAATATCGGGGCGAAAACCACGCGTCACTGCGCGATCAAACTGCAATGCGGGATTGGTTTCAAAAAAATGGTAATGTGAGCCCACTTGAATGGGACGATCGCCCGTATTGGCAACCAGCACTGAAATGACCTGACTGCCTACATTCAATTCTAATTCACCTTCACAGGGAATAATTTCTCCAGGTATCATATTCAGACCTCATTCAATTGGATTGTGAACCGTGACAAGTTTTGTTCCGTCTGGAAAGGTCGCTTCAATTTGCACGTCTGGAAGCATTTCACAAACCCCGTCCATCACGTCTTCACGGTAAAGGAGTGTTCGACCGTATTCCATCAACTCAGCCACCGTTTGACCATCACGCGCCCCTTCCATAATAGCGGCACTAATAAACGCAACCGCTTCAGGATAATTCAGTTTTAGTCCGCGTGCTTTTCGACGCTCCGCGAGCAAGGCGGCTGTAAAAAGCAATAATTTATCTTTTTCTCTTGGCGTTAATTGCATAGTGTTATTTTTCCGTTAAGTTGCCCAAATACGCGGCGGACACATCGTGCGCTCAAGCGTATCCTCGCGCACAATTTTCCATACCTGTTCAAAAAAACTGCGTAATTTATCACTTCGACTATCGATTGCACGACAAATCAGCAAATCATCAATTTGCGTCACTCCGCGCCCTACGGCATTTCCTATCAAATCGCGCACAGCCTCTACACTTTTCTCAGACACAGGGGTTGCAAACAACGTACCGCAAGCAGAGAGCCCATTCAATCCCCAACGTGCAGAAAACGCGTTTGCATCGAGTTGCAAACGCTCTAAAAACAGTGGCCGATGCGCACAATAAATTTGCCAATTCATCTGCGCCATGCCGCAATCAAATCCTTCCCCCGATGCGGGTCGTCCCAGCGATAAAATTTCCCAGCCAATAAAACGCGCCTGCGCTGCCAAGTGAACATTGACCGATGAAACAACCTTTGCGCCATCATAAAGGATGGTTTCTTGCGGTAACCACTCGAGCATCGCATGGTTATCAACATTAATATTTACCTGCTGCGTTGCCTTCTCGCCTGAACTGCGATAAAACTTTCCTGCGGCGGGTGTTGTAATCAGCGCATGAGCATTTTCCTTTGCATGAATGGAAAAATGCAGCTGATCGCCACCAACAACGCCGCCCGGAGGATGCAACAAATAAACATGACATACACCGCCTTCAGGATAAAAGGGGCGCTGCACCGTTAAAGGGCCAAATTGCTTACGTTTAACTAAAAGCGTTTTTTCACCTTGTTTTGCAAACTCGAGTTCTAGTTTCGCTTTCCAGCCTTTTTCCATGCACTTTTCCCATGTTATACCGTCAGATACCGTTTGACCATGTCATCAGACAATTCGTCCATTGCACCAATAGCTACGTGACGTCCTCTATCCATAATACAGAAACGATCCGCCACTTTACGCGCAAAAGGTAATTTTTGCTCCACAAGCAAAACTGTCACGCCAAGTTCATGATTGATTTTATTAATCGCTTCATGGACTTCGCCCAAATCATAAGGATTTTTTTTCGGCATAGGAATAGGGTTTCCACGCTGACGATTTAATCGAATAATGACTTCACCAATTTCACTGACAATATTTGGCTGAATACCCTCAGTGGGCTCATCTAAAATGAGTAAACGTGGATTTAACACTAACGCGCGAGCAATCGCAAGTTGCTGTTGTTGACCGCCGGATAAATCCCCACCACGACGCTTTAACATTTGTTTTAACACGGGAAATACATCAAAAATGTGGTCAGGGACTTTTTTAATCCCCAGTTTACTTGCCGCACGCAAACCGGTTTTCAGATTTTCTTCAACGGTGAGCAGCGAGAAAATTTCACGCCCTTGTGGAACGTAGCCAATACCAAGTTCTGCGCGTGATTGCGCTTTTGCATTGGTTAACGATTTACCATCCATTTCAATGCTTCCACCACCAATTGGCACAAGTCCCATAATCGCTTTTAACAATGTCGTTTTTCCAACGCCATTCCGCCCCATTAAACAAACACAAGACCCTTCAGGCACATCAAGCTGTAAATCCCATAATGTATGGCTTTCACCGTAATATTGTTGCAATCCATTTATTTTAAGCATTGCCTTTTATCCTCCCAAATACACTTGAATCACGCGGGGATCATTTTGAACCTCGCTCATCGTTCCCTCAGTTAATACCGCACCTTCATGAAGGACGGTCACCTTGGTGGCAATCGATCGGACAAACTCCATATCATGTTCAACCACAATAATTGAGCGCTCACCTTGCAGTGAGACAAGTAATTCTGCCGTACGTTCCACTTCTTGATGCGTCATACCGGCAATCGGTTCATCAACCAGCATCACTTTAGGCTCTTGCATCAGTAGCATACCAATTTCAAGCCACTGTTTTTGACCATGTGACAAAATACCTGCTCGCTGTTGATAGTTTGCTTTTAAACCAATCGTTTCAATAATATGATGAATTTTATCGCGCTGCTCACCGTTTAAACGATAAAACAACGTCGCCCAAGCGCCTTTATTGGCTTTCAGCGCAAGCTCTAAATTCTCAAACACGCTCAGTGCATCAAAGACGCTTGGTTTTTGAAATTTGCGGCATATTCCCGCTTGCGCAATATCAGGCTCAGCCATTTCGAGTAAATCAATGGTTTGACCAAAAAACACGGTTCCTGAATCAGGGCGCGTTTTACCGGTAATGACATCCATTAACGTGGTTTTCCCCGCGCCATTTGGACCAATCATGCAACGAAGCTCACCAGCATCAATCACCAGCGATAAATTGTTTAAGGCTTTAAAGCCATCAAAACTGACACTCACATCATCCAGATATAAAATCGGTCCGTGACGCGTATCAACAACACCTTCATGAAACAGGTGATCTGTCATAGGAATTTCATGGGGACTCATGCGTGTTGCTCCTGTAATCTGCGACGAAGTAATCCAACAAGCCCATCGGGCAGAAACACAGTCACCACCACAAACGCCGCCCCTAATGTAAATAACCAAAGCTCAGGCATCAAGCCCGTCAACACCGTTTTGCTGTAATTCACCAGTACCGCGCCAATAATTGCACCATAAAGTGTATTTCGCCCACCAATAGCCACCCAAACCACAATTTCTAACGAATTAAGCGGTGAAAATTCACTTGGATTGATAATGCCCACTTGGGGTACATAGAGCGCACCAGCAATCCCTGCAATCATCGCAGCAAATACAAAAATCCACAGTTTAAACATTTCAACGCGATACCCCAAAAAACGCACACGAGATTCTTGATCTCGAATCGCCGTTACCACGCGGCCTAATTTGGTATTCACTAGCCATCGACAAACCAGAAAGGCCATAATTAACGCAATGCCTGACAGCATCAAAAGCATCGAGCGCACTGCTTCAGATTGGATATTGAAGCCTAAAATATCTTTGAAATCGGTTAAACCGTTATTGCCCCCAAAACCCATTTCATTGCGAAAGAACGCCAGCATCAGCGCATACGTTAGTGCCTGCGTAATAATGGACAAATATACCCCCGTCACGCGTGAGCGAAAGGCTAAATAACCAAAGACAAAAGCTAACGCACCAGGAACCAGTACCACCATCAACATCGCAAACCCAAAATGGTCAAACCCAAACCAATACCAAGGCAACTCTTTCCAATTTAAAAACACCATAAAATCGGGCAAACTCGCGTTGCCATAAACACCGCGTGTACCGATTTGGCGCATCAAATACATCCCCATCGCGTAACCACCGAGGGCAAAAAAAGCACCGTGACCTAGCGCTAAAATGCCGCAATATCCCCAAACCAAATCCAGCGACAAACCAAGTAGCGCAAAAGTTAAATATTTACCCAGCACCGATACAGTATATGCCGAGAAATGCAATGCAGAATCAGCAGGAAAAATCCAATTACACAAAGGGACAACAAACGTCACGATGGCTAACAAGCCAAGGACGGTTACGCACGTTTTATCTTGACCTAACTTCATTAATTCCATGTATCACATCCACTAAAAATTTATTATTGTGTCCATATTCAAAAAACGTTAAGAATCCGCAGCTCTGCCCTTTTGAGGAAATAATCCGCGTGGGCGCTTTTGAATAAACAAAATGATAAAAATAAGCACTAAAATTTTAGCCAGTACAGCACCGGCAAAAGGCTCTAAGAATTTATTCGCTATACCGAGTGAAAAACCCGCCACCAAGGTACCCAGTAAATTTCCCACACCACCAAACACCACCACCATAAACGAATCGACAATGTAGGCTTGACCCAAATTCGGCCCCACATTGGTAATTTGACTCAGCGCAACACCAGCAACACCCGCGATACCCGAACCAAGACCAAATGTCATTGCATCGACTCTATCTGTTGGAATGCCCATGGCTTTTGCCATATTGCGATTTTGCGCCACAGCGCGAACTTCAAGCCCAAGGCGGGTATATTTTAGAATTTGCAACAACACGAAAAAAACAAGCAAACAAAACACTAAAATATAAAAACGGTTCCATGTCAGCGACAGAAAATCATTGATTTGCCACGAACCGCTCATCCATTCGGGTGTTGCCACACTGCGATTAAGTGGAGAGAAAATAGAGCGGACACTTTGCTGCAAAACTAAACTAACGCCAAACGTGGCAAGTAGGGTTTCAAGCGGACGACCGTAAAGAAAACGAATGATACCGCGTTCGATAATAATGCCCGCCAGACCAGAAATCACAAAGGCAGCGGGAATCGAGAGGAATAGTGATACCCCTAAATGATTAGGCATTAATTGTTGCATCACGTATGTCGTATAGGCGCCCAGCATCATCAGCTCACCATGCGCCATGTTAATTACGCCCATGACCCCAAAGGTAATGGCAAGACCAATGGCCGCAAGCACCAGTACCGCGCCTAAACTCAGTCCAAAAAAGACTGTTTCAATGGTGCTGTAAAATTGCAACCGACTGTTAATTTTGACTAGGGCCACTTTCGCTAAATTTCGAACATCTGAATCGGCTTCAAGATAATTCCCATTTTCGTCTTTTTCGACCATCACATTTAAGCGATTAACAACGTCGATACTATTTTGTTCTTTCAGTTTATCTATGGCTTGAATACGCAACGCTTTATCGCTGCTATTCATATCTTTTAAGAGAAAAACAATGTCAATAGCCTGTTTTACATTGTCATCTTTTTCTATAGTGGCGCGTTTATGAAGGAGCGCTAACGCATTCTCATCATCTTCACCGCCCATGGCTTTGACTGCCGCTAAGCGAATGGCCGGATCTTGCGCATTTAATTCTAATTGACCAATGGTCTTTCTAAGCGAGACACGCAAATTATTGGTTAAGTTGATTTTGGTTGCATCGCTACGCGCAATGCTATCAAGTTCAAGTCCGCTAATCGCATCTGAGATGTCATAACCATGATGATTATCTTCACCAATCACGAGTTGGTTATCTGATTTTAGCGTAAATAATTTACCGTCAAGTAACGCGCGTAAAATCGGCAAACTGCGTTCACTTTGAATTTCTGAGAGTTGCTCAATGGCTTGTTCACGCTCTTTAATTGCGCCCTGCTGAAGATTATGCAACGCATCAAGCAAAGGTTGCTGCGCCGTGGGATTATCAACAGCATGAACACCAAATGAGAAAACTAACAGAAAAAAAACGTGCAGAAGAAAATCGGTTTTCAATGAATTCACTTTCATTTTCTCTCCAAGGGATACGTATTAGACAAAATGATGGGGGCAACAACCCAGCTCAACACTTAGGTTATCGCGCCCCATCGGGTTTAAAGAGTAACGGGCTTTGCTTAACTTAGTAAGTTTGACCTGAACACTTTTTAGTTTTGGTATTGAAGTTACCGCAATTCACTGGTGAAGTCCAATCAGCAATAATGGGTTTGCTTTCTGGCAAGAAATCAGACCAGGCATCACCATCGACTAATTTATTGGTTTGCCATACAGTCATCAACTGACCGTCATCTTGAATTTCACCAATCAACACGGGTTTACTGATGTGATGATTGGGCAACATTTTTGACGTACCGCCAGTCAAGTTTGGAAATTCAACGCCAATAATCGCTTTTTGAACTGCCGCTGAATCGGTTGTACCCGCTTTCTCAACTGCTTTTACCCACATATTAAAGCCGATGTAATGTGCTTCCATTGGATCATTTGTGGTACGTTTTGGATTTTTGGTATATTCATGCCATTGGTTGATAAACGCCGCATTTTTGGTGCTATCAATACTCATGAAATAGTTCCAAGCCGCTAAATGACCAACTAACGGTTTGGTATCCATGCCTGATAATTCTTCTTCACCAACAGAGAATGCGATAACAGGAATTTTTTCAGCTGAAATACCTTGGTTGCCCAGTTCTTTATAGAAAGGAATGTTCGCATCACCATTGATAGTGGAAACGACCGCTGTTTTTTTGCCAGTTGAGCCGAATTTTTTGATGTCAGCAACAATACTTTGCCAATCAGAGTGACCAAATGGGGTGTAGTTAATCATGATATCTTTAGACGCAACGCCTTTCGATTTCAAATACGATTCCAAAATTTTATTGGTGGTACGTGGATAAACATAGTCAGTGCCCGCTAATACCCAACGTTGTACTTTCAAATCATTCATCAAATAATCAACCGCTGGAATCGCTTGTTGATTTGGCGCCGCACCAGTGTAGAAAACGTTTTTCGAAGATTCTTCACCTTCGTATTGCACGGGGTAGAAAAGTAAACTGTTCAATTCTTCAATAACAGGAAGAACCGATTTACGTGATACCGATGTCCAGCATCCAAAAATGGCAGATACTTTATCTTTGGTAATCAATTCACGCGCTTTTTCTGCGAAAAGTGGCCAGTTTGAAGCAGGATCTACAACGACCGCTTCCAATTTTTTACCAAGTAAACCGCCTTTTTTGTTTTGCTCATCAATCAGCATCAACATGGTGTCTTTAAGGGTTGTTTCACTGATCGCCATGGTGCCAGAAAGTGAATGCAAAACGCCCACTTTAATCGTGTCTTCTTCAGCAAAAGCTGAACTAAACATCGCCGCTGAAAGTACAGTGGTTAACGCAAGTTTGCGTAAAGTTGTTGAAAATTTCATTGTCATAATTGAATTCCGTTATCGTAAATAGTTAATTAAATTTGCATTTGGAAGCCGAGCGATAAAGCATGTGAAGCAGTACCGGCAACATCTGAACTGAAGTTTAAATTACCTTTATTTAACAAATCACCGTATTGGTACATCAATGAAACACGGGCATTGTGTCCATCAATAATATAATTCAAACCACCTTCATAGATGTTACGGTTAGTACTGTTGATTGGCATAATATTGACATAACGCACATAAGGTTGGAATTGACCAATACCCACTTTACCAGGAATTAAATACATTCCACTTGCATCGTACGCATCGCCTTCAAACATGCCAAAACCTTGACTTTGATCGTAGTTTACTGAGCCTTTTGAAATGCCATAGTTTTTATATTCCCCATTAACCGTGATGACACCCATATTGTTAGCTAGGGGTTTTTCATATAAAACGTCTACAGCCGTGCCGCGAAAACTACCGTTACCTAAAACGCCCGCGCCATCTTCTTGATACTGATTAGACGCACCAATAGTTAAAATATGCCCCCCTTTACCGTAGTAAGTCCCGGAGGTGTAGTAACCTGGGTTTTTTTCTACATCCAGAATGTTATATGAAACACGTTGCGCATAGAGAATATTGCGATCTTGGTTGGCTGTTCCTGGCCCCCCATTTAATCCACGAAAGAAACCCGCCACATATTGCAAATGACCATCTAAAACCGACCCCCAAATATTCACACCGTCATCACGACCACTCGCACCAGCAGATGTGCCATTACTGTACATGCGGACGTTATAATCTGAAGGTTCAAAAGGTGTGCCTTGTGAGTAAATACTGAATATGGCACTATAAAAAGGTCCGTTCAATTCACGGCGCTCTGAAGGCACTAACTGACGACCCAACCATACGTTGAAATAGGGTGTAATTTCAAATTTTGAAATAGCATCAAGTACGAACATATTGCCCCCGTTCGAACCCGTACAAGGAAAACATTCAGTGTTAAACTCAAACTTTATATACTTGTGAACTTGACCGTTGACATATAAACGCGCGTTGTTTAAGTTAAAATCATTGCTCCATTTATCGCCAGTTGCGCCAGCCGCAGATTCTTGCGCAGTGAAGCTTGAACGAATACCAGCCCCTAAACTGATCCACTTAGTATCGTCAATTTTAAACGTTGCCCCAGCAAATGAATCCGATGCATAGCCAAGCGAAAGCGTTGAAAGTGCTGCTGCACATAAGACGCGAGCAAAACGCCCGCTTGAAACTTGTTTGATAGTACTCATAAGTGAGTCCCCTAGAATAAAAGTAAATTTAAAATATGAACGTAAAAACGCTTTTATACGCATTACTGCCACTATGTGGTCGAACACATTTTTGAATTTGCAGCACTTTCGCACAATACGTCAAATAACCCATTAGTCATTTGACGTATTGACTTTTAAATTCATCAAGGGAATTTTTTTTATAAAACCAAGAAAGGGGGATATTGAAGATATTACTTTTTAAAACAATTATTTACAGGAAATTAAAAATAATAAATTACCACAAAGTCTTATTTATCATTTCATCACCAATAAAAAAAACAGCAGAAGTTACCGACAAAACCACTTATTTTGAAAAAAACAGATGAAAATCGCTACGATTTTTTTGACTAATTTGAAACATCTGTTGCGTTTTTGCATCGATTAAACGGGGTGTTGTGTTTTTACACTGACAAATAGCCTTTGATTTTTTCTGCATCGACATCTTCACGACGGTCTTCGTGAATGAACTTTCCTTTATCGATAACGATGATACGATCCGCCACCGCCATCGTAAAACTCAGCACTTGCTCGGACACAATAATGGTAATTTCGCGCATTTTGCGAATATCATTAAGCACTTTTGCAATATCTTTGATAATTGACGGCTGAATGCCTTCCGTGGGCTCATCAAGCAGCAGCACTTTAGGATTGGTCACCAGTGCACGGGCGATAGCAAGCTGTTGCTGCTGTCCACCCGATAAATTGCCCCCTTTACGTTTGCGCATATCGTAGAGAACAGGAAACAATGCGTAAATATCTTCGGGGATTTCACTGGACGCTGAATTCTCAAGTCCTGTTTCAATATTTTCTTGCACCGTCATCGAGGGAAAAATCATTCGCCCTTGTGGGACATACGCCAAGCCTTTTGCCACGCGTTGATAGGTTTGTACCCCATTGACGCTATCACCATCAATTTCAGCCTTACTCGCGTGACTGGGCAAAATACCCATCAGTGATTTAAAGAGGGTCGTTTTTCCCATGCCATTGCGTCCCATAATGGCGAGCGTTTCATTTTTTTCTGCTTTAAAACTCAGCCCATGAATGACTTCACTTTGACCGTAACTCACATGTAAATCAACCACTTCAAACATGAAATTCTCCTTACCGTGGTGAACTAAAAAAAACGGCGTTTAATGCCCTAAATAGACTTCGATCACTTTTTCATTGGCCTGTACTTTTTCCATTGAGCCTTCAGCTAAAATTTTACCTTGATGTAGCACCGTCACTTTATGGGCAATTTTCTTCACAAACTCCATATCATGTTCAATCACAAGCACGGAACGATTTTGACAAATTTGATTAAGTAGCTCTGCGGTCTGATCACGCTCTTTTGCACTCATGCCCGCAACAGGCTCATCGAGCATCAGCAGTTCAGGATCTTGCATAAGAAGCATGCCAATTTCCAGCCACTGCTTTTGCCCGTGACTCAGTAGCGCCGCTTCTAAATCCAGCTGCTCGGTGAGTAACACTTCAGCGGCAATTTTTCGCACTTGCTCACTTAATTCGCGCGTCCGTTTAAAGGTTAAGCTTCCCCAAACGCTCCGCCCGACCGGATAGGACACTTCCAAATTCTGATAAACCGTTAAATTTTCGTAAATAGACGGTGTTTGAAATTTACGCCCAACGCCAGCACGCACTATTTCATGCTCCGATAAAGTGGTCATTTCAATATTGTTGAATTTGATTGAACCTTCTGTCGATTTTGTTTTGCCACAAATTAAATCCAAAACCGTCGTTTTTCCTGCGCCATTGGGTCCAATCACGACGCGTAATTCGTTTTTATCGATGTACATAGACAGCGAATCAACCGCTTTAAATCCATCAAATGACACCGTTAAGTCTTCAATTGCCAGTATAAAGTCCGTGTTACTCATACTTTATCTCCTAGCATACGCGTATCTTTTTTAAACCATTTGGTATAACGCGCAATTATCCAGTCGGCTAGATTGAAATTTTTAGCATGATCGCGATAAATCCCCGCCAATCCGTCTGGAAAGAACATGACCACCGCAATGAATAAACCGCCCATTAAAAACAGCCATAATTCAGGAAAATTCTCCGAGAACATGGTTTTGCCAAAATTTACTAGAAGCGCCCCATAAACCGCGCCAATTAGCGACATTCGCCCACCCACTGCGGCAAAAATAACCATCTCAATGGAGGGAACAATGCCTACAAAACTCGGCGACATAAAACCAATTTGCAATGTAAACATCGCGCCACCGATTGCTGAAATCATCGCGGCAAAGCAAAAAATAAAGATTTTAAAGCTCGAAACGTCATAGCCTGAAAAACGCACACGCTCTTCTTTATCGCGCATGGCAAGCAGCAACATGCCAAATTTGGACGACAGGACATAATTGCTCACTATAATGACGCCAATGAGCAAACTGGCATTGATAAAATATAAAACATATTTCGCGCTATCCGTTCGAATATCCCAGCCAAGCAGGGTTTTCAAATCCGTAATGCCGTTGACACCGCCGGTGTAGCCTTGCTGACCCACAATTAAAATACTCAAAATGAGTGCAATCGCTTGCGTGATAATGGCGAAATACACACCACCCACGCGACGTTTAAACATAGCGTAGCCAATAATAAACGCTAAAAAAGTAGGCACCGCTAGCACAAAAAATACAGTCAACGGGAAACTTTTAAAGGGCATCCAAAACCATGGAATTTCAGTAATTTGATTCCAATCCATAAAATCGGGAATACCTGGCGTGGTTTGAATTTTAGTGCTGATAGGATCTGACGCTTCCAGTTTTAAAAACATCGCCATGCAATATCCGCCAAGACCAAAGAACATCCCCTGCCCCAGACTTAAAATTCCCCCATTCCCCCAAAGCAAAACAAGACTGACCGCAACAAACGCATACGTGACATATTTGCCGATGAGCCCCAACCGAAATAAATCCAGCCACAGCGGAAAAATGACTAGCAGTAAAATCGCTAAGATCGCTAAATTTACGGCACCCTGTTTTCCACCAAAACATTTATCTAAAATTACCGTCATAACGCCCTCCCTATTTACGCACTTTTGAGGCAAACAACCCTTCTGGACGCATCATTAAAATAATGACAATGGTCATCAAGGTAGATACTTTGCCCATCGAACTGGTCATGAAAAATTGCAAAATAGACTGCGCTTGGGCAATGCCAAATGCGGAGGCAATCGTTCCCATCAAACTTGCCGCACCACCAAACACCACCACCATAAAACTATCGACAATGTAGAGTGAGCCGGTTGTTGGACCGGTTGAGGCAATCGTTGTAAACGCCGCGCCGGCAACGCCCGCAATGCCACAACCTAATGCAAACGTTAATCGATCGACTTTTTGCGTATTAATACCCACCGCGCCAGCCATCATGCGATTTTGCACCGTCGCGCGAATACGCAAACCACCACGTGAGCGAAACATAAATAAGTACACCCCAACGGTGACAATTAACGCAAGTCCCATCACAAAAACGCCATTAATTGGAATATCAATATCGGGCGTCGGTTTAAACGACCCCAGTAACCATTCAGGTAACTCCGCACTCACTTCTTTTGCACCAAACGTTGAGCGAAAAATTTGTTGCATCACCAAACTCAGACCCCATGTTGCAAGCAGCGTATCAAGCGGGCGTTTATAGAGATGTCGAATCAGTGCATACTCAACGAAGTAGCCAATAAAGAAAGCCAATATGAATGCCGCCATAATGGCAAAAACGAAATACGAATTGACGATGTCAAACTCAACAGCCATTTTAGATAAAAACACGGTGGTATAAGCACCCACTGTCATGAATTCACCATGAGCCATGTTAATCACGCCCATTTGACCAAAAATAATTGCAAGGCCCAGTGCCATCAGTAGCAATACGCTAAATAAACTCAAGCCCGAAAAACCCTGCATGACAACAATATTGCCCACTTCTTCCATCGAATAGCCAAACATAGCCTTTCTCCACGTCACGCAAATTAACTTAATTTTTTAACTCAACACATTCATCACTTGCAGCGCAGACTGAAAACGTCTGCGCTGCAAATAACGCTATACAGCTAAAACGTTAACGATATGGCTTATTGATAGCCTTTTGGGAATGGATCGGGATTGATTAAACCCGATTCATAAACCATATCGGCTTGACCATCTTTGCGCCATTGACCAATACGCAATTTGCTGAGTAAATGATGATTTGGATCGACTTTGACATAGCCTTCGGGCGCGGTGGTTAATTCATAACCAGGAAGCGCCGCCACGGCTTTATCTACATCAAAACTGCCTGCCCGCTCAACCGCGGCTTTCCAAAGCCAAGGCCCTAAATACGCGGCTTGCGTCACGTCACCAATAACGGCTTTTTCACCATAGGCTTTTTTGAATTCAGCTACGAATTTATCGTTATTTGGATTTTTCAAACTTTGGAAATATTTCATGGCAGAATAGAAACCTTCTAAGTTTTCACCGCCAATACCGAGCACTTCGTCTTCTGTCACTGAAATGGTCAGCATATTTTGTTTTTTCGCGTTCAAACCCGCTGCATTTAACTGCTTAAACCAAGCAACGTTACTGCCGCCCACCACCGCTGCATAAATCACATCCGGTTTTTTGAGTTTGATTTTATTGATGACCGAACCAAACTGCGTATCCCCCAATGCCACATATTCTTCACCCACCACGGTGCCGCCTAAATGCTGCTCAATATGTTTACGTGCAATTTTCATCGATGTGCGTGGCCAAATATAATCAGAACCAATTAAGTAAAAGGTTTTTGCTTTTTTCTCTTTAGCAATCCAATCTAAACCTGCCAAAATTTGTTGCGTGGCTTCTTGACCGGTATAAAAAACGTTTTTTGACTGTTCAAGTCCTTCATAGAAGGTAGGATAAAAAAGTAAGCCGTTATCTTTCTCGAAAACCGGCAGCGCTGCTTTGCGTGAAGCCGATGTCCAGCAACCAAACACGGTGGCGACTTTGTCATTTTCAAGCAATTTTTTCGACTTCTCCGCAAACGTGGGCCAATCACTTGCACCATCTTCTTGAATCACTTCAATTTTGCGACCGAGTACACCGCCCGCTTCATTGATTTGCGCAATAGCAAGTTTTTCAGCTTGAATGGAACCCGTTTCACTAATTGCCATAGTACCGGTTGCTGAGTGAAGAATGCCCACTTTAACAACATCATCCGTAACAGAAAGTCCTGTTGTATTCACTTTTGCCGTTGGAAAATCGCCCGCGACGGACGTGTCCACATAAATTGATAGACCCAAAGCCAGTGACAATGCACTCAGCACCATCGACTTTTTCACGAATTGATTTTTATCAACATTACTCATCTTTTTCCCCTAAATTAAACAAAAAGAACATGGCACTTTGATGCATAGAAAAAATCACACCCATAAAACGCATTGCAAACTAATGACTCAACATCCAAGGCCTTGCGGTTTTCTTAGTTTGCATTTGATAACCCGCAGATTGATTGCTTATTGATTTGGCACTATTGCCCGTGTTGCAAGTATGTCCTCCTGTGCTACACCCACAACTTGAGCGACGCATTGATGCAGGCTCATGCGCTGATTTTTCGTTGCGCTCATGAGCGATGCGCTGAGACTGCCCCACCAAAGCAAAATGGGGAGCGGATAGAATGCGTGGACTTTCACCACCGCAATGATCACAAACAGCAGGCAGCTTAGCGTCAGCCATTTTTCGCAACGCTGAGAACGTGCCACAGGCATCACAGTGATATTCATATAAAGGCATCGACCTAAACTCCCCTGATATTCATCAAAATTAACTGGTTTTAGCCATGTCAGTGCCGCTGGCCACGACAATTTTTGGCCCATCCGCATTAGGTTTAAGGTCAAAATCAAAAATTTCAGTGGGTAGCCAAAGTGTTGCGCAGGCATTTGGAATATCAACCACGCCGCTAATATGACCTTCCACAGGCGCTGTTCCCAAAATAGAGAGCGCTTGCTCACCGCTGTAACCGAATTTTTTAAGATATTCAATCGCATTTAAGCAGGCTTGACGATAAGCCACATGCACATCCAAATAATGCTGTGTGCCTTTTTCATCCACTGAAATACCTTCAAAAATCAAATAATCACGATAATTAGGGGTTAATGGACTAGGTTGGAAAATCGGATTTTTAATGCCGTACTTTTTCACACCGTCTTTAATTAAACTGACTTTAATATCTAAATACCCCGCCATTTCAATCGCGCCACAAAAGGTAATTTCGCCATCACCTTGAGAGAAATGCAGATCACCCATTGAAAGCCCGCCGTCTTTTACATAGACGGGGAAAAAGACTTTTGAGCCTTTGGTGAGATTTTTAATATCACAGTTACCGCCATGCTCACGCGGTGGAACCGTGCGGGCGCCTTCTAAGGCGGCATTTTTGGCAGCGTCACCGACTAATTTACCCATCACCGCGGATTGCGGATTAGGCGGAAGTGCTAGCGCAGGAACACGCTCTGGATCCGTTGCAATTAACGTGGCTTCACGCTCATTCCACTGCGCAAGTAATTCTTTTGAAGGCAAGCACCCAATTAATCCAGGATGCATAATGCCGGCAAATTTCACATTGGGAACGTGACGAGAGGTGGTGTAAATACCATGAAAGTCCCAGATAGATTTACGCGCTTGCGGGTAATGATCTGTTAAAAATCCCCCTCCATTTTCTTTTGAAAATAGCCCATTAAATCCCCATTGCGATTCTTGAAACGTGCCCACATCTAAAATATCAACCACCATCAAGTCGCCTGGCTCAGCGCCTTCAACCCCAATAGGGCCGCTGAGATAGTGAACTTGCGTTAAATCCACATCGCGTACGTCATTTGCGCTGTCGTTATTGCCAATCTGCCCCCCCGTCCAGTCCATACACTCAACGCGAAACTCATCGCCGGGTTTTACCATTGCCACCATAGGCAAATCAGGATGCCATCGATTGTGAATTTGTCCTTCTTGTTCCCACGGTTTTTTATCAAGATCTAATTTAATTAATGTTTTCATTTCACTTTTTGCCTTCACTGTCTGAATTGCGATAAAAACTTTTTCTTAAATCTAAAAACGTCGCTTCAAATACCCTAAATGGCGACGGTTCCTATCATTACTTAAAATGCCCTAATATCTCGCCAGTAAAATCAGCGTTTAATCAAATTTGGCGATTTCATTTTCAAATGTGTAGACATAATTCACAATACGTCATATAACGCATCAGTTATTTAACGTATGACAGTCAAATTCTGCTTTGCGTACAATGTCATATATATTCAAGAAAAATTATCGATTGTTGAGGAGTTAGGGAGTTTATGTGTAATCAAAACGTTATGTTGAAGGGGCTAATTCTAGGATTAATATTTTTAACCTTGCCCGTTTTGGCTGATGATAAAAGTGACCTGTCATCCATCCAATTTATGCTTGATGACACCAATCTCAGTCACTTAACCTTCGATGTGCCTGTGCAAAAAATCACCGCACAAGTCAGTGAAAACCTCACGCAATGGCGATACCCCGTCAGTGCAAACAGCCAACATCCAACACACACTTTGACGGCACTTATTGGAAAAGTATCCAATCAAACAACGCCCACAGGCTTTTCATTTTCCAGCGGAAATTCTGATCCCCGCTCGGTTGATTTTCAAAAGGCAGATGTTTTGCCCATTAGCTGTCAACTTAAAAAATTACCTAGTGATGTCATTGAATTTGAAAATAAAATGACTTTTACGGCTTACCAAACCACTAACGATATCAGCAAAGAACAGGCCGTAGAAAAACTCATCGATCAAATCAGTACCACTTGCTTTAATTTACTCGACGATCATAAAGTAGCCAAAGTCAGCCCAAAAACCGAACGCGATACCACCTTCAAACCCACATGGATGCCTGATATCCAAATTGAGGTAAAGCAGAAAAATACGACACCGCCAACTAAAAAATTAGAGGCGGAAAATGCTACTGCGCCTAAAAGTCAGAGCGAAAACACCCAATCAACCCCACCCGAAAGTGAGGAAGAAGGTACCAAAGAATTGATTATTCACAATCAAGGTACGCCACTGATTATAAACTTTGGACATGAGCGACACTAAAGCACTTATTAACGGTACGATACGCGAGTGAAAAATTCTATTCATCAAACGATTACAACCGTTCGCCGCGACTACAATAGTCTTGTTGCCAGTGAAACAATGGAAGATTACGCGCTGCGTTTTGCACCGCGTAGTTTTCGTAAATGGTCTGAATTTGACGTCGCCAATACGGCTTTTGGCTCAAGCTCTTTTCTCGTCCTCGAAGCCATTGGGGCTTTTTTATCGATTAACTACGGTTTTACAAACGCCTTTTGGGCTATATTCATCGTAGCAGTGGTGATATTTATCACCAGTTTACCGATTAGCTACTACGCCGCGCGCTATCATATTGATATTGACCTGCTGACGCGTAGCGCTGGCTTTGGCTATATTGGCTCCACGATTACCTCGCTGATTTACGCGTCGTTTACCTTCACGCTTTTCGCGCTGGAAGCCTCGATTATGTCGCAGGCCATTGAGCTGTACTTTCAAATATCCCTTGAAATGGCCTATGTCATCAGCGCCATTATTGTCATTCCACTGGTGACGTTTGGCATTACCACCATTAGCCGACTGCAACTTTGGACGCAACCACTCTGGCTAATTTTACTGATTACGCCCTACGTTGCTATAGTGCTACAAGAACCTAATTCTGTCTCCGTATTGGGGCATTTTTTGCATTTAGCCGCTCAAGGCAACAAATTTGATTGGCTATTATTTGGCACCGCTGCAACGGTTGCCTTTTCGATGATTGCGCAAATTGGCGAACAAGTGGATTTCTTGCGTTTTATGCCCGATAAAACCAAAGAAAATCAGGTGAAATGGTGGATTGCCGTCATTGCTGGCGGTCCTGGATGGATTATATTTGGCGCAATTCGTCAGTTATTGGGCGCTTTACTCGCGCATTTAACCATCAGTTATGGCATCAGTCCCCAGCACGCGCATGAGCCAACGCAAATGTATTTAGTGGCATATAGCCATGTTTTTGAGAATCCCCACTGGGCACTTGCGGCGACGACTTTATTTGTCATTTTGAGCCAAATTAAAATTAACGTCACCAACGCCTATGCGGGCTCATTAGCATGGTCAAATTTCTTCTCTCGCCTCACACATAGCCATCCTGGACGGGTTGTCTGGTTATTTTTCAATGTATTAATTGCGCTCCTGCTCATGAAGTTTGGCGTATTTAGTGCGCTTGAAAAAGTACTTGGGCTATTTTCACACATGTCAATTGCTTGGATTTGCACGCTTGCGGCTGAACTTGCAATCAATAAATCATTAGGACTCAGTCCACGTATTATCGAATTCAAACGTGCTTATTTACCCGATTTAAATCCCGTTGGTATTTTATCGACGTTCTTTGCGTCACTGATTTCAATTTTGGCTTATTGCGGTCTTTTTGGCGACGTTATCAAAGCGTTTTCGGGATTTGTTGCCGTGATTTTAGCGCTTATTTTAACCCCGCTCATTGCCTATTTTACGCATGGAAAATATTACTTAGCGCGTAACCGCAAGAAAAATAATGCCAAATCCAAAAATACCTGCGGCATTTGTGAAAATGTCTTCGAACATGAAGAAATGGCGTATTGCCCTGCCTACGCCACTAATATTTGCTCACTTTGCTGTACCCTTGATGCGCGTTGCCATGATGCGTGCAAAATCGGTTTTCGCTATGAGGATTATTTAGAAGCGCTCGCCGCGTTTATTTTTCCTAAATCGATGACTTTGCTTACGCGTCTGCGTTTATTACGCTTTGTCTTGGTCTTTGTATTTTTGGCTACCTTAACAGGTGTTTTTGTTGGCGTGATTTATTATCAAGATTTACTGAGTGTTCGTGACAATTTAGATGAATTTGCTTTACTTCTGAATAATTTTTTCAAAATTTATTCAGCATTATTGGTGTTTATTGGTCTGTGTACGTGGTGGTTAATCCTCAATTCAGAAAGTCGGCGAGTTGCCCACGATGAAACAGCCAAGCAAACGGAGCTTCTACTGCGCGAAATAGACAAGCACAAACAAACTGACGCCAAACTTCAACAAGCCATTAAAATGGCCGATCGGGCTAATACGGCTAAAAGTCGCTTTCTAAGTAGCATGAGCCACGAAATACGCACCCCGCTAAACAGTATTATTGGCTATGCTTATATTCTTCAACAAGATCCTGCGATTCCTGAACATCGAAAACAAGCTGTTGATATTTTAAAGCGCAACGGTGAGCATTTATCTGCGCTCATTGAAGATATTTTAGACATTGCCCGCATTGAAGCGCGTAAATTTGATTTAAGAAAAGACGCGATTGATTTCAAAATTTTTCTTGAACATTTAGTCAGTACCTTTAAGCCGCAAGCAGAAAAAAAGGGATTAGGATTTCATTGCCAAATTTTAAACACCCTGCCCCCACGCATTCGCGGTGATGAAAAACGCGTTGGGCAAATTTTAATGAACTTACTAAGTAACGCCATCAAATTTACAGCAACCGGCGATATTATTTTTCGTATCAGCTACAGTTGTGGTGTCATTACCTTTCAAGTTATCGACACCGGGGTTGGCATTGATGAAAATCAACTGCAAAACATTTTCCAACCCTTCACACAATTGCCTAATGAAAATTTAGGATCGGGTAGCGGTTTAGGTTTAACCATTAGCAAGATTTTATGTGAAATCATGGGAGGGGAACTTGCCGTGACAAGTGAAGTCAATAAAGGTTCAACATTTACGGTACGCTTGTTATTACCTAATTTAGGTATTGGCGAAAAGCCCGTTCAACAAGAAACCGTTGTAGGGTATAGTGGTAAACGCAAACACATTCTGGTGGTTGACGATAATTCAGATCATCGACTGCTCGTCACCTCTATTTTAAGTCCTTTAGGATTTCGAGTTATGCAAGCGGCTTGCGGTGAAGATTGCCTCCGTTTTATGCAAAAAAACACGGCCGATCTCATTTTACTTGATTTATTTATGCCTGGAATCGGCGGAATAAAAACCACTCAAGCACTTCGTGAACGCAATAACACGACGCCCATTATTGTTCTAAGCGCAAACGCCTACCCTACTGATCGTGTTCAAGCCATTAACGCAGGCTGTAATGATTTTTTGATCAAGCCATTAGTGATGTCAGATTTATTTTATAAATTAAAACTGCATTTAGACGTCAAATGGATTTACAGTGAAGACGATAAACCGGCAACGGACATCACTTTACCACCCGAATCCATTCTCCAAGAGATAGACAGTTATGTTCGCATTGGTGATTTAGCCGGACTCAAACGCTACCTCGCCACTTTACTTAAAACGCATGCGCAATATCAAGGTTTTGCAGAAGAAATTCAGGTGCTTGCAACCGAATTTCGCTTAAATGATATTAAACAACAACTCCAATTAGCCTACGAGGAAGTAACAAAAAATGACCGCGAATAAAGGCATAATTATGATTGTCGATGATACGCCCGATAATTTGGCGCTACTTTCGGATACGCTGTCTGAAGCTGGTTATCGTGTCCTTGTCGCAACAGATGGCATGTCCGCGCTTGAGCAAATTAATTACCTCAAACCCGATATTATTTTACTTGATGTGATGATGCCCGGTATTGACGGTTTTGAAACTTGCCGTCGTTTAAAATCCAATCCCAATACACGCAGTATTCCCATTTTATTTATGACCGCGCTCAGCGAACTCGATCATCTCCTTCGCGGTTTTAACGAAGGTGCGGTGGATTATTTAGTCAAACCTATACGCCCACCTGAAGTACTTGTGCGCATTGATGTGCAATTAACGCAGATGCGAACGATAAAACGCGCAGAAGAAGTATTAAACAATCGTGAATTTTCAGCCTTAGCCATCAATAAAGATGGAATCATTACATGGCTAACGCCTAGCGGCGCATCGTGGCTGAGTGAATTTGCAAACACGCATTCGCTACCCAATGATGCTGACATCGGACAGGCGTTACCTGCGCCGCTAATTGAATGGACCAACGCTTATTTAACTGACCATGAAACACCCCCCCTTCCATTAGCATTTGAAAGTTATCGTTCGGGTATTGAGTTTTCCTGCAAAATAACCCCCTGCCTATACGGTGATGAATACCTTTTGGTATTTGAAAAAAATTCAGGCGAATGGGATTTAGATGCGGTGCGCAATTCACTAGGCCTCACGATTCGTGAAACGGAAATTTTGATGTGGATTTCGCGTGGAAAAACCAATAAAGAAATGGGCATCATTTTAGGTTCAAGTCCTCGTACCATAAACAAGCATCTTGAGCATATCTTTGAAAAACTCGGCGTGACTACGCGAACAGCCGCCGTTTCAGCCGTTCTGCAACGTCAAACCAATTTAGATTAAATTCCCCTAAAATACGAATTAACGTTTATCACTTAAAAAACGTCTCCGTGTAAAGCACGAGGCGTTTTTTTTGTATGTTATAATCGAAACTCTAACGCTTCATTCATAGTTCAATCTCTGCACTGATTTTGGTTTTTTTTAGCTACTTTTTAGAAAGTCCAAAACACACTTCGACGTAAAGCACAAATTGATAAGCAGACACTTAATAGGACAACACGCATGACACAATTAAGAAAATCCATTCCCAATGATAAACGCGAGTTTTTTCGCGTTTACGATGATATCAATTTATCGTATCAACTAATCGACGAAGCACAAACAAAACAACCTATTTTAGTTGAAGCCAATTTACTTGATAGTTGCTCGCTTTTTTCTGCACTTGAATTAATTAACAAAGAAGCAGAAATTATTCATGAAAAACTCGGCAAAATACACCCGGATTTTGCGGATTATTTAAAATTACTCGATATTAAAGTCAATTTACTTGCCACCACAGTTATTCGTATTGCAGGTGATGACGCGCATAAAAATCAAACACGCAACGCCAATATTAGCGTGACGGGAATAGGTTTTGATTGCGAAGAATGGCTTGATATCGGACAGTATTTAGAACTGAAAATTCTACTTGTCCATAGCACGGTTGTGATGACAGCGTATGCAAAAGTGATTCATCATTTTGAATATACCAACCCAGAAAGCCCTTATCCATTCTTTGTTGGCGCGACATTTATCAATATGAAAGAAACCGATTCAGAATTACTCAGCACACACATTGCAAAGAAACAACTTCAACAAATTCGCCAACGAAAAGAATCTCAAGATTTATGATTGCGCCTATTTTACTCGATGCTAAACACATTGAATCACAATTAACGCCCAACTGTTTAGCATTGATAGCGGTTTTAGATGTTTTTGAAAGTATCGACTCTACCAATCGTTATTTAATGTCCCAAGCACAAGAAAATGCGCCATCAGGGTCGGTGTGTTTCACCAATAGCCAAACGGCAGGAAAAGGACGCCAAGGAAGACAATGGGTATCGCCTCAAGGAGCGAATATTTACGGATCATTTTTGTGGAACTTTAGCAATGTCGCGCAATTTAACGGCTTAAGTTTAGCTATTGGTGTGGGTGTTGTTCGTGTGCTAAAAAAATACGGCATTAGTCAGATTGGGTTGAAATGGCCAAATGACATTTACAGTGAGGGCAAAAAATTAGGTGGCATTTTAATTGAGGTAACCTCACGCGCAGACGGCAAGGCAAGTGCTGTCATTGGTCTTGGGTTAAATGTCGATTTACCGCAAAATATTGCTGGCATCACCCAAGCCTATACCGATTTAAATACCATTGCCCCGGGTATTACCATAGAGCGCAATACCCTCATTGCTAATTTACTAAACGAACTCATTCCCCTTACCGCATCATTTGAAACGCAAAGTTTGTCTGCTTACCTCGACGAATGGCGGGATTATGATTGCTTGAAAGGAAAAATAGCTACGTTATATGTCGGCAAACAGGCTATTGAAGGCATTGTGCAAGGTATTGATGATAATGGGCTACTAAAGTTGCAGCGGGCGGACGGATTAGAAAATGTATTTGCATCGGGTGAAGTGAGTTTTAGTCAATGAACTTGCTCTTAGATTTAGGCAATAGTCGCTTAAAGTGGGCACTCTATGACAACAAAACACTCATCAAGCAAGGAAAAAGTCTGCCGCACAGCGACTTATCAGCAACCGCGTTAACAGCGTTATGGCAAGATGTACACCCTGAAAAAATTGGCGTTTCCAGCGTGGCTAAAACAGATTTATTGCGCTGCATTGAATCCGTCATGGATGATTTATGGGGAGACTGCGTTGTACGTTTTTACGCACAAACCCAATCAAATGCGTTTGATGTTCAAAATGGTTATTTGCACCCTGAAAAACTAGGTGTTGATCGTTGGCTTGCCTTAATTGCTACTCGCCAAAAAACGCTAACACATACGTGCATTGTCGATTGCGGCACAGCTATTACCATCGATATTTTAAACGCCAACGGTCATCATGAAGGCGGATTGATTTGCGCTGGCTTAAATCTTATGCAAAATGCGCTCGCCTGCCATACTGCAGATTTACCGTTCTCAACGCAAACGCACCCTATCGGACTTGCAAAAGAGACAAACGCCGCAATTTATAGCGGCACGTTATTTGCGGCTTGCGGTTTAATTGAACACATTATGGCAAAGCAACCCGAGAATACGACATTACTTCTCACAGGCGGCGATGCTCCTATTCTTGCTACCCAACTAAATTATCCTTGCACAATTGAAGCCGAACTGGTTCTAGAAGGTTTAGCTCTCGCACTCCAATCATTTACATAGTCTCCATCATTCGCTTTTTCAATTCATTGCCTATTTTTTCTTAAGACTATTATTTGCCTTACTATGCCTTGAGATTGCGTAAAATTCCATCTCGTTATTTTGATAAACGTATTTCAGTTGCGCTTTATTGTGCGACTATAATTCTCAAATCATGAATAATAAAATGCCCTATTCGAATTCTAGGGGTTAAGAAAGATGTTGACCTATTCACACGAAGAACGCTTTTTCTTTTAAAAAACCATGCATTTATAAATAGGATGTTTCTAATTTATCATTATTGATTGAGATTGTTTTATGCGTTATTTAATGTTTTTTGCCTTTTTGTTATTATCATTTATCTCTCAGGCATCAGACACGCGCTTTGAAGAAGGGGTTGATGCATATCAAAATAACCGTTATCAACAAGCCTTCGCTATTTTCCTGCCACTTGCCAAGGCAGGTCATGTTGATGCTCAATTATCTGTTGGGACAATGTATGACAGAGGACAAGGTGTTAATCAAGATTCCAAAGAAGCACTTAAATGGTATCAATTAGCTGCAGACCAAGGCGATAACATCGCAAAGTCATTAGTGAAAACTATGTTTAATTCAGCCGAAGGCGCGACAAACTATCAAGATAGTGATCATCCAAATGCGTCAGTCACCCCGCCAGATAACGGGGATTCACAAGAATTAATATCATCTGTTTTGTCACGAGAAGAAATGCGTAATCAAATTCTCGATGAAACGCATCTTGACATTATGACGTCAACCGCATCAAAACCATTATCAGATCCTAAAAAATTCTTCTTTAATTTAGAGTTCCACAAAATTGAAATGTGGCTGAAAAATCGTTTTTTCTATCTCTACACGTTCATTATTTTGATACTTATTTGTGTCACCCTATTCACGGCATTAAAACTTACCCAAAAAGCTAAAAAAACGCCCTTTTTATCTCGCCCCACTGAAGACAATGAGAACGATGAATTTACTAAAAATCCAGTTTTAGAAGAATCATTCGAAAATAGAGAGCCATTTAGAATTTCAACTTTAAATTTTGACTACATTCAAGACGTAAATGAATCCGAACATAACGAAAACTGCTTAGATAACGACAGAGTAAAAGAAGAAAATTTATTTGAATATTGCTATAACAATCATACATATGATGAAGAAAAATTAAGTGAAAATCCCATTTCTACCATTCTACGAAAACGCTATCCAAGCAGTATAATGCGCTATTGCTACGAGGAATGTTATCACTGAGCCTTAAAGCATTCTTATCAGCCCTACAGTATCAATACTCACAAGTAAAATATAATTCGCCAGCATTCCAAATGACTGGCGACTATAAGCCGCCCACGCATACATCGCGCATCCCGTAATCCATACGGGATATAAAATTAACAACGGGGGAGTCGGCACCGTAATCGCCATCGTTAAACTGCAACCAATCGAAATTGCCCATGCCAACAGTTCCACGCAAAAGCGAAATCGATTACTCTCCCAATCGTTTTTTATCCACTCAAAGGTGGTCAGTAAAATATCATTCATTTGGGCAATTTACAGGATTTACGCGACAAAAGCATCTCCTTTCATGACAAATTAAACCGCTAGGTGATGCTAATGAGTAAAATCGGCATTCACAGCAGGTTTACTCATTAATACAACAATAACCGTTGGCGTGAATCCTTCTGCATCCCTCGTGAAAATACATTGCCCCCGAGCCTTTATCGAAAAATAATGTGGCTAATGCGTCTTTTGCATCCTTAATCAAGGCATAAAAACATCATAAAAAATTAACACTGAATTTTGGACAAAAAAAACGCCGTTTAAAAACGGCGCTTTTTGATCTTATTCGCCTTCTTTTTTGAAGGCTTCGTCTTCATTCCAAATGGGATTTTTCAAATCATCCTCATGAAGTTTTACGGCATCACTAGGGTATATGTGCCAGAATGATTTATCGATATTTGCGTTGCTGTAGTTTTCTTTTGTACCGTGTGTGAACGGGCACCAGAAGTTTTCAACTAACTTCACTAAATACGAATGCCATTCAAATAAACCGACACTCACAGGGCAATACCATGTGCAATTGAGCATCCAAAAAGTTTTAGATTGCGACGTACTGGCTTTAAAAGAGCCATCCATCGTGATTTGAGTTTTCATGTCATAGCGATGTGTTTCACGCGCTGGTAAAAAGTCTTTTAATGTTTTTACATCTTTCGCGCCCATCATCAATAAATGGTAATACGAAAGATAGGCGCTTAAAAATATAAACGGCAACGTAAGAATGGGTAAATAAATAAACACCATCCCAATTGCACGTACCCAAACGGGCATATTTTTATAGTTTTTTCCAATCTGAACTCGATTAGAAACGCATGAATCACAAGCTTTCATCTGTTTTCCTTTAAATAATAGGTTGGCGAACCTTATTCTTCGCCATGAAATAATTGATAAATACTCAAGCACCCCGCGCAACAGAAACATTTGTCGCCTTGCGGGGTTTTCAGTAAAAAATCATGAATCTTGACAGGCAAACCACAAAGCGGGCATGCGGTTTGTTGCTGATCTTTTTTTACAAACATTTAGCGTTTATGACCGTTTAAACGTATCCAATCTTCTTGTTGCACACGCGGCGCAAACTCAATTTTTTCAGCGTAAGCGTCAATAACACTATCCGCTTGCTCAGCCAAAATTCCAGACAAGACTAATACCCCATTTTTTTTCACCAGCTCACCAATAGCACTGGCTAAATCAATTAAGGGTTTTGCTAAAATATTGGCTAGCACGACATCCGCGTGAAATGGCGTGAAATCGTCAGGCAAAAACGCATGAATTTTATCCGCCACCTTATTTTTAATTGCATTATCGTGCGTTGCGGTTAAGGCTTGAGGATCAATATCAACGCAGTAAGCCACTTTAGCACCGAGCAAAACAGCCGCAACCGCTAAAATCCCCGAACCACAACCGTAATCAATGACTGTTTTGCCTTCTAAATCCGCACCCGCTAACCACTCTAAACATAACGCGGTGGTTGGATGCGTTCCCGTCCCAAACGCTAATCCGGGATCAAGTGTTAAGCACACCGTCCCTTCTTCACCTTGTTCTTGACCGGTTGGACACACCCAAAGACGTTGCGCAAATTTCATAGGATGATAAAACTCCATCCATGCACGCTCCCATACTTGATCGTCAATATAGTCATACTGCCAATCGTCGAGTGCGTGATGCTGAAACTTTTTACTTATTGCACTTTGAACTAGGTCCATTTCAACCTCTAATTCATACAGCGCCACCACTTGCGTGTTGGTCCAAATTTTGGTTTCACCAATTCGCGGTTCATAAACAGGCTCATCCTGCGCATCTAAATAAGTCACTGACACCGCGCCTAAATGCGTAAAGTAATTAGCCACTTTAGGCGCAGATTTTTCAGTGGTTGTCACCGTTAGCTGATGCCAAGGCATTTAGTAAATACCCAACTTTTTTTCTAAATAATGAATATTTTGACCACCCACTGCAAACGCATTATCCGTCATAATGTCATGTTGCAGCGGAATATTGGTTTTTATGCCATCAATAATGATTTCATTGAGCGCGGTATTCATCCGCGCAATAGCACTTTCGCGCGTTTCACCATGCGCAATTAACTTACCAATCATTGAATCATAATAAGGCGGCACTTTGTAGCCGTTGTAAATATGTGTTTCACAACGAATCCCAGGGCCTCCTGGCATATGGAACTGTTCAATCACACCCGGACACGGCATAAATGTGCGTGGATCTTCCGCATTTAGGCGGCATTCAATGGCATGACCTTGAATTTTAACTTGATCCTGTGTCATGGATAATTTTTCACCCGCTGCAATACGCAACTGTTCTTTGACGATATCAAAACCCGTCACCATTTCTGTCACAGGATGCTCAACTTGAACGCGTGTATTCATTTCGATGAAATAAAATTCCCCTTTTTCATACAAAAACTCAAATGTCCCTGCGCCACGATAGCCAATATCAATACACGCTTTTGCGCAACGCTCACCGATAAATTTACGTTGCGCTTCTGTAATAAAAGGTGCCGGTGCTTCTTCTACTACTTTTTGATGACGACGTTGCATGGAACAATCGCGCTCCCCTAAATGAATTGCATTGCCGTATGAATCCGCCATGACTTGAAATTCAATGTGACGCGGATCTTCAAGGAATTTTTCCATGTAAACGGTTGGATTACCAAATGCACTGCCGGCTTCCGCTTTCGTCATTTCAATTGCGTTAATCAACGCAGCTTCTGTGTGAACCGTTCGCATACCGCGACCACCGCCGCCCCCTGCTGCTTTAATAATGACTGGATAGCCAATTTCTTGAGCGAGTTTTAAATTCTTTTTAGAATCATCTGAAAGCGGATCATTATTGCCAGGTACACAAGGAATGCCTGCGATAATCATGGCATTTTTAGCCGAAATTTTATCGCCCATCATGCGAATTGTTTCCGCTTTTGGCCCGATAAAAACAAAGCCACTTTGCTCCACTTTCTCTGCAAAATCAGCATTTTCAGACAAAAATCCATAACCGGGATGAATGGCCTGCGCATCAGTGACTTCTGCCGCGCTGATAATGGCTGGAATATTTAAATAACTTTCCGACGACGCCGCAGGGCCAATACAGACCGATTCATCTGCTAGGCGAACGTGTTTTAAATCACGATCGGCTTCAGAATGAACTGCAACCACTTTTACACCTAATTCGCGACACGCTCGCAACACACGCAAAGCAATTTCACCGCGATTAGCGATGACAATTTTATCAAACATAACGCCTCGCTAATTATTCAATAATGAATAAAGGCTGACCATATTCAACAGGTTCAGCATTTTCCAACAAGATTTGGGTAATCACACCGCTTTTATCGGCTTCAATTTGATTCAAAATTTTCATCGCTTCAATTAAACACAGCGTATCCCCTACTTGTACCGTTTTACCAATGGTCACAAATTCTTTACTACCTGGAGACGCTGCGCGATAAAACGTGCCGACCATAGGCGACTTCATCACATGGCCTTTTATTTCAGCTGGTGCGGGCGCTGCATCACTACCCGAGGCCAAAACAGGCGCTGCCACAGGTGCTGCTTGAGCATAGGCAACGGGTGTTGCAGGTGCAACAGTCGTGCTATAACGATTAATACGGATGAATTCTTCGCCTTCTTTAATTTCAATTTCGGCGATATCAGATTCTTCAATAATCTCGATAAGTTTTTTTATTTTTCTAATATCCATGGTGATTTATAATCTCTTCTCTTGGGTTAAATATAATGCTTTTTTCTTACTCTTTTTATAACTAATCTTATAACTAATCTGTTTTTAGCAATCTGTGAGCGGCTTGTAGAGCGAATTCATATCCCAAAGGCCCTAGTCCACAGATGACGCCTTTTGCAATATCTGAAAAATACGAATGTGCCCGAAATGGTTCACGCGCGTGAACGTTAGATAAATGAACTTCGATAAATGGAATTTTAGTCGCAAGCAAGGCATCGCGGAGCGCAACGCTGGTATGGGTAAACGCGGCGGGATTAATAATGATAAAATCAACACTCTTCGCATACGCGTCGTGAATAACGCTAATCAGCTCGTGTTCTGCATTACTTTGATAAAAATTCAACGTGTGTCCTAAATGCTGTGCTTGCGATGCTAATGTATGCTCAATATCAGCGAGCGTTTGGTTGCCATAAAGACTGGGTTCGCGTACACCCAATAAATTCAAATTTGGGCCATTTAAAACAGTAATTATCGCCATGACGTTCTAGTAAAGTGTGCAGTTAAAAATGCAGTAATTTTACCGTGTTGCAACATTTTGTCCAGTTTAACCATAAAATACGCAAAAATAAGCCGATTTTATACGCATTTGCACGCAACATTCGATGTTAGAAATGGATTTTAGCTGCCAGATAATTAAAATCCGCTTCACCGAGATAAGGCAAAACGCCAAGTAATGGAATAGGCAGTCGCTCGACCACTGCTTCAATTGTGGATTCGACACAATTAAATTCAGCGTCATTGCACACCGCAATCCAGCCAGCACAAGAGAGCTGTGCTTTGTCAATTGCCTCAAACGTTAATTGCGCATGATTGATGCAACCTAGTTTAATCGACACGACTAAAATAACGGGTAACTGCATGGCCTGCGCTAAATCCGCAATAGTTTGCGCAGCATTAAGTGGCGCGTAAAAGCCGCCCGCTCCTTCCACGATAATGACATCCGCCATCAGTTGTAATGTTTGAAAACGGGCATAAACAACATCTAAATTCGCAGGATTTAATTTACCCGCTAAATGCGGTGAAATGGGTTGTTCATAGGCATAAGGATTAATCAAGTCATAATCAACCCATTGAGAATTGCATTGCTGAATTGAAAGTGCATCTGAATTTCGCCAATGCGTATCTATTTTTTCACAACCCGATGCAACCGGCTTCATACCGATCACACGCAAATTTTGTTGTTTAAAATAGGTCATCAACGCAAGCGTCACCCATGTTTTGCCCACATTTGTGTCCGTACCGGTAATAAAGTAGCCTTGTTTCATCAATTTAAAAACGCGCTCGCGCCCCATATAGTAACGTTAAAAGATGCATTTTTCACAAAATGCGCAAATTGTACATCAACAATACCTTTTTGAACTAACTCATCTAAAGGGGTATCTGGGTCTACCTCACAGGCTTTGACAACATGTAATTGCGTCGCCTGAACTTGATTGGCAAGCCATGCGGCTAAACTGTCTGAGGTAATGTCCCATGACGCGCGAACGCAATCGGCATTAAGTTCCTCAATTGAAGGTGACCAAATGGCCAAATGCGGATATGGCATAGCATGAACAGACGTTAACAACGCAAAAACAGGAAAAAGATTTTGAGTCATCATGGCGGTTTGTTGCATTGCAAGAATGGCCATTTCATGGGCGCAGACGTCACTAAAATGCCATTGACTTTGCGCATGACGAACACAATCAGCAAATGCACCTCCGCCGCAAACGACAATAGTAGGCGATGTTTGCGATGCAATATGCGCTAAACACGCAAAAAAATTTTCTGGTGTATTTTCAAATAAACTGCCGCCCAGTTTCACGACACGCATAATCTACTCTAAGATTGAAAACGCTTTAACACTTGAAACAAGGCAGCGGCTTTATCAAAACTTTCTTGATATTCTTCTTCCACCACCGAATCATTCACAATACCGCCACCCGCCCAAAAACGAATTGTCTCAGCAGAATGAACGAGTGTGCGAATAGCAATATTCGTATCCATATTGCCATTAAAACCTACATAGCCTATCGCGCCACAATAAATACCACGTCGGTTAGGCTCAATTTCTTCTATAACTTCCATCGAGCGAATTTTAGGTGCCCCCGTAATGGATCCACCGGGAAAGCAATGTTTTAGCAAATCCAGCGCGTGTTGTTCTTTCGCTAATGTCCCTGTCACGGTGCTCACCAAATGATGCACCGTGCTGTAGCTTTCAATGTCAAATAATTTAGGGACACGCACCGAACCCGTTTCACACACTTTACTAATATCATTTCGAAGTAAATCGACAATCATGACGTTTTCAGCGCGATCTTTTGCGCTATTTTGCAAATCTGAAATTTGCGCCACATTTTCATGATCTGCTAATTTGCGTGGACGCGTGCCTTTAATCGGCTTCGTTTCCACCTGCCGCCCTGTTAATTTCAAAAAACGCTCGGGCGAAGAACTCAATACAGTCACCTGCGGAAAATGAAGATAGGCGCTAAAAGGCGCCGCATTGACTTCACGAAGCACTTGGTATACTTGCCAAGGTTCACCCTGACAATCTGCGCTAAAACGTTGAGTTAAATTGACTTGATAACAATCCCCTTCTTTGAGGTAATGTTTAATTTTTTGGAAGGCTTTTTTATAGGTTTCTAATGAAAAATTAGCTTGAATATCGCTTTTAAGTAAAAACGGCTCAACGTCTGTCAATCGCCTGATTTCACTAAATTGTTGAATTAACGCGTCTGTTTGATCAACATCGTAGCAGATTAAATAACTTTGTGAAGTGTCATGATCCACAATCACGGCCCAATCATAAATACCCACCGCCATTTCTGCAACACCTTCTGCATCAAAGGCAATTCGAGGTAAATTTTCTAAATGACGCGCCAAATCATAGGAAAAATACCCAATCGCGCCGCCATTAAACGGCAACTCTATTTCCGTTTGCGGTGAAGAAAACAACTCACCATAACGAATTAATTCACTTTTGAGTAAATCAAAGGGGTTTTCGCTTGAAATCAGCGTTTCATGCGTATTCCAAATAGTTGTTATGCCTGCCTCGGTCACAAAAGTGCAAATAGGATTTGCACTGAATATATCATAACGCCCTTGCCGACTGCGCGGATAACCGCTATCTAAAAATACCGCCCATGCTTGCTTGGCATAGGGTGCAAACAGTGCAGCACTATCAGAAAAATAAGGGAGTTTGTGAATAACTGAGCCTGAAGACATAAAATTAGCGACTAAAAAACTGACCGAACGCACGACTTCCTGAACCGGTTTTAATTGTTTCGCTCACTTCAAGTGTTTGCGCATCAATGACGGATACCGTATTATCAAACCAATTCGCCACGTAAACATGTGTATCATCCGTATGCGTTGCAATGCCTTCGGGCTTGTCGCCGACAGTAATTTCTTTAATGACCTGCAACGTCTTGGTATCAACAACAGACACATTACCGTCTTCTTGGTTTGTTACAAAAAATAGCGTATCGTCTTTCGCTAAACTCAGTGCATAAGGTAATTTGTTGACTTTAACGGTGCCAATGAGATGCATGGTTTTCGTTTCAAGAATACTGACATCATCACTTTGCACATTCGCAACGTATAGACGCTCATTTTTACTATCGAGCGTTATTCCAAAAGGATGCCGCCCTACCGGAGTGACATTGCGTGTTTTCAGTGTTTTTAAATCAATTTGCGACACGGAATTACTTAATCGATTGGCGACATAAAGCCAATGATTATCGTCACTGACCGCAAGACCGGATGGGGATTTTTCAACTGCAATTGACCCTATAATTTGCAACGTCTGCGTATCAATCACACTAACACTATGTGCATACCAATCCGCCACATATAATCGTGCATTATCTGGTGATACCACTATCCCGAGCGCCCCTTCACTAAGGGGAATGGTCGCGATGACGGCTTTCTTTTGCGTATCAATCACGGCAACGCCTTTAGCCTCAGGCGTTGAAACATAGACACGCGTCCCATCTCGCGAAACCGCAACGCCAGCAGGTTTACCTTTTACGGGAATAGTGTGTTGCACCGTATTGGTTTTTGCGTCAATAACCGACACGCTGTCGCCAAGTTGATTCGTAATATAGGCAAACGGCTGAGCAGCGACTGGGTGAGAAATAAAAACGGCAGCGACACCCATCGCTGCCATCCATTGTGCTTGTTTTCGCACGTTTATTTTTCAGCCAACGTTTTCAAATGAGACAAACCTTCTTTCAATACCGCTGTCACGGCTTTATTTGCGGTTTCTTCGTTCATTTCTGCAGGGGGATTGTTATTCATGTAAGCGCGGTAGTAACCGGTTTTCCAAGAAACCACGGTCGCGCCACTTTTGCTTTCCACTTCAATGCTCGCAGCATAGTTATCCACTGGGAAAACAGGTACTTTTTCTTCTACGCCTGAATGCGTAATGGTGTGTGAAGTACTAATGTCCGTAATTTTGTACGCATAAGTCATTTTAGCCGCATCATATTTTTTTAATTCTTCGGTAATCGTGCCGCCATTTTTCAAGGTCAAGACGCGTGATGCACCTTTTTCATTGCCACCAGTTGCAACAACACCTTTGACAGCTGGCAACCAAGATAAATCGTTATATTCTTTGATGATGCCCCACACTTTTTCAGCAGGTGCATTAATTGTGATTTCTTCTTCGACTTTTTGACGAACAGGACCGTGTGCGCTTGCAACTGAAGTAAACATAAAGGCGCCAAGTGACATCAAAAGGGTGAGTTTTTTCATTATGATTTTTCCTAAAAGTGAATATGTAAAAATTACAACTTAATTATAAGCTAACTCATGCGCATGAGCATTAGGGAATTTTAGCAAATGACGTTACGCGCCATCACATAAATCACGTCAAACGTCGCATCAATGCCCCCGACTTCATTTTTAGGATACATTGACATCAAGGTTTTCAACGTTTTTTTACTTGTCAGCGTCTTGCTGCGTGTTTGATTCACATTATGTGCCCCAATATCTTTTAATTCATGCATTAACTCAAGCACATTGGTATATTGCCGCAAATAACGTATACGTCTTAGAGTGATATCCACAAAGCCAGCATTTTCTAACGCAGCGTGCAAATTTTCTAACGTGTAAAAATCATTCACATGCACAAAATCATCGACAGTGGCCCAAGTAGCCTTTAATTCACAAAGCGTCTCACTGCCAAAGGTACTAAAAAGCAGTATTCCCTCACCGACTAAAACGCGATGTAATTCGCTGAGTGCCTCGTCAATGGGATAACACCACTGCAATGCCACATTTGACAAAATGGCGTTGACACTCTGGGCTTTTAGGGGCAATTTCTCCGCGTCCGCGCAAATATAATGCGACTTCACTCCGACTTTTTCACGGCAATGCTCAAGCATCATTTGCGATAAATCAAGCGCAATTAACGTTTCATGATGACCATGCTTTAGGATCTCTTGTGTTAAAAATCCCGTTCCGCAACCCAAATCAAGCCACACACCCTGCAAATGATCTAATGCCTGACTATTGAGTAAGTCGAGTCCGATTTGACGTTGCAAACTTGCCACACTGTCGTAAGTTTTTGCCGCATCTGAAAAAGCATGCTTAATTTTAGTTTTCTCTAATACCATCAATAAATGCACGAATGATATTCACGCAAACCTCTGTTTGAGTTACAAAAAGAATATGACCCGCCTTTTCAATAATATGCAACTGTAAATTGGGTTGCAGTGTTTGCATTATCGACCCAATATTTGCAGGCACTAACGCATCATTATCACTTAAAATAAGAGTCGTTTGACAGGATACATGCCTCAATGCGTCACGCAAATCAACTTTTTCAAGCAACGCTAAATTTTGCATTAAATCATTTAACGGCAACATTTCTCTTGATGCAAAACGGAGTTTGAATGCAGTTAAGAGCGCATCCCCATTCGCAACACCTTGACATTGCAATGCCAAAAAAAGTGGCATTGTGTCAGGCGCATTTAAATGGACTTGCTGTGTAAAGGCACGAAACATAGCTAAAGGCATTCCAGGCCACGCTTCATTAGCTACAAAACAAGGATTCGTCGCCAATAAAATCAACCCTTGAACGCGTTCTGGATAACGCCACGCAATATTTAATGCGACATTGCCACCTAACGACCATCCAAGCAAATAAAACGGCTCATCATCAAGTAGTTCAACAATGCCATCAGCCACCGCATCAATATTGCCAAGTGAAGGCAGATGATCTATTAACGTTAACGTGAAATGCGTTGAAAGTTGCGTAGCAAATTCTCCCCACACACCGCTGTGCATCGCCCAACCAGGCAATAAAACAAGTCGCTCTTTCATACTTTATTCTTTATTTAGCCTGACTTTCCAGATAATCTTCGTAATTACCATTAAAATCAATAATTTTATCCGCTTTAATCTCAATGACGTGCGTGGCTAATGATGAGACAAATTCACGATCATGACTCACAAAAATAAGCGTTCCAGGATAATGTTCAAGCGCTGTATTTAAAGACTCAATCGATTCCATGTCCAAATGATTAGTAGGCTCATCAAGTATTAATACATTTTGTTTCTGTAGCATTAATTTACCAAACAACATTCGACCTTTCTCACCCCCAGAAAGTACCTTAACGGATTTGTTAATTTCATCTTGTGAAAATAACAAACGCCCAAGTGTGGCACGAATAGCTTGGTCATCATCCGTTTCCTTGCGCCACTGCGTCATCCATTCAACAAGCGTCATATCCTCAGCAAAATCAGCGGCATGATCCTGCCCAAAATAGCCCACTTCAGCATTTTCCGCCCATTTAATTAACCCCGTATCAGGTGCTAATTCACCCACTAAAGTTTTGAGTAATGTCGATTTACCAATACCGTTTGCACCAATGACCGCAACACGCTCACCAGCGCCAATCATTAAATTGAGTTTTTTAAAGAGCGGCTCCGCGCCATAGCCTTTGCTAATCTCTTCTAGTTCAACCGCAAGACGATGTAATTTTTTTGTTTCATCAAATCGAATGAACGGATTGACTCGACTTGACGGCTTCACTTCATCGAGTTTAATTTTTTCAAGTTGTTTTGCGCGTGACGTTGCTTGCTTAGCTTTTGAGGCGTTTGCCGAAAAACGACGCACGAACGCTTGAAGCTCGACAATTTGGGTTTTCTTCTTCGCATTACCGGCAAGTAAACGCGCTTTTACTTCCGATGCCGCCACCATGTAATCGTCATAATTTCCAGGATACACGCGCAATTCGCCATAATCCATATCAGCAATATGCGTACACACACTGTTTAAAAAATGACGATCATGCGAAATAATGACCATCGTACAGCCACGATCGTTAAGTACATCCTCAAGCCAGCGAATGGTATTAATATCAAGGTTATTTGTTGGCTCATCAAGAAGCATAATATCAGGATTTGCAAACAGTGCTTGCGCAAGTAGTACACGTAGTTTCCATCCAGGAGCAACCGCACTCATTAAACCAAAATGTTGCTCAACGGGAATATCTAGGCCCAGTAAAAGCTCACCCGCGCGAGACTCCGCCGTGTAGCCATCCATTTCCGCAAATTGCACTTCTAAATCAGCAACGATCATTCCCTCGTCTTCGCTCATTTCGGGCAGCGAATAAATCCGATCACGCTCTTTTTTGATTTCCCATAGTTCTTTATGCCCCATAATCACCGTATCAATAACGGTAAATTCTTCAAAAGCAAATTGATCTTGACGCAAATTACCTAAACGCTCATTAGGCGACAAACTGACATTACCGCTTGAAGGATCTAAATCGCCACTGAGAATTTTCATAAATGTGGATTTACCACAGCCGTTTGCGCCTATTAAACCATAGCGATTGCCGTCACCAAACTTGACGGAAATATTCTCAAATAATGGCTTTGCGCCAAATTGCATGGTGATGTTTGCTGTGGAAATCAAAATGGTTACCCTAAAAATTTAAGTGAAAAATAATAATGAGATATAGCGATATATCGTGTTTTACCCGTGTTACGAAAAATAGTCATAACACAGGCAAATTTTAAGCGGAGATTATTGCAGCGAAAAGACGAAATTAATTCAAGAATGAACAAATATAATCCGTGCCTTGATGAATACGGACTGTAAACTTTGCATTCTCTGGCACATTGAAAACTTGTCCCCCTACCACTGAAAGCCAGTCATCACCGGGCAATAAAACGTCAAGCTCTCCAGAAAGAATTTCCATAATTTCTGCAGCAGCCGTATTAAAAACATATTCTCCCGGTAACATAAAGCCCAGTGTTTTTGTGGTACCGTCTGCAAATTTGAGCGTGCGACTTGTTACATTACCCTCAAAATAGACATTTGCCTTTTTGACAACGGTAACATTACTAAACTCTGACATGGTGTATTTCCTTTTTCTCTATTTTGTATTTGTAAAATTTAACATTATGCTTTTTCAGTTGGGACATAAATGATTTTTTGTCCGCGATAATTAGAACGAATCTGCTCAAGTCGGTGTTCGGTTAACTCAGCGCCTTGACTCACTAGAATCGTGCCGTATTGATCACATAAATCCCCTTCCTCAAGAATCCCTGGTGTCAAATAAACGACTTTATAAAGTCGTAAATCATTATCTTCAACCGGTAAATAAAACACCGGCGTCCGCTCAAGCAACCCTAAAAATACATCGACCAATTCGGGGTCAAGATCGTTCCCACTAGCCGTATTTTTCAAATAATTCACCACATCCGAGGGAACAGACCGCTCATCGCCATACATATCCCCCACCATCATCGCATCATATAAATCAGCAATGGCTAAAATACGCGCAGCAAGCGGAATATCCTCGCCTTTTAGCTGATCTGGGTAACCCTCACCATTGAATTTTTCATGATGATGGCGAATGATATCGATAATGCCTTTATCGGCAATCACTTTTGCCAGCAGATTCTCGCCTTCTGTGATGTGTTGCTGAATAAATTCCGCGTCTTTTTGGAGCGGCAAATGCAATGACGTTTTTGATAAATCAATATCCAACTTCAAAAAACCAAAATCATGAATTAATCCCGCCAAATAGATTCTTTTTTTAAATTCAGCTGATTGATTCAGTTCTTTGGCCAGCTCAAAGGCGTAACACGCAACGCGTTTGCTATGCAGACCTAGCTTAATATCTGCCTTATGTTGCGCTAAAAGTAAAATTTCCAGTAATCCGCTATTTATCATGCTCATAATTCGTCACACATAATTTTGTTAGTAGGTTATAGTTGCCATTTTAGTGGCAGCGCGCTATAGATTCAATGCCTGCACAATACTAACTTATCGACGACTAAACGTGTGATTATGACAAGTTGGGCATGGTGGAATATGACTGGTGGTTTTAAATGAAATTTCTTTGCCACAACCATCACACTCGAATGTGCCTGCAATGGTAATACTACCACTTTCATATTTCTGATGCGTTTGCGCATCATATTTGAGCTTGGCTAGTTCAATGCGAGTTTTATCAGCGACGCTTAAAAAGGCATCCCACGTTAAATTTTCAATTAATTCAATATCAAATTTTAACCACTCGCTAAGTGAATTGTTATCGTGCGCATCTAGATTTTTTGCAGCGTGTTCAATATCGCGTTTAACATGACTTGACACCTGCTCTAATTCTTCATGCGTTAAATCAGATGATTCACGTGTTTTTTCTTTCGATGTTTCAAAGGCGTCTGTAAAAGAATCCAATGTTTCTTCCATTCTTTCATGCAAATGATGCATAAACTGGCTGTACGCAGCAATCAATTTGGGTGTATTCATAAAATCCTCTAAATAAAGCTAATTAAGACTAAGATATGGCTATTCTAACTGGTTTACACCAAAAAGAATAAAACCATCATTAAAAATTCATTTAAAAATATAATGACAATAACCTGCGTTATTTAGTTATTCCCTAAAAAAGATTATCATCACAATACACCATTCACACTCAATACGAACAAGAATGTCATTGATCAAAAAAATAGCTACGTATTTTCCTCATTCACTCAAAACACGTTTAATGGGGGTTACTTTGTTATTTTTACTGCTGCCGACTGGTATTCTGGGCTATCTGGGCTATGATTATTTAGCCGGCAATATCAAAAAAACACAGATTCGCGCCGTCGCAAATGTTGCTGACACTCGATTTGACCAACTTATAGCACTTTTTGAAACCAGTAATACTCGGGCAATACATTTTTTAAATCACCTTTCAGCTGAATGTAAACACAATGACGAAACCCAAAATGATCAGGATTCTTGTCTGAAGCATACTATAGCGAATTTTATTGAGGAAGAAGGAGCACTCAGTGCGACTTTAATACATTCAAATGGCGACGAGCTGACCGTTGGCCAGCCTAGCAGTTTACAAATAAAACCCTTTCAAGAAAAACAACTGGTCGGCTTTAGCAAAGCCAGTAGCAATACCTCACATCAGTACTATATTAAATTATGCAATGAAAACACACTCGACTGCCTTGTCGTCATATATCCCCTTAAAGCAATACAACATATTTTTATGGCTAATTCGGGACTGGGCGCGTCAGGTGATGTATTTTTACTCGATGCCAATAGTGCGTTTATCACGCGTCCGCATTTACTCACCCGCCAATTAAATAGTGAATCGCCCGAAGACCATGCCACGCAGCATTGCTTAACGCGCAAAAATGCAGAAATACTCGATATTGACAGACGTAATATTGACATTATTCATAGCTTTCGTTTTGTGCCTGAAATGGGTGGCGGATGTATCATGGCGCATGTAGATCAAAAAGAAGCCTTCGCAGCACTTAATATCATGCAATGGCGGGTTGCCTTAATTGCGATGACCTTAATTGGTTTTGCACTTTATATTGCCTTACTCGTAGGCAGAAACATTGTACGACCTATCGATAAACTCTGCGAAGTGACGCATGAAATTATCAATGGAAACTACACGGTATCCGCTGTCGTCGTGGGTGATGATGAAATTTCAGCACTCGCCAACGCCTTTAATTTAATGACAAAACGCTTGGAAAGTGCATTTGAAGAACTTCACGGACAACAAACTCAACTCGAATATGAAGTACAAAAACGCACTCAGGAGTTGTTTTTTGCTAAAAATCAAGCTGAAGAAGCGTTAGCACTCCTACAAGAAACGCAGCAAAGCCTTGTGCAAGCAGAAAAAATGGCGGTTTTAGGTGGTTTAGTGGCTGGCGTTGCCCATGAAATCAATACGCCTTTAGGGATTACCCTCACCTCTGCGTCATTTTTAAGTGATGAAACACGAAAAACATCAACCCGCTACAAGGAAGGTGATTTAAGTGGTGATGAATTAGAAGCCTATTTTGAAGTTGCAACCCAATCCACGCAGCTCAGCGTTATTAATTGCCATCGTGCAGCAGATTTAATCCATAGCTTCAAGCAAGTCGCTGTTGACCAAACAAGTGATAATCAACGCGAATTTAATTTAAAAATTTATCTTGAGGAGGTGTTATTTAGTCTTCGCCCCGTACTTAAAAAAACCAATATAAAAGTGCAACTTAGCTGTCCAACCAATTTATGGCTGATTAATTACCCTGGCGCAATTTCTCAAATTATTACAAATTTCGTCATGAATTCCTTACTTCATGCATATGAACCCAATCAATGCGGTACAATTCGCTTGAATATTGTTGAATTAATCAATGATAGAATTGAATTACATTACTACGATGATGGAAAAGGGATTCCCCTTGATATTCAAAATAAGATTTTTGATCCATTTTTCACCACGAAACGCAGTAACGGCGGAAGTGGCTTGGGATTGCATTTAGTCTATAATATTGTTCATCAAAAACTAAAAGGAACATTAACACTACAAAGTATTGAAGGTGAAGGCACATCGTTTATTCTCAATTTTGCACGACAGCTCTAAACCGCTGTTAAAACTTTTATTAACGCCAAATAAAACTCAAATATCATGATTGAAAAAAACACTCTAAATCTTAAAGCTAAAACACAAGCCACGCCTAAGTCAAAATCAACTCTAATTGCCCAACCATGGCGCATTTTAGTGGTTGATGACGATGAAGGCATTCAATCTGTCACGCGTCTTATTTTAGCCAATATTGTTTTTAAAAATCGTCCCATTGAACTCATTAGTGCGTATAGCGCTGCTGAGGCTCGTCATATTTTAACAACAGAAAAAAATATCGCTGTGGCTTTACTAGATGTTGTCATGGAAACCGATGACGCAGGCTTAGAATTAGTCAAAGTTATTCGCCAAGATTTACAAAATAACGCCATTCGCATTATTCTGCGCACCGGACAACCCGGTCATGCACCTGAAGAAAGTGTCATCATTGATTATGATATTAACGATTACAAATCCAAAAATGAATTAACTGCGCAAAAATTATTTACCGCTGTTGTCGCAGCACTTCGTGCTTATGAAACCATTGTATCGCTTAATAAAACGCGAAACGGCCTTGAAAAAATACTCCTGAGTTCGGATTCGCTTTTTAAAATTCAATCCATGCACGAATTTTCATCCGGCATTTTAACGCAACTCAGCTCTTTTTTAGACTGCAAACCGCAAGGCATTATCTGTATTGAAGAAAATACAGCTCAAAAATGCGCTCCGGCAATTGCCTTAGCGAAAAATATGAAAATTACCGCCGTCACCGATGAATTTGAATGTTGCCTTCAATGCAACCTAGACGGCTCATGTGGGCATAGTGAACTGGCGCAATTAATTCAACTGGCCTCAACTCATCGTGAACATCAATTCGCCGGCAACTACAGTGCATTTTATTTAGAAACCGGTGTAGCAAAAGCAACTATTGCGCTGGTTTGCAGTGAACACGTCATTGATGCAAGTGATCAAACATTGCTTGAGGTTTTTACCTCAAAAATATCGATCGCACTCGAAAATGCCGTTCATTATCAAAAAATGGTATCTCTTGAAAAAGCTGCCGTCACAGATTTTCTAACCGGTCTTTATAATCGTCGTCAGTTACTTCGCCTTGGAATTCCCTTGCTTGCAGAGGCCAATCGAAATAATCCGTTGGCTGTTTCTATTATTAATATTGATTTTTTCAAACTCATTAATGAAAAATATGGGCATGATTTAGGCGATAATGTCCTAAAACAAGTCAGTCAATTGATGCTCAGTCACTTTCGCGAAGAAGACCTTGTTTCACGCTATGGTGGCAAAGAATTTTGCATTATCGCGCCTTCCTTGCCCGCTAATAAGGCGTTTGTTTTATTTGATAATTTTCGACAATTACTCGAAAATACCGAAATTGAAATTATGCCAAATGAGAAAATAAAAGTCACCGTCAGTATTGGCATCACAACGGATTTATGCCCCAACTTGGATGATATGATCGCCGCAGCAGAAAGTTTACTTTATCAAGCTAAAAGTGCTGGGCGTAATTGTGTCTTTGTTAGATAGTTATTGTTAGTGGAAATGGTTTTGATATGGTAATCCTTTGGACGGATGCACTAATTTTTGGCTTACTGAGTTTTGTCATATTTATCGCTTATTATCTGCACGATAAAGAACATATAAAACGTCCGTTAATCTCAATTAAACAAAGTCACCTGGGGATGGCGTCGCTTGTTGTGTTGTTATTTTTTATGGTCATTGGCATACTCGATTCGCTGCATTTTAAACAAAATGGGGATACGCCTGCTCACAACGACATTATTAGCGTACTAGATTACATAGCCACCCCACTGCGTGAGCATAGCGAAAAAACGTATTCGTCGCCCTTTGCAACGACGCTCTACAATAAAGAAATGATACCCATTGACACAAACAATATGCGTTGGGATTACCCACCGCTAAAGTTTGGTGGTCAGCATTTAAGCGACATTAGTTCACAAAAAAATAACGATATTTTGCAAAAAGCAGTAATCGGTTTTCTTCAAGGCATGGGCATTTTTGTCCTCGTGGTGCTCGCTTTGCGCATTGAAGTTAGGCTAACACCGCCGTTTTGGACCTTTTTTGCATTGATGACCCTCAGTGGCGCACTCATTCACTTATCCGTTTATTATCACGTTTTTGGAACGGATAAAGTGGGTGAAGATGTTTTTTATCAAACGATTAAAAGCATTCGAACAGGACTTATTTTAGGCACACTGACCACATTAATTCTGTTACCACTTTCGGTTGTTTTAGGAATTTTATCGGGCTTCTTTCGAGGTTGGCTAGATGATGTAATTCAATTTTTATACACAACCATCAATTCCATTCCAAGTGTGCTTTTGATTGGTGCATCGGTATTGATGGTTCAAGTTTATATGGCTAACCATGAAAGTGAATTTACAAGTTTGACGGTGCGTGCCGATATGCGCCTATTATTTTTGTGCATTATTTTGGGCATGACCAGTTGGACGGGGCTTTGTCGCTTGCTACGAGCAGAAACGCTAAAACTGCGTGAGATGGAATATGTACAAGCTGCCGTCTCATTAGGTGTTAAACAACACACGATTTTACTTCGGCATATTTTGCCTAACGTAATGCACATTGTGCTTATTTCCATAGTGCTCGATTTTAGCTCACTTGTCCTAGCCGAAGCGGCGCTTTCGTATATTAACATCGGTGTGGATTCAAGTACTTATAGCTGGGGAAATATGATTAATGGCGCACGTTTAGAAATGGCGCGTGAACCCATTGTATGGTGGTCACTCACTGCCGCCTTTCTTTTTATGTTCGCTTTAGTATTAGCCGCAAATCTCTTTGCGCAAACTGTGCAAACTGCCTTTGATCCAAGACGCAGTCAGTAAAAGCTGATTCGTGTATAATCAGCCGCATTTTGTTTTACGTTGATATCAATTTTATGTGGCATTATGACTTTTGAAAAATCTACTATTCGCCGTCGCGGCATTTATTTACTGCCCAATTTATTCACCACAGGTGCTTTATTTTCGGGTTTTTACGCCATCACATCAGCCATGAATGCGCATTATGACATTTCGGTTGTCGCTATTTTTGTCGCCATGATTTTAGACGGTTTAGATGGTCGTGTTGCTCGATTAACTAACACTCAAAGTGAATTTGGGGCGCAGTACGACAGTTTATCCGACATGCTATCATTTGCCGTCGCGCCCGCATTAGTGATGTATTTATGGGCATTTTCAACACTGGGAAAAGTCGGTTTATTTGCTGCATTTGTTCATACGGCAGGCGGTGCCCTGCGTTTAGCCCGCTTTAACACGCAACTCACGTCAGCGGATAAACGTTATTTTCAAGGCTTGCCAAGCCCTGCTGCTGCGGCTATTTTAGCGGGCTTTATTTGGCTTTGCTTGGAACATGGCTGGCCCATTGAATACGTAAAATACACCGCATTAATTTTAACGATTACCACCGGACTTTTAATGGTCAGTAATTTCCGTTATTCCAGCTTTAAAGAAATTGATTTAAAGGGCAAAGTCCCTTTCTTTGTTGCTATTTCAGTGATGCTCGGCATTGCGTTTGTCATGGCTCAACCTCAAAATATGCTATTTTTACTTTTTTTAGGCTATGCCATCTCAGGCCCTGTGGTCACGTTGATTATGCGTCGAAAAAGACTGCAAAGTCGCAAAGTCTAATTCTATCCCTCATTTTAAATTGGAATTATAATGAAAGATCAATTGATTATATTTGACACAACACTTCGCGACGGTGAACAAAGTCCGGGTGCGTCAATGACAAAAGACGAAAAAATCCGTATAGCTCGCGCCCTTGAGCGCTTAAAAGTCAACATCATTGAAGCAGGTTTTCCCGCGGCAAGTATCGGTGATTTTGAATCAGTACAGGCGGTTGCTAATATAATTAAAGAGAGTACCGTTTGTGGTCTTGCGCGTGCACTCGATAAAGATATTGACCGCGCTGGTGAAGCACTTAAAGGGGCAAAACAATCACGTATCCATACGTTTATTGCCACCTCCCCCATTCACATGAAAATGAAGCTCAACATGACCCAAGAACAAGTCATCGAGCATGCCGTGAAAGCCGTGAAACGCGCACGTCAATATACAGACGACGTCGAATTTTCACCTGAGGATGCAGGGCGTTCTGAAGAAGATTTTTTATGTCGTATTTTGGAAGCGGTGATTGATGCGGGTGCTCGCACCCTCAATATCCCCGACACCGTTGGCTATAGCATCCCGCAACAATTTGGCGCAACCATTAAAAGTCTCATTGAGCGTATTCCCAATTCAGATAAAGCGATTTTCTCTGTGCATTGTCATAATGATTTAGGTTTAGCGGTGGCAAACTCGCTTTCTGCCGTCATGAACGGTGCACGACAAGTGGAATGTACCATTAACGGGTTAGGTGAGCGTGCAGGTAATGCGTCACTCGAAGAAATCGTCATGGCGGTCAAAACGCGTCATGATATATTCGATTGCCAAACCCGCATTGATACACGCGAAATTTTGACGTGCTCAAAATTAGTATCGTCAATTACTGGCTTCCCTGTTCAACCCAATAAAGCCATTGTGGGCGCGAATGCCTTTGCACATGAAGCCGGTATTCATCAAGATGGCATTTTAAAAAGCCGCGAAACCTATGAAATTATGCGCGCTGAAGATGTAGGCTGGTCTGCGAATCGTATGGTTTTAGGCAAACATTCCGGGCGAAATGCCTTTAAAAGTCGCATTAATGAGCTAGGATTTGAATTTGAAAGTGAAGCGGAATTAAACGAGGCTTTTGCACGTTTCAAACAATTAGCTGACAAAAAACATGAAATCTTCGATGAAGATTTGCAAACATTAATTTCTGAAACATCTATTGATGCCGAAGATGAGCACATTAAATTAGTGTCACTGAAAGTTTGCTCCGAAACAGGTGAAATCCCCAATGCCATTGTGACACTTCGCGTCAATAACCAAGAAGTTACTGGACATTCAAAAGGCGGGGGCGTTGTTGATGCTACGCTAAAAGCCATTGAAAACTTGGTCAAATCTGACGCATTACTTGAATTATATTCTGTGAACAATGTCACGAACGGCACCGATGCCCAGGGAGAAGTCACCGTGCGTCTTGAAAAAGCAGGACGAATCGTCAACGGTTTAGGGGCAGATACGGATATTGTGACCGCATCGGCTAAAGCGTATATTAACGCACTCAATAAATTGCTTAATGCTAATACGCGTCAGCATCCACAAAAATCAGAAGTCTAATCCATTTAAACAAGTCATAAGGGTATCGCGTAAAAGCACGCACTACCCTTTTTGAATTTAAAACATATCCGCCAGAAGGTATAACCAGTATGACATCAGTACGTCAAAAACAATCGGGTTTTACATTATTAGAATTACTTGTCGTTTTAGGGATTATTGCCATGCTTGCAGGGATTGTTGGCCCTCAAGTGATGAAACATTTGGGTGAATCCAAAACGAAAGCCGCAAAAGTACAAGTAGAAGATTTCTCTGCTGCCCTCGATATGTACAAACTTGACATGGGAAAATATCCTACTAGTGATCAAGGTCTGCAAGCCTTAATTGAAGCCCCAGAAGGCTCAAAACGTTGGAACGGCCCGTATTTGCGCAAAGCTAAAACCCCGCTCGATCCTTGGCAAAATGAATATCATTATGTGTCACCAGGAACACACGGGAAATTTGATCTATTCACTTACGGCGCAGACGATAAAGAAGGCGGTGAAGGTGAGGATCAAGACATTAATAACTGGGAATAAATGCGCTTAAACGCAGGTTTTACGCTGCTTGAATTATTGATTGTCTTAAGCATTATGGTGCTGGGTTACAGTGCCATTGCCATCAACTTTTCCTCAAGCAATGACACTTTAGCGCTTAAAGCAGCTGCGCGTGATATTGTGTCTGGTTTGCGTTATGTTCGCAGTCAAGCGATGTTATCGCAAAAGCAAGAAACGCTTGCGCTCAATTTAAAAAACAATACGTATCAACTCGCAGATCAAGAAAAGTCGTACACCATCGCTGAAGATATTGATGTTACCGTAAAAACAGCAAAGGAAGACTTAGACGATGGTGTTGCGCAACTTCGATTCTTTCCCGATGGCTCGTCAACGGGTGGACGTATTCTTTTGGAGAGTCACGCCCACACTCAAGAAATCAACATCAATTGGCTAACAGGTCATGTTACGCTTGCGCAATAAGCATTTAGGGTTTTCATTATTGGAAATTCTTGTCGCATTTTCAATTTTGACTATTTCCTTGGGTATTATTTTAAAAATTTTCTCAACCGGCATTACCACCGCTCAAGTAACGGGCGACTACACTACGGCAGTCCAAATTGCTAAAAATTTACTGGATAAAACAGGTAACGAATCACCACTCAAAGCAGGTGAAATCTCGGGAAGTGAAAATAAGTTTTATCACTGGCGCGTCACGGTTTCACCTAAAATATTTTCTTCACCCGAACTCGAGTTACGCGATATACCCGTGACATTATATGAAGTAGCAGTGCATGTTAGATGGGGAGAAGGCATTAAAACTCACGATCGTGAAGTCAAACTGACCACCTTAAAATTAGCCACAAAAGATGAATAACACGCGAGGGTTCACGCTCATTGAAGTGTTAATTGCGATGTCGCTTTTGAGCTTGATGATGGTATTACTTTTTAGCAGTTTACATATCGGTGCTAAAAGTTGGCAGCAAGGCGAAGAAAAAATAGGGACTATTAATGAAATTGCTGTGGTGCAACAATTTTTCAGCCATCATCTCGCTCATGCACTGCCACAATGGAATGATTTTGATCCCGAACAAGAACGCGTTTTTGCCTTTCAAGGTAAAAAAACGTCTGTGCAATTTGTCGGGGCGTTTCCTGCTAGTGCCGAGCGTTACGGCTTACAATTATTTAACGTTGCACTCAAAGACATTAATAAAAAAAGCGCCGTCACCGTTTCAGTTAAGCCATTTTTTCCCTTAGCCGAAAACGAAAATCCGTTTGAAGATGAAATTGAATTGATTTCAGATGTCAAACAATTTGAACTCGCCTATTTTGGTTTAAACGATGAAACAGGCGAATATCAATGGCAAACGGAATGGTTAAATAAAGAACTCCAACCGCGTTTAGTCAAAATAGCTCTTGAACTTGCAGATGGTCGCTACACGCCCGACATGATTGTAGCTTTACGCGTCGACAATACCTATAGCAATATTGACTTGGATAGTGTCCCCATCGACGACACACTCGACTCAATGGATACCACGCAATGAAACAACGTGGCGTAGCACTAATACTTGTCCTTTGGATATTGAGTATCTTAATGCTGATGGCGGGAAGTTTTACCTTGACGATGCGACGCGAATCCGCCGCAGTGACTGGCATTCGCGCACAAGCAGAGGCGCAAGCCGCGGCGCAAGCAGGCATCGCACTTGTTCAAGCCATGTTGCTTCATGACGATGAAAATAAACGATGGCGCGTCGATGGGAGTATTTATGAAATCCACTTTCCACATTCTATAATGCGAATTCAAATACAGTCTCAAGCAGGGAAAATTGATATTAATAGTGCGCCAGTTAGTTTGCTTCATCATGTTTTGCAATTCGCCCCTCTTGATAAACAAGCGCAGTTGAATTTAGAAAATGCTATTTTAGATTGGCGAGATGCAGACGATGATACGCGTCCCTTTGGCGCGGAAAAAGAAGCCTATCATCGTGCAAAGTTGCATTATGCACCGCGCAACAAACCCTTTCGCTCGATGGAAGAGTTGCAAATGGTGCGGGGCATGAATAGCGAGATTCTTAATTGGATGCAGCCCCTTTTCACTGTCTACGCTGCGGGACAAACTGAGTTGGACTACGCGGTGGCTTCACCTGAAGTTTTAAGCGTTCTACCTGAAATAGATGTGAATTTACTTGATGCCTATTTCATCGCGCGTGAAAAAAGTATCCTTCTGCATACCCCTATGCCGGCAATTCCGCGCATTGAAAACGCAGGTCAAGCAATGACACAAGATGCACAAAGCCTAACCGAACTAGCCACAATGCCAGAAATTTCAGTGGTAAGTGTCATTGTTGAAGTACAATTAGAAAATGATATCAGCACGCAACTAGACGTCATAATGGAAAAAATGGATGGTGCCAATAATTTGCCTTTTCAAATCTTAACGTGGAAAAATCAAGTCGAATATTCACCTACCCATTCACTTTTCTCTCGAAGCCTAACGCCTGTTTTAAGTTTGTCCGAATTCAATCAAAAAAACGATACGCCATAAATGAACCTAAATAAAAACGTCAACATTCAAATTAAGCCATTTTTGCGTTGGTGGGGACGTGAATTAGCTTTTTTAGTGCCCGTCAAGATACGTCAATTTTTTCATACGCCCTGTCGCGCAATCATTATTTTACCAACCAATGATTCACTTACCCTTTTTTATGAAGTCGATGGCAAACAAGAAATCCTAACCACTATTGCGCGAGAGGATGTGACAACACAAAATATTGCCACGCTACTTGATGAAGCACGTTTTAACAATGCTATTTTTATCCTTCGCCTCTCAAGCCAAGATGCTTTGTGTAAATCGCTCACACTCCCTTTTGCTGCACAAAGTAATATTCATCAAGTGGTCAGCTACGAACTGGATCGATACACGCCATTCAATGTCAATCACGTGTATTTTGCTACGCATATTGCGCAAATTGACATGGACGCTGACCTGCTTGACGTTCAACTCCTGCTCACGCCTAAAAAGACACTCGAAACGCTCTATAAACAATGCAAAGAACTCGGCATACTCGTGCAATATGTAGACGTCGAAAATTATCCAAATGATTTAGATGATATCTATCAAGCGTACAATCTTCTGCCCCCACACCTGCAAACAAAACGCACTAATACACCACGTCGTATTATGTTGGCGTTAATGCTACTGCTTGGCGTGTTGAGCTTTACCAGTTTAATTTTGCCTGTTTGGCTTGAATATCAAGCCGTTAATGCGTTGCAAATGAAAATTGCCAAAATCGAAAAAGAAGCGAAAGCGGTTAAAACACTTCAAGCTGATATCGAAACCCTCAACGAAGAAAATCAATCACTGATTGCCTTAAAAACTGCGATGCCAACCGTTGTTTCGGTGTTAAACGAATTAAGCACTCTCATGCATGATGATAGCTGGCTTGCCTATCTGCAATACGGTGATGGGCAACTGCAATTACAAGGAGAATCACCAGCGGCATCGAATTTGCTTGCAGATTTGGAAGCATCCGATTATTTTGCAAAAGTGAACTTCGCATCCCCCGTCACCCAAGACAAAGCCAGTGGCGTTGAGCGATTTCAAATTTCAGCTGAACTTACCAAGCCAGCAACGTCAAAGACAGATGCGACACCTAGCGATGATTCTCCTCAAGAAACGCAATCAAACAGCGAACCTTTAGACGAATCGCCCACCAATAATGAGATGATTAGCGACGTTTCGAATGAAAATGGCACAACAAATTAATCAACAACGCGATCGTGGACTGGCTTTAGGATTACTCGCAGCAGTAATCGGCTTTATTGTTTTCGTCATTATTTTGCCGTTAATTAATCAAGGCTTAGCGCTCCACGAAGAAAAAATGGCCCTTGCCTTTCGCCTGCAGCAATATGAGCGTATTTTGGGGCGTAAACAAGCCGTCATCGATGAAATAGAAGCACTAAAAGCGCAATATGCAGAGCAAAATTATTTAAGTACACAAAACACCAGTGCACTGGCTTCTGCTGAATTACAAGAAATGATTAAACAAGCTATCGTGGAAGCCGGTGGTCAGCTCAGTAGTACACAAGGATTACCTGTTATTACAAAAAATAATTTTGAACATATACCCATTAATGTCCGAATGACAGGTAATAGTGAAGTCCTGCGGGATGTTTTATATAAAATTGAGACTGCTACACCACTAGTTGTCATAGACCAAATTGATATTCGCCCAATGCGTGGTATACGCAACCATTTAACACATCACATTGACTCAAGTAATGAGTTGAGTGTGAATTTCCAAGCCATGAGTTTTATGAAAAAGCCTGCCGCATGAATCGTCCCACTCTTTATTGCTTAGGCGCGTTGAATTTCTTTTTTGTTGGTGTGTTAGCCATTGAAGTCTATTTAACCACGCAACCCATTGACGCTGCCGCGCTAACCGCTCAGAAAAAGAATGTCACCGCACTGCAAGAAGAAGCAACAGATCTTAATTTATCTGACCCTAGCGAAAACAGCTATAGTGACTTAGTTGATCGACCCATGTTTATTAAGGGACGCAAACCCGTTAACGAACCTATTCCTGAGGAAATGGCTCTCGCTACGGCACAAAAAACAGAAAATGTGAATTGGGAGTTGATTGGAATTTATAGCACGCCAAGCGGCACAACGGCTTTTTTTAGTCGCAGCAATGGACGATTACCCAAAGATAATTTTCGCAAATGCAAACTCGGTGATGCACTTGATAGTTGGCACTTAGCTGAAATCAACGAAAACGGCGTGAGCTTAACGCAAGGCACCGAGACAAAAAAATTGCCCCTGCGTAAAATAAAACCCAAAAATTCACCCCCCACACCCGTTTCGCCCGCGAACGCAACGCCAGTACCGGTGACACCCCAAACGGTAGAAGCCGCAAATTTAACCGTTCAACCTACGATGACCGATAATCAAGTACCGTCGCCTGAAACAGAAGACCAATCAAATCAATAATGTTTGACTTTTAACTTAATTGGAACAGAATGCACACCGCAATGAAAATACCTTATAAATTAAAAACTATTAACTGCGCTATCCTAACAAGTTTACTTCTTACTGGCTGTGAAGTATTAAACCCGCACTCACCCAAATTATTACTCCATACACAAAGCACATTGCCCGCTGTTGAGCCAATAGCGCAACTACAAAACAAACCCACCCTAACCGAAGCCAACAAACCCAAAAATGAACTCTATCCTTCAGCGGATTTCGGTAGCAATTTACCAATGCCTGCTGAACAAAACACACAAAATGCAACGCCACGCGGAAAAGGCGAATTTAGTTTAAATTTTGATGATGCGGATTTAGGTGAAGTAGCCAAAGTGATTTTGAGTGACATTTTAGGTCAAAATTATGTGTTAAGCCCAAAAGTGGTGGGCAAAGTCACCCTGCAAACCACGCACGCCTTAAGCAAAGAAGAATTACTGCCAACCCTTGAGATGGTTTTAAGCATGAATAACGCAGCGCTGGTTAGAGATGGGGCTATTTATCATATTGAGCCGTTAAACGAGGCGCTCTATAGTGCAAATTTTTCATCGAGCCGCCAAGGAAAATTTGGTTATCAAGTGCGCGTGATTCCCATCAGAAATGTGGCTGTCGATAATGTCGCTGATTTAATTAAACCTCTTTTACATGAAAAAACACTGTTAAACATCGATAAACAACGTAATTTAATTGTCGTTTCAGGAGCGGCGGATGAATTAGCGCGTATTGTTGATATGGTCAATACGTTTGATATTGATATTTTAAAAGGTCGTTCTTTTGGATTATTTCCCCTCGCGCATGTCGATGCAGAAACACTGATTAAAGAACTAGAAGAAGTGTTTTATAAAAAGGCAAAAGGCGAAGAGGGTGAATTTTTTCGATTTATTCCTATTGAGCGTTTAAACGCTATTTTGGCTATTTCCCATCAATCGCGTTATTTAAAAGATATTGAACAGTGGATTATACGTCTTGATCGCGCAAACTCTGCCAATGGGGGGGGCGTTAATGTTTACAAAGTACAGCACGTTGATGCGGTAGAACTTGCCAACACACTCAATGACATTTTCGGCAATGGTAGCAGCAGTAGCATGTCTTCATCACGTCGTGACAAATCACCAAAGCTTGCTAATGATAAAAAACCCGGCGAATTATCCAATAAATCCACCGACAGTAAATCGTCTTTTGACACAAAGAAAAATACACCACAGCACAGTAGCGTCTCGAGCGGAAATTCTGATGCAAAAGTTGCCAACGTGGGGGATGTGCGTATTGTTGCCGATGAAGCTAATAATTCGTTAATTATCGTCGCAACAGCGCAAGAATATGAAATTATCCGACCTATCGTCAATCAACTCGACGTAATGCCGCTACAGGTTTTAGTCGATGCAACCATTGTTGAAGTCACACTCACCGACTCTCTCAAATACGGACTCCAATGGTATTTTAATCATAACAATGGCGGTGAAAATGCGATCAACAGCAATGGATTAGGCACGCTTTCCACCTCCACGCTAGCAAGTGCTGCCGCGAGCGCTGCGAAAGGGGGATTTGGTTATTCATTCCTCAGTAAATCCGATGATATCGGTGCCATTTTAAATGCACAGGCTAGCAATAATAACGTCAATGTCATCTCCTCCCCCTCTCTTATGGTACTAAATAATCAAGAGGCGAGTATTCAAGTAGGTGAAGAAATTTCATTAACAACGGGGGCACTGGGTGTCAACGGACTGACGGGAAATGCGGGAAGTACAATTAACGGTAGTAACACGACCGCATTAACTCAAAATCAACAGCGTAAAACAGGTGTGAAACTCAAAATAAAACCACGAGTCAATGCGAATGGATTAGTCACCATGGACGTGACTCAAAGCGTCGAAGATGTTGCGGATAGCATTAAAAACGGCGAAGTCAATCCTCGTATTTCAACACGCGAAATTGATAGTACAATTGTCGTACAAAGTGGCGAATCCATCGTATTGGGCGGCTTAATTAAAGACAAAAACACAAAAGGCGAAGGCGGTATTCCCCTCTTGCATGAAATTCCTTTAATAGGCCCCTTATTTGGAAATAAAAATAACGAAGACAACAAGATTGAACTTGTCGTCTTAATTACCCCACGCGTGATTAAAAGTCGCCAAGATGCCGGCTTAATTACCGATGAATTTAAGCGTAAATTGAGCGGCATTTACGAAAATAATTTAGATGATCTACCTCAATAATGAAAAAATAACAGGTAAAATGTTATTTTTAAAATCTAAAGATTGACGAAATCGCTTAATAAAAATATAATCATAAGCTTTACTATATATTTATAGATTATAAGCTTAGGAGTTTACGCTGATGTATGCGGTAATTGAAACAGGCGGTAAACAATACCGCGTAGAAAAAGGCAGCTACTTAAAAGTAGAAAAATTAGAACTTGGCGAAGGCGATAGCATCGAATTTGATAAAGTTTTAATGGTTGAAGACAATGGCGATGTGAAAGTTGGGTTACCTTTCTTAGTTGGCGGTAAAGTCACTGCAACCGTTCTATCACAAGGTAGACACAAAAAAATTAAAATTGTTAAATTTAGACGTCGTAAACACCATATGAAAACTATGGGACATCGTCAATATTATACTGAAATCCAGATTACTGGCATTTCAGCTTAAAACTAGGAGTTTAAAATGGCTCATAAGAAAGCTGGCGGTAGTACCCGCAACGGACGTGACTCGAATTCAAAACGTCTTGGCGTTAAACGTTATGGCAGTGAAGTAGTCACTTCAGGTAGCATTATCGTGCGTCAACGCGGCACCCATTTCCACGCTGGTGCAAATGTTGGTTGCGGTAAAGATCACACGTTGTTTGCAACCATTGACGGTATTGTGGTTTTCAAAGTGCAAGGCCCAAACAACCGTAAATTTGTAAGCGTTGTTGCCGCATAAATAATTCGCTTGCCCTAAACGGCCAGCGGCAATGACTTAAGAAGCTCCTCCTTGCTGGTTGGGGCTTTTTTCGTTTATATCAGTTCGATTTTGTTGAGTAAAGTATGAAATTTGTTGACGAAGCACAGGTGCGCGTAGAAGCCGGTGATGGTGGTAATGGTGCAATCGGCTTTCGCCGCGAAAAATTTATCCCCATGGGTGGCCCGGATGGCGGCGATGGCGGAAATGGCGGCAGCGTCTACCTTATGGCAGTTGAGAATATCAACACCCTTGTGGATTTTTGCTATCAAGCCGTTTACCGTGCCCAACGTGGCCAAAATGGAATGGCGCGTAATTGCACCGGTCGCCAAGGTGATGATTGCTATGTTAACGTCCCACTTGGAACACGCGTTTGCGACGCTGAAACAGGCGAAATTCTTGGTGATTTAACCAAAGAAGGTGAAACCTTATTAGTGGCGCAAGGCGGTTTTCATGGTTTAGGGAATACACGCTTTAAAAGCAGTATTAACCGCGCACCACAAAAAGCCAGTAAAGGCACACCAGGGGAACATCGCTTACTCAACTTAGAACTGACGCTTATCGCTGACGTCGGTTTACTTGGCATGCCAAACGCAGGGAAATCCAGTTTAATTCGCTCAGTGTCATCTGCTACGCCTAAAGTGGCTGATTATCCTTTCACCACGCTCTACCCTAATTTAGGCGTAGTTCGTATTGATGAATTGCGCAGTTTTGTCATTGCTGACATTCCCGGTGTGATTGAAGGTGCCTCTGAAGGTGCAGGACTTGGATTACAATTCTTAAAACATTTAGATCGCACAGGATTACTCCTGCATATCATTGATATTGAGCCTTATGAAAGCAGTGAATCCCCCGTTTCAGCCGCGCGTAAAATTATCACCGAAGTTGAAAAGTGGAATGATAATTTAGCCAATAAACCGCGTTGGTTAATTTTGAATAAAGTCGACCGTGTGCTTGAGGAAGAACTTGACGCTCATTGCCAAGACATTATTGAGGCACTTAATTGGACGGCACCCGTATTCAAAATTGCCGCCATTAACGGTCAAGGTACGCGCGAATTGATGTTTGCAATTATGGAATTTTTAGAAGCACAGCGGCAGGTTAAAAAGAATGAACAGTCGTGAAAAATTTAAAAACGCGAAACGCATTGTCGTCAAAATTGGTAGCTCACTTCTCACTAAAGGTGGCAAAGGGTTAGATAAAATTGCCATTGCACAATGGGTTGAGCAAATGGTCGCATTGCGCAAATCGGGTGTAGATGTCATTTTAGTCTCTTCTGGCTCTGTAGCAGAAGGCATTTGGCGTTTGGGACTAAAAGCACGCCCAACAACCCTTCATGAACTTCAAGCCGCGGCCGCTGTCGGGCAAATGGGGCTTGTTCGTGTGTTTGATGATACCTTCCAAAAACACCATATTCACGCGTCGCAAGTATTATTAACGCACGATGATTTATCCAACCGTCAACGTTATTTAAATGCTCGAAGTACACTTTTAACGTTATTACAATTTGGTGTCGTTCCCGTTATTAACGAGAATGACACCGTCGCAACCGAAGAAATTCGTTTTGGGGACAATGATACGCTAGCGGCACTTGTGGCAAATTTAGTGGAAGCTGATTTACTTATGATTCTTACCGATCAACAAGGTTTATTTACAGCCGATCCTAGTATTCATAATGACGCCACATTGATATCACAAATTAACGTCAATGATGAACGCTTAGAAAGCATGGCGGGTGAGAGCCGAAGCGGACTTGGACGGGGTGGAATGTCAACTAAAGTGAGCGCTGCTCGACTAGCTGCACGCTCTGGCGCGGCGACTGTTGTTGTCGCTGGTGCCACGAAAAATGTAATTCAAGCTGTGTTAGATGGCGATGTCATTGGTACGCATTTTCTACCTGATATCGAACCTCTACTTGCTCGTAAACGCTGGCTTGCGGGTCAACTGCAAGTCAAAGGTCAACTTGTACTCGACAATGGCGCAGTAGATATGCTCAAAAATAATGGCAAAAGCTTACTCGCTGTTGGGGTGAAATGGGCAACAGGGCAGTTTGAGCGTGGGGAATTGGTGTCGTGTTTAGATCAAAATGGCGTAGAAATCGCACGAGGCTTAGTCAATTACGGCAGTGAAGAAACACAAAAAATTGCCGGAAAAAGTAGCGCAGATTTTCAATCAATACTTGGCTATGCAGACGATTTAGAGCTCATACACCGCGATAATTTGGTGTTAATTTAAACATGACAAATATTGATATCCTCGGGTATTTAGCTGCCACGCTAACTACCCTCTCCTTCTTGCCGCAGGCAATCTTAACACTGCGTACACGAGATACCGAAGCCTTATCGCTGAGTATGTATAGTGCGTTTACACTTGGCGTTTTTTTCTGGCTAATTTATGGTATTTATACCAAAAACAATATCATTATTTTCGCCAACATTATTACGTTTGTTTTAGCTTCACTTATTTTGGGTTTTAAGCTCTACAATACGTTTATCAAAACACCGCGAACCAAAACAACCACAGCACGTCCCCCAAAAAATCGAAAACGAAAAAGTCGCTATCGATAAATGTTAACCGATAAATTTAGCCCTCCCTTGATTTCAATGCTCCACCTCCATTTCAAATCAGTATAAATTATCATGAAATAAAATGTGCTTCTATAACAATCACTCACTCATGTGAGGGATGCATAAATATATTTTTTTGGTTAAATTTAAGCTGTGTATATCGATACTACATTTTTAGATGTGCCAATCTAAAATAGATCATTATTAAAAAATACTGGCTCAAATCAAACGGTAAAATGTTTAATTCCATTAAAGGCAATAATATTATGGTAAAAATATTAGTGATTGATGATGACATGCAAATGAGTAATTTAATCTGTAAATTATTAATGCGCGATGGTCATGAAGTTTTTACTGCTCAAGACGGCATGGAAGGTGTTCAATCTTTTCATCAGATTAAACCCGATTTAATCATCACGGACATTGTTATGCCAAACAAAAATGGCATTGAATTGATAGCAGACATACTAACATCAAATCCTGATCAGGCAATCATTGCCATGTCAGGCGGTCGACGTACGTTTAATGCCAATGCTAATTTGGATTCCAATGAACTTCATGGCGTAAAAGGGCTTTTACGCAAACCTTTTTTATACCAACAACTGCAAGATGCGATTCAAATAGCATTAAATTAATCCTCCAATGCGTTATCGTAGCAGCCGAAGTGGCGTTTGTATTCGAACCTCTTAAACTTTGCAATATCCTTATTTCAACGCAACAACAGGAATAAAACAGATGAAAAAAGCCGCGCATCAACAAAAGTCAATACGCGGCTTTTTCTTTAAAAGCTATCTCTGCTAGACCACTTCAAGCATGGCATTTAAGGCTTCTTTAGCGAGTTTAGCGTCTTTTTCTGACACCGAAATTTGATTGACCACATGACCTTCAACTAAGTTCTCAAGCACCCATGCTAAATGCTGTGGATCGGTTCTAAACATAGTGGAACACATGCAAAGCATGGGGGACATAAAATGAACATTTTTCCCTTCAGCTTGGCTTTCTTCATTTAGACGATTAACCAAATTCAGTTCCGTTGCGACCAACCATCGACTACCCGACGCTGAGGCACGAACCGTTTTTAAAATAAATTCAGTTGAGCCAACATAATCGGCTTTTTGACACACTTCAAAACACGCTTCAGGGTGCGCGATAATTTTAGTTTCAGGGAATTGCACAAGAAAATCATCAATGTGCTGCGGCTTGAACATTTGATGCACCGAGCAAAAACCGTCCCATAAAATCATTTTGGCTTTTTTGATTTGCTCTGCGGTGAGTCCGCCCATCGGTTTTGTGAAATCCCAAACGACCATCTCCTCTAAAGGCATACCCATGCGAAACGCGGTATTGCGCCCCAAATGTTGATCTGGGAAAAATAGCACTTTCTCACGGCGATTAAAACTCCACTCCAAAATTTTTTGCGCATTCGATGAAGTACAAACAATCCCACCATGCTCACCACAAAATGCTTTTAAATCCGCAGCCGAATTAATATAAGTCACCGGCGTGACTTCATTTTCAACATCAAGCACTTGCGCAAGCTCACTCCAACATTGATTCACCTTCATCAAATTGGCCATATCCGCCATTGAGCAACCTGCCGCTAAATCTGGCAGAATGGCAATTTGCTCGGGACGCGATAAAATATCAGCCACTTCAGCCATAAAATGCACCCCACAAAACACAATAAATTCTGCGGTTGATTGCGCGGCATCTTTGGAGAGTTTCAGTGAATCGCCGGAAAAATCGGCATGTTTAAATACTTCATTGCGTTGATAATGATGACCTAAAATGACACAACGCTCACCTAATTTTGCTTTAGCAACCACAATACGTTCATCACATTCTTCATCGCTTAACGCGGCATAATCATAAATGGGTAATGTCATTTTACTTAACTCGTTGTTTAAAAAATAAAAGGGTTAACACTATTCGTCACTATAGGAACTGTAATGACTTGGATTTGCGCAATTTTGGAATCGTGAATATTGGCCTTGGAACATTAAACGTACCGTTCCTAAAGGTCCATTTCGCTGTTTTCCAATAATTAATTCTGCAGTCCCTTTTTCGGGGCTATTTTCATTATAAACCTCATCACGATAAATAAATAAAATCAAATCTGCATCCTGCTCAATTGCCCCTGAATCACGCAAATCAGACATCACCGGACGTTTATTGGGACGCTGTTCTAAATTACGATTTAGCTGTGAAAGCGCAATCACCGGCACATTTAATTCTTTCGCTAACGCTTTTAAGCCGCGTGAAATATCTGAAATCTGCTGTACACGACTCTCTCCACTGGTGGGCGACTGCATTAGTTGTAGATAATCTACCACCACAAGCCCTAATTGACCATGTTCACGCGCAAGACGTCTTGCACGAGCGCGAATTTCACTTGGTGACAGTGCCGCGCTATCATCAATAAATATTTTTGTACTGTTGAGCATCGTCAGCGCCATAGTAAGGCGAGGCCAATCATTATCATCTAAGTCACCTGAGCGCACACGCTGCTGTTCAATCCCGCCAAGCGAAGACATCATCCGCATCACAATAGCATCACCTGGCATTTCTAAACTGAAGACGGCTACAGGCTTTTGACCTTTAATTGCAAAATTTTCAGCAATATTCATCGCCACCGTCGTTTTACCCATCGAAGGACGACCTGCCACAATAATCAAATCCGCAGGCTGAAGACCTGAAGTCAACGCATCTAAATCATCAAACCCCGTTGATGCGCCGGTAATTGTGCCTTTACTTTCAGAGAGTAATTCAATTTTTTCAATCGTTTTCTTTGCTAATGCGCGAATCCCCACAAATCCAGAATCACTCGCTTTATGATTTTGCTCTGCAATTTTAAAAACTTGCTGCTCTGCAATTTCAAGTAATTCCTCCGTTGTTCGCCCTTCGGTTTGATAAACTGAACTCGCAATGGCAGTGCCAGCATGAATTAGCTGACGCAAAATGGATTTATCGCGCACAATATCCGCATACGCTTCAACATTCGTCGCGCAAGGCGTATCCTTAGATAAAACAATCAGATAAGACAAGCCACCCACAGATTCTAAATCACCTAATGACTTTAAAGATTCAGATAAGGTAATAATATCAAATGGGACGAGTTGCTCGGCTAATTGTGAAATGGCGCGAAAAATTAACTTATGTGACCGTAAATAAAAATCACCCTCAGAAAGTTTATCTGCTACCGCGTCCCAAGCACTATTATCAATGATTAGCGATCCTAAAACAGATTGTTCCGCGTGGATAGAATTAGGGGGCGTTTTTAGGCTATCCAGCACAGGATCACGCTCAAGTAAATAACTCTCAGACATCGTTACTCAGTATGTTAGCTCAATCAATACAGCGAAAAAAAGCGCGGTTTAGTTTTCAAACCACGCTTCATTGTTCTTTCATTATTTTTATTTTTTTAGAAGACTTCGATGGGAAGTTTAGCAGAATTTTTCACGCTAAACTACATTGATATTACCTTAAAATATCGCCATCTATTTTTAACTTGACCTTGTTTTTTAACATTACCGTCCACATAATGCTTGGTGTGCAAATGCACATTTATCATTTAAAACAACAATAAAACAACAGCAATTTTGGAGTGTACACCATGGCAATTTCATTAAGTAAAGGCGGTAATGTTAATTTAAGTAAAGAAACCCCCAACCTCAATAAATTGATCGTTGGTCTTGGGTGGGACGCACGCGCAACCGATGGCGCAGGCTTCGACTTAGATAGTAACGCTTTCCTTGTCAAAGCAGACGGCAAAGTGCGTAGCGACAGCGATTTTTGTTTTTACAATAATAAAAAAGTGGCTGATGGCGCTGTCGAGCACACTGGCGACAATACAACCGGTGCGGGTGATGGCGATGATGAAACCATCAAAGTTGAGCTTTCAAAAATTCCTGCTGAATTAGATAAAGTGGTATTTTGCGTCACTATTCACGAAGGCGAAACTCGTAAGCAAAACTTTGGACAAGTGCGCAATGCCTACATTCGCGTAATTAACGAAGAAAGCGGTGCCGAACTTGCGCGCTATGACTTAAGTGAAGATGCGTCTGTTGAAACTGCCATGATTTTCGGTGAACTTTATCGTAACGGCGATGATTGGAAATTCCGTGCAGTGGGACAAGGTTTTGCTGGCGGTCTTGCGCCACTGGCAACTTCATTTGGCGTTAACGTCTAGGAAAAAAAATGGCTATTAATCTCGAAAAAGGGCAGAAGATTTCACTTGCCAAAGAATCAGGCACAACGTTAACAAAAGTTGTGATGGGTTTAGGCTGGGATGCGAAGCAAAGTGAACATAAAGGGGGCCTTTTAGGGGGCTTGTTTGGTGGTGGTTCTGGTGATGTTGATATTGATTTAGATGCATCATGCATCTTGTTTGCTGGCGAAAAACCCATTGATGCCGTGTATTTTGGACAACTCCAAAGTAAAGATGGCAGTATACTCCACACTGGCGATAACCGCACTGGTGCGGGCGACGGGGATGATGAACAAATTATTGTCGATTTAACGCGCGTTCCTGAAAGTGTCACCGCCTTAGTTTTTACAGTCAATTCATTTACCGGTCAAACATTTGACGCAGTTGCCAATGCCTACTGCCGTTTGCTCAATGGTGAAAATCAAAGCGAAGTCGCACGCTACACCCTCACCTCTCAAGGCTCACATACTGCTCAAATTATGGCAAAAGTGTATCGCCACAATGGTGAATGGAAGATGCATGCCATTGGTGAAAATGGAACTGGACGTACTATCAATGATTTGTTTACACAAATCACCCCGTACTTATAACGGCCAGCCAACATGAAAAAAATCGCCGCGTTATTACTATTTATGTTCGTTGGAATCAATGCGACGGCTTATGGTGAAGAAATTGGTGAAGTCACCACCGTTTTCAAACTACTAAGCCCAAATAGCAAAATTGTTATTGAAGCTTTTGATGATCCTGAAGTGCCTGGCGTTACCTGCCATGTTTCTAAAGCCAAAACAGGTGGCCTTAAAGGCGCTGTTGGTTTAGCCGAAGATCCTTCTGAAGCGTCAATAGCCTGCCGTCAAATGGGACCTATTGACTTGAGTAAGATTGAGGACTTAAAAAATGGCGATATCGTTTTTAAAGAAAGTCGCTCTCTTATCTTCAAAACGTTGCAAGTTGTGCGTTTTTTCGATAAGAAACGTAATGTCCTAATCTATCTTGTATACAGCGATAAACTCATTGATGGTTCGCCAAAAAACTCCATCTCAACGGTACCTGTCATGAAGTGGAATTAACTGCGTTACTTTTAAGCGGTGAATCATTCTTCGCCGCTTAAACTCCTCAAATTATCTCGCGTTATAATGCAGCTTTAAAATCACAAAAAGAATAGGTCTTTTCAAAATTCCTAAATTCTAATTCATAATTCCTGCAACCACCATTAAAATCACAAATCCATGTGACATATAGTATTTTTATAGACTAATAATTATGCTATTCTAGGGGTCGAAAATTTTAATGATAACCGACTATTCAATAGGCGGTATTTCCCCATAAATGGACGCCTAACAGCGAGTGGACATGACAGAATCAAATCAAGCAACAATTCAAGCCATTTTAACTGAGTTAAAAGATAAAAAAGGCGCATTACTTCCCATTTTGCATGCGGTGCAAAATGCGTTAAGTTATATTCCCAAAGAAAGCGTTCCAGCTATAGCGGATGCGCTTAATCTTTCACGAGCAGAAGTTCATGGCGTGATTAGCTTCTATCATTACTTTCGTGACACTCCAGCTGGCAAGCATACTGTTCGTGTATGCCGTGCAGAATCATGTTTAGCGATGAATGGTGGCCCATTGGAAACCTACATAAAAGAAAAATTAGGCGTTGATTATCACGAAACAACGGCAGATAAAAATTTTTCGCTTGAACCCGTTTACTGCTTGGGCAATTGTGCTTGTTCACCTGCTATTCAAATCGATCAAGATATTCATGGTTGTGTATCACCCCAAGGATTTGATGAAATTATTGCTGAATTAGGAGCATCTTTATGAGTATCACTATTTATGTCCCTTGCGATTCAAGCGCAGTTTCGCTGGGTGCTAATCGCGTTGCAAACGCCATCAAAAATGAAGCGCAGAAACGTAATATTGACATTAAGTTAGTCCGTAATGGTTCGCGCGGTATGTATTGGCTTGAGCCCATGGTGGAAGTGGCAACTGAAAAAGGCCGTATTGCCTTTGGTGCTGTCAAAACAGGCGATGTTCCAAGTTTGTTTGATGCCGATTTTTTGCATGGTGGATCACACGCCCTTTCTTTAGGCATTACTGAAGAACTCCCCTATTTCAAAAAACAACAACGTTTAACCTTCGCTCGCGTTGGTATTACCGATCCTGTTAGCGTGGAAGATTACATTGCACATGACGGCTATCGTGGCTTAAAAAACACGCTCGCGATGACTCAAGCGGATGTCGTCAAACATGTAAGTGACTCAGGCTTGCGTGGTCGCGGTGGTGCTGCATTTCCAACAGGTATCAAATGGAATACCGTTTTAAACACCGTTTCAGATCAAAAATATATTATCTGTAATGCAGATGAAGGCGACTCTGGCACGTTCTCTGATCGTATGATTATGGAAGGTGATCCGCTCGTTTTAATTGAGGGCATGACTATTGCTGGTTTAGCTGTGGGTGCAACGCAGGGTTATATTTATTTGCGTATTGAATACCCGCATGCGTACGAGATTTTAAATACTGCCATTGCCAACGCTGAATCAGCAGGTTACTTAGGTGACAATATCCAAGGAAGCGGACGTTCATTTCACTTAGAAGTCCGCCTTGGTGCGGGCGCTTATGTTTGCGGTGAAGAGACGTCATTAATGGAAAGTTTAGAAGGTAAACGTGGTCTTGTTCGCTTTAAACCTCCCTTGCCAGCTATTAGCGGCCTGTTTGGTAAACCAACTGTTGTCAATAATGTGATTTCACTGGCTTCTGTACCCATTATTTTAGATAAGGGCGGTGAATTTTATCGTGACTTTGGTATGGGGCGCTCACGAGGCACCTTACCATTACAGTTAGCAGGAAATTTGAAACACCGCGGTTTAGTCGAATTGGCTTTTGGCGTGACGTTACGAGAAATACTTTATGATTTTGGCGGTGGAAGCGCAACAGGAAGACCTATTCGCTCGGTTCAAGTAGGCGGACCTTTAGGTGCCTATTTACCTGAGTCACAATTTGATACACCAGTGGATTACGAAGCCTTTTCGGAAATTTGGGCTGTTTTAGGTCACGGTGGCATTGTCGCTTTTGATGACAGTGTTGATATGGCTGAAATGGCTAAATACAGCATGGAATTCTGTGCGGAAGAATCATGTGGTAAATGTACACCTTGCCGTATTGGAGCTACACGAGGTCATGAAGTGATGACAGACATTGTAAATAAACGCGATTTAGATAAAAACATCCCCCTACTCCGTTCATTATGCGACACAATGCTCAACGGTTCTTTGTGTGCATTAGGTGGCATGACACCCTATCCTGTATTGAGTGCGTTAAATCATTTCCCTGAAGATTTTGGTATTAGCGCTGAGCATCACGCAGCTTAAAATAATAATAAGGACACATAAAAATGAGCATTGATAAAGATAAAGATTACGGCACACCAATCAGTACCTCAACTGAAATGGTCAATTTAGAAATAGATGGTTTCAAAGTATCTGCGCCTGCGGGTACCTCTGTCATGCGAGCGGCATCGAGCATTGGCATTGAGATTCCAAAATTATGTGCCACAGATAGTGTTGAGCCTTTTGGTTCATGTCGCCTTTGCGTCGTACAAGTAGAAGGTGGACGTGGTTTACCTGCATCATGCACAACCCCAATTTGGGAAGGCATGAAAGTCAGTACCCAAAATCAAAAATTAGCCGATGTCCGTCGCGGTGTCATGGAACTTTATATTTCTGATCACCCACTGGATTGCTTAACTTGCTCCGCGAACGGTGATTGTGAACTGCAAGACATGGCAGGCGCGGTTGGGCTTCGTGAAGTGCGCTACACACCGGTAGCAACGCATTTAAATGCAACAAAAGACACCACCAATCCTTATTTCACATTTGATCCTAGCAAATGTATCGTTTGTTCACGTTGCGTTCGAGCTTGTGAAGAAACGCAAGGGACTTTTGCCTTAACAATTGATGGTCGAGGCTTTGATTCAAAAGTCTCTCCCAGTCAAAACGAAGATTTCTTAAGTTCTGAATGTGTGTCATGTGGCGCTTGTGTTCAAGCTTGCCCTACCGCGACATTGATGGAAAACAACGTCATTGAAAACGGTTTGCCTGAGCACGCAATTATTACAACATGTGCCTATTGCGGGGTAGGTTGTTCATTCCGTGCGGAAATGAAAGGCGAACAAGTTATTCGCATGGTGCCAAATAAAGACGGCAAAGCCAACCACGGACATTCGTGCGTCAAAGGACGTTTTGCGTTTGGTTACGCAACTCACAAAGACCGCATCACTAAACCGATGATTCGCGCCAGCATTGAAGACGCTTGGAAAGAAGTTTCATGGGAAGAAGCGATTGATTATGCCGCGTCAGAAATGAAACGAATTCAAGCGAAATACGGCAAAGACTCCGTCGGTGGCATCACTTCTTCACGTTGTACCAATGAAGAAACCTATTTAGTTCAAAAACTCATTCGTGCTGGATTTGGTAACAATAACGTCGATACCTGCGCACGAGTATGCCATTCACCAACAGGCTATGGCTTAAAACAAACATTTGGTGAATCTTCTGGTACACAAGATTTTGATTCGGTCAGAAAATCAGATGTTATTGTCGTTATTGGCGCCAATCCAACAGATGGGCATCCTGTATTTGGCTCAGCAATGAAAAAACGGTTGCGTCAAGGCGCAAAATTGATTGTTGTTGATCCACGCGAAATTGATATTGTCAGAACACCGCATGTTGAAGCAAGTCATCATTTGAAATTGCGTCCAAGCACTAACGTTGCGTTAATTAATGCTTTTGCTCATGTTGTTGTGTCTGAAAACTTAGTCGATGAAGAATTTGTCAATGCACGTTGCGACGTAACCTCATTTAACAAATGGCGTACCTTTATCGCAGATACACGTCACTCACCTGAAGCAACGCAGTCAATCACTGGCGTTCCCGCAGAAGAGATTAGAGAAGCCGCACGTTTGTATGCGAAAGCTAAAAATGGTGCGATATATTACGGTTTAGGCGTTACTGAACACAGCCAAGGTTCAACCATGGTAATTGGCATTGCCAACTTAGCAATGGCAACGGGCAATTTGGGTCGTGATGGCGTGGGGGTTAATCCTCTTCGTGGTCAAAATAACGTTCAAGGTTCGTGTGATATGGGCTCTTTCCCACATGAATTCCCAGGATACCGCCACGTCTCGGATGTGGAAACACATGCTATGTTTCAAAACGAATGGAAAGCACCGCTAAGTAATGAACCGGGGTTGCGTATTCCAAATATGTTCGATGCGGCTTTAGATGCAACCTTTATGGGGCTTTACGTTGAAGGTGAAGATATTGCGCAATCTGATCCTGATATTACGCATGTTCACGCGGCACTTCGTGCAATGGAATGTGTGATTGTTCAAGATATTTTCTTGAACGAAACAGCAAAATTTGCACACGTTTTTCTGCCAGGTGCGTCATTTCTCGAAAAAGACGGTACATTTACCAATGCAGAGCGTCGTATCTCACCGGTGCGCAAAGTGATGCGACCACTGGCTGGCTACGCGGATTGGGAAGTTACGCAAATGCTATCAAACGCACTTGGCTACCCGATGAATTACACCGATCCATCTGAAATTATGGATGAAATCGCGCGTTTAACACCCACTTTCCATGGTGTTAGCTATTCAAAAATTGATGAACTCGGCAGTATTCAGTGGCCTTGCGATGATGAAACACCTGATGGAACGCCTATTATGCACACAGAAGAGTTTATGCGTGATAATGGTAAAGGGCTCTTCATGCTGACTGAATTTGTGGCGACACAAGAAAAAGTGACTCCGATGTTCCCACTGATTTTAACTACGGGTCGTATATTGGCGCACTATAACGTAGGTGCACAGACTCGACGCACCAAAAACGTGGCGTGGCATGTTGAAGATATTTTAGAAATTCATCCTCATGATGCCGAAGATCGCGGTATTAAAGACGGCGATTGGGTTGGCATTAAAAGTCGTGCAGGTGAGACCGTGTTACACGCTATGGTAACAGACCGCGTGCAACCTGGGGTGGTTTATACCACATTCCATTATCCTGAATCTGGTGCGAATGTGATTACAACTGACAATTCAGATTGGGCAACCAACTGTCCTGAATATAAAGTGACTGCCGTGCAAATTGCCAAAGTAACGCAACATTCGGAGTGGCAAGAAGGTTATCGCGCCTTTAGTGACAATCAACTTGATTTACTAGCGCAAGCATCACATGGCTAATGATGCCTTATTGTCATCGGTTTTAGAATTAGGCTGGTCAAGTTATCAATCTGTTTCTGTAGACCGATGGCAACATGGTATTGATTCACACGTTGATGATTTTGTTGCTGAGGAAGTCCCCGTTGTATTAATGTACAACGGGGTGTCACATGTTGTGATGCTTGCAACACCCACCAATCTAGATGATTTTGCCCTAGGATTTAGTTTAACAGAGGGTATCATTTCGCATGCGTCAGAATTACAATCGGCAAAAGTATATCATCGTGCTAATGGGGTTGAAGTTCAGCTAAAAATACCCGATGAGCGGTTTCAAGATTTAGCCAGTAAAGGACGTAATTTAACAGGGCGAACTGGATGTGGTTTGTGTGGGGCAACGACGCTAAAACAAGCAATTAAACCGTCACGTTCAGTAACGAGTGATTTAACAATTACCGCAACGCAACTCACCAGTGCACTACATGCTTTGCCATCTCAACAAAAACTCAATCAATTAACAGGCGCTATTCATGCTGTTGCATGGGTAAATCCTGAAGAGGGCATTGTTGAATTGCGCGAAGACGTAGGCAGACATAATGCACTTGATAAGCTTATTGGCGCATTGCTTAAACGTAACACGGATTTTACTTGCGGATTTATGGTTACGACCAGTCGTGCGAGTTATGAAATGGTGCAAAAAGCAACAGCCGTTGGCGTATCCATTTTAGTGGCAATTTCAGCACCAACAGCGTTAGCCATTCGTTTAGCACAAGAATCCGGATTAACATTAATCGGGTTTGCGCGAGAGTCTTCTTGCGTTATTTACAGTCATCCACAACGATTTACAGAGTAGAGAATTATGAGTTCAAATATTAATACATTAGTAAAAATGGCCAATGACATTAGCAATTTTTTTAACGCCGATCCAGACAAAGAAATAGCGGCTGAAGGCATGAGAAATCATATCGTTAGATCATGGGACTTACGGATGCGCAAAGCAATCATTGCGCATATCAACCAACATGACGGTGAAGGATTGTCGCCTTTAGCAAAAACCGCCATAGGCCGCATTAGTGTTTAATTGAGCGCACCAGGAATAGCCGAAATTAATTTCTGCGTATAAGCATGTTGAGGTTGCGTGAGTATCTGCGCAACCGCGCCTTGCTCGATAATCTTTCCTCGATACATGACTGCCACCTCATCCGCAATTTCAGAAACCACCGCCAAATCGTGCGTGATAAATAAATAACTCATGCCCTGCTCTTCTTGTAGCGTTTTAAGTAATTGAATAATTTGCGATTGCACGGAAACATCCAAAGCACTTGTTGGCTCATCACAAATAAGAACTTTAGGTTCAACAGCAAGCGCTCGAGCAATACATATACGTTGCCGCTGACCGCCAGAAAATTCATGCGGATAACGATACATGGCATCTTCAGGTAATTCAACGCGCTGCAATAATTTGCGAACACGTTCCTCACGCTCACATATCTCCATGTCTGGCCGCAAAGCGCTGAGTCCTTCTGCAATAATATCGCCTACCAATAAACGAGGATTCATTGATGAAAAAGGATCTTGAAAAATAATTTGCATAGCCGCGCGTTCTTGGCGCAGTGCCTCACTCGATAAATTGTGAAAAGCAATGCCGTCTAAATATACCTCACCACTATTGAAGGGAATTAAATGAAGTAATGCTTTACCTAATGTCGTTTTACCACAGCCAGACTCACCAACTAAGGCTAATGTTTTTCCCCGTTGCAACCTAAAACTTACATCATCCACTGCGCGAACATAATCCACTACCCGCTTAAAAATGCCCTTTCGAATCGGGTAAAAACAGGAAAAATGTCGCACTTCAAGAAACCATTTTGCATCCGACTTGATTGGTCGAGTTTCGCAACTTTTCATTGATGGCAGCGCGGCAATTAATTTTTGGGTATAGGGATGCTTAGGGTGATCAAATACTGTTTGCGCATGCCCTACTTCGACAATTTTTCCTTTTTGCATGACCGCTACACGATGCGCAATACTTGCAACAAGCGCTAAATCATGGCTAATGAGCCAAAGCGCCATGCCTGTTTTTTTCTGAATGGATTTAAGCAACTCTAAAATTTGCGCTTGAATCGTCACATCTAAAGCCGTTGTAGGCTCATCTGCGATTAGCAAATCTGGCTGCCCCGCAAGCGCCATCGCAATCATGACGCGCTGACGCTGACCGCCAGAAAGCTGATGGGGATAATCATTGAGACGCTTTGCAGCATGGGGTAATTCGACTTGCTCAAGCAACTCAACGACACGTTGTTTTATGGTTTGTTTAGGTAAATCAAAATGCAATTGAATGACTTCAGCAATCTGCGCACCTATTTTCATGACCGGATTAAGTGAGGCAATAGGGTCTTGAAAAATAATTGCAATTCGTCTTCCACGAACTTTACACCATTCTTGCTCTGTAAAATGCGCTAAATTATCATTATGCAAAATCATGACAGCGCTATCTACTAAAGCGTTGTATGGCAATATATTAAGTGCTGCGAGTGCCGTCATCGATTTACCTGACCCCGACTCACCCACTAAGGCAAATGTTTCTCCCGCTTGAATATCAAAACTGATCGCATCAACAACACGCACATCGTTGAATTTGACAGTTAAATCCTTTACGGCAAATAAACTACCCGCTTGATTCATTTAAGAACCATATTAATAAACTGCGCAATTTGCTCAATTTCTTCTACACAAACACTGTGTTCCATCACATAATCATGCCATTCAATCTGATAGCCTAACTCTTTTAAACCATCAAAAGCCGCTTTTCCCGTTTCAACCGCCACCACTGAATCAATGATGCCATGAGACATGAAAATAGGGGTATTGTTATTTGCCGGTGCACGTTGTGTTTTTAAACTGTCAAGTGTTGGCAGATACGCAGATAAAGCAATAATTCCAGCAAGAGGCTCAGGATAGCGAAGGCCTGCATGGAGTGCCATCACGCCGCCTTGTGAAAATCCCACCAGAAGAATATTTTTAGTTGAAATACCACGATCAATCTCTTTTTGAATTAATTGATTCACTAACTGTGTCGAACGCTCAATACCCGCTACATCGACTTCGCGCTGCAACTCCTCCATACTCAAAATATCGTACCATGCACGCATTTCCATACCACGATTCACCGTAATCGTTTGCACGGGGGCATGTGGAAATATAAAACGCACACTCGAAGAATCAATTAAATTCAACTCAGGCACAATCCCTTCAAAATCATGTCCGTCCGCACCTAATCCATGCAACCATATAATCGAATATTTATGTGTTGAGGTTGCTGGAATTTGAATGCTTTGTAGTGCATTAGCATTTTTTTCTGTCATAAAAAATCCAAAAATAAGTAAAATTAAAAACGTTCGAACTAACATAACGTGCCAACTTGCAACAAATTAATGTAACTTCAATGCAAATAAATCATCGTAATTACGCGCAGACAATTCAGGCTCCTTTGTCATCAAACCGCCAATGACCGCCAATATATCTGCTCCAGCATGAATTAAATCGCGCCCGTTTTCAGGCAAAATACCCCCAATAGCAACAACCGGAATAGTCATCATCTTTTTTGCCCTCGTTAATGTTTCTAATTGCGCTGGCGCTGCTAATGGCTTAGTACTAGAAGCAAAAAACCTGCCAAAAGCCACATAATTTGCTCCTTGTCTTTGCGCATCAACAGCACGCTCTATATTATTATAACAAGACACCCCAATAATCGCGTTACCCCCTAACTCGACTCTGGCCTGCTGAATACTGCCATCACTTTCACCTAAATGAACGCCATCCGCACCCACAGCCAATGCCAATTCTACATCATCGTTAATTATCAACGGAACCTCGAATTGATGACACAGTTGCACCAATGCTTTAGCCAGCAGGCGTGCATCAATTGGTTTTTTATCTCGGTATTGCACAATCTTTGCACCACCGCGCAAAACAGCCTGTGTTTGAGTCAAAATAGCGTCAATAGATTGATTTTCAGTTTGCGTAATGGCGTAAAGTCCATTTTTAGGCATAGGAAGCATGGTCATTTACCTCCAAAATAATCGGTTAGGATTCACTTGGCCACCACCGGTTTGATAAGCACTTTGCAAACTATGCCATGTATATTCTTGCGCATCATTGATTGCTTGAACTGGCGTCACGCCAAGTGCCAATAAAGAGGCGATACTAGACGCCAACGTACAGCCTGATCCATGGTAACGCAACGGTAGTCGAGACCAGGTATAACTTTCATGATGATTTTTACTGAATAAGTGATTCACCACACTTTCTGTATTTTCATCACCACCTGTCACCAAAACATATTCGGCGCCTAAATCAAGCAAACGCGCACCACACGCATTAACATCATCGTGTTGCGTTAAACGCTTAGCCTCCTTAAAATTTGGCGTTAATACCGTGGTTAACGGTAACAAACGGGTTCGAATTGTCTCAATGATGGCCGTGTCTGCTAACTCTTTACCGCCACCTGCGGCAAGAATAGGATCTAAAACTACAGGAATAAGCGGATATTTATGAATGATGTCATAAATAGCATGGGCTACGTCATCATGACCAATTAAACCAATTTTAAATGCGTGCACCGGCATATCGCGTAGCAATAGGTCAGCTTGTTGAATAATATCTTCCGGTTTTTGCGGCACAATTTTTGCTATATTTGAAGTATTCTGCACAGTTAAACACGTAATAATACTTGCCGCATGACACTGATGACTCGTTATAGTTTCAATGTCCGCTTGAATACCTGCGCCGCCACTGGGATCATGCCCTGAAAATGAAACCACTACTGGACGTTGGCTACGATTCATAAACGCTGTTTTCCTTATGCTTTAGAATATGTGATGTTGATTACAAAAAAATGCTGCGCTACCGATAACAGAACATAAAGCCTATTATAATGGTCATATTAAATTTATAGCGTGTTAAAGTGAACACGAATTAAAATTTATTTATGTCACCTAGTTGCAATCTTTTAGATTTTAACCCTTAACTGTGAATTAACATGCTTACGAATCAAGAATATGTCCTTACCGATACGGATTTGATCGTTTCTAAAACAGATTTAAAAGGCATCATTACCTATGTAAACGATGATTTAGTTCGCATAGGCGGCCATACAAAAAGTGAGTTGATTAATGCTCCCCACAGCATTTTACGCCACCCTGATATGCCTAAAGATGTCTTTGCTGATTTATGGAAAACGCTTCAATCGGGACGCTCTTGGACGGGCGTCATTAAAAATAGCATCAAGCATGGCGGCTTTTATTGGGTACGAGCGAATATTATGCCGGTGTTTGACCATGGCCAAATTATTGGTTATTTATCCGTTCGCACAAAAGCCACTCCAGAAGAAATTCTACAAGCCACAACTTTATATCAAAAAATCCAACGTGGAAAAAATCGCATTAAACTGGATGGTGGGGAAGTCATCCTTCCCGGTTTCACTCAGTTTTTTATTAGGCAATTTAATCATGCTTCAATCAAAACCAAATTAAATACCTTGGTGATAACCTCGTTGATTTTCTTTGCAAGCATTGCATTTTACAGTAATTATGTGCTTGAAAACATTCAAACGTTCTCACAAGAAAATATGCAAAACGTTGAAATACATGCCAAAGGCGTAAATATATCCAGAACTGTTGAGGTGGAATATGAAAACCAAATTCAAGAGTTCAAAAATGCCTTATTGCGTGGGCAAGATCCGGCAATGTTTGTCAAATCCGTTAACGCATTTGACGAAAAAGGAAAAAAAATCACCGACAATTTACTCACGTTAACTAATTTAATGCGTGATATGCCTGAAAAACAAGTATTAGATTTAACCGATAACGCACTGAAAAATTATCATGACTTAATGGTGAAATATCACGCAGCACTCAACCTTTATCAAACTGACAATATTCACAGTATTCTTGTTGTCGATAACCTAGTCAATAACGTCGATACCGACTTTGTTCAAAACATCGATGAATTAGTTAATTTTCATCAAAACCAAATTGATAAGCATATTCGTGAAAATCAAATACTGTCATCGCATGTCATGACACAATTTCATAACCATATTATTGGCTTTGGCGTTGCAGCTGCGCTACTTTATCTGGTGTGGTCAATACTCACCTTGCTCAGTATTTTGCGCCCAATCAAACGCGCATCACAAATGCTTCAGCAAGTATCAGAAGGAAACTACATTCCTGTTAACGAATTCTCCAAAAATGAACTTGGCAGTATTATGCAAGGCATTAAAATGATTGGCATTAAATTTGGTTTTGAAGCCGCTGAAGACCAACGTACCGCAAGGGAGATGCTTCGAATTAAACAAGCGCTTGATGAAGTCCGTATGCCCGTGACACTTGCAAATAGTCGACGAGAACTTGTTTACATGAACGTCGCTGCCAAAATGTTGTGGACTGAAATGAGCGATGAATTATCAAAACGCATTCCCAATTTTTCAATTGAAGGTATGTTTGGCCAGCGAATTTCAACGTACTTAGAAACGCCAGAAGATCAAAACACCTTCAGCGAACAAAGTAAAGCACCCAAAATTATGCTGATTAATTTAGGTGGAAAAAAATTACGTTTAACCGTTATCTCTGTTTACGATGAACAAAATAATTACGTAGGTCGGGCAACACAGTGGAAAAACATTACCGTTGAATCAGCAATGGAAAATCAAATTTCAAAAATTGTCGAAGATGCCATTAGCGGGAATTTTCGAAATCGCGTGCGCGTTGACGCAAAAGGAGGTTTTTTCAAAGATATCGCAGAAGGGCTCAATATACTCCTCGAAACATGTGAAAAAAGTTACGATGATATTGCCGATGTATTTAACGCGCTGGCACAAGGGAATTTAAATAAAAAAATCACAACGCAATACACGGGTGATTTTGAACATATTAAAAATAATGCTAATAACACCGTTCAAAAATTAACCGAAATTGTCGAACTAATTAAAAACATTACGGATAGCCTCAGTTCCAGCTCAAAAGAAATTGCAGCCAGTAATCATGATTTATCCAATCGTACCACCTCACAAGCGGGCGCATTGGAAGAGACGGCCGCGAGTATGCACGAATTAAATTCAACTGTCCAAGCGAATACAGAAAATGCAAATTATGCCAATACGTTCGTAGTAAACACGTCAGATATTGCAACTAAAGGCGTTAAAGTCATAACACGCGTTGTCGATACAATGCAGGAGATTCACGAGTCATCACGCAAAGTCGTCGATATTATTTCCGTTATTGATAGCATTTCATTTCAAACCAATATATTAGCCTTAAATGCAGCCGTTGAAGCCGCGCGAGCAGGCGAACAAGGCAGAGGCTTTGCGGTAGTGGCGAGTGAAGTGCGTAGTTTGGCGCAACGAGCAGCTACCGCCGCAGGTGAAATTAAATTATTAATTAACGATTCGGTCGACAAAATTGAGGATGGCAGTAAATTAGTGCTTGATGCGGGTCATACAATGGAAGAAATCGTTACGTCAATTCGCACTGTGACGCAAATGATTGCAGATATTTCAATAGCTTCTGATGAACAAAGCACAGGCATTGGGCAAGCCAATAGCGCGATTTTAGAAATGGAAGAAATGACCCAGCAAAACGCAACATTAGTGAAACAATCGGCTGCCACGGCTATTAATCTAAAAGATCAAGCCATTGCACTCGCAAACGCGGTTGATTACTTTAAGATTCACTAATTCTCTATGCGTGCAATGATTTTAGCTGCTGGGCGTGGTGAGCGAATGATGCCTCTCACGCAACACACACCAAAACCGCTTTTATTGGCCGCAGGAAAATCGCTAATTGAACGAATTATTGAGCGCTTAGTTTTAGCGGAAATTACCGAAATTGTCATCAATCATGCTTATCTAGGTAAACAAATCGAAGATACCCTAGGTGACGGCTCCCAATTTGGAGCAACCATTTGCTATTCTCCTGAGGGTGAAAAAGGACTTGAAACAGCCGGAGGCATCATTCACGCGTTGCCTTTATTAGGTGAAAATCCGTTTGTAGTTGTCAACGCAGATATTGCTACTGATTTCCCATTTCAACAGTTACATGAAAAATCCATTGATTTAGCACACTTAATCTTAGTTGATAATCCTATACATCATCCTCAAGGGGATTTTCATTTACAGGCTGACAACACACTCTGCTCAAACGAACGTCATTGTTTAACTTTCAGTGGAATTGGTCTTTATTCCCCACAATTATTTCAACAAGCACCAAAAAACAGCACCAAACTCGCCCCTATCCTACGCGAAGCCATGTCAAAAGGTCACGTAACAGGCGAATATTTTGAAGGGTTATGGATGGATATTGGAACGCCTACTCGACTTGAAGCCTTTGAGAAACATCTTCTTACCAGCTAACACTGGCACAAAGCCTATAGTAAACTCGCTTCATTTCGCATTTCCTTCTATACTAAAGAGTCAATTTCCTAGAATTTCAATTCCAAATCACTTTTTTCTATAAAAATAATAAGGAAACAAATATGAAAAAATCAACCTGGCAAGCAATTGGATTATTATCCCTTTTAGTGGCAACAAACAGTTATGCTGTTGATCATAGTATGCATACAGGCAATAGTGGCTCAAGCAGTGGTATGGCTTGCGTAAAAGCCCAGTTATCTAAGTTTGAACCTGAACATTTAGCTACGGTTTCACCCGAATCTGAATTTTCATTCTTAGCTTTTAATGTGCAAAAACCTGAGCAAATTGAAGTCACCATTAAGTCACAAGTAGTTGCGCTAACAATCGAGCCTAAAGGTGATTTCTTTCGCATCGTAGGTCAATTACCCCATGAATTACGTGATACCACCGCACGAATCAATATCAAGGTTAATGCAAAAAATGAAAAGTGCAATGTTGAAACGGGTTGGCTAGTCACCATTACCCCATGATGCTATGTTAAGCTATCGTCACGCTTTTCATGCTGGAAATTTCGCGGATGTGCTAAAACACATTGTGTTACTTGAAATTCTCACTTATTTAACACAAAAAGAAAAACCCTTTTGCGTGATTGATACACACGCAGGCGGTGGCAAATACGAATTAGACGGCGATTACGCCTCAAAAAATCGTGAATTTGATAGCGGTATTAGCCAATTATGGCAACGTGACGACATGCCCGTTTCCGTTGCCAATTATGTCTCCATGCAAAAACGCTTCAATGCAAATGGACAACTGACTCGTTATGCAGGATCGCCATTACTTATTAAGCAACTTTTACGCCCTCATGACAAACTGCACTTATTTGAATTACATTCAACTGAAATAGCTGCATTAAAACTCAATATGAAGCATGATAAACGTATCACGATTCATCATTTGGACGGCTTAAAAGACAGTTTTGGTCTACTTCCTCCCGTAGAGAGGCGAGGAATGGTATTAATCGATCCTTCGTACGAAATGAAAAGTGATTATGACCAAGTGGTAAAAACGCTCACACAAATGCACAAACGATTTTCTACTGGCACTTATGTACTTTGGTATCCTGTCATTGAAAGAGAACGCAATCAAGGAATTGAAAAAGCATTGATTAAAACTGGCATACCCAATATACAGCTCTTTGAACTGGGGACGGTTTTAGATGAATCGAAGCGAGGAATGACAGCAAGCGGCATGATTGTTATCAATCCGCCTTGGAATTTAGCGCAAACAATGCAAACGACACTGCCATGGCTCGCAACGTTTTTAGGCGAAAACGGTCAAGGAAGCTTTCGTTTTGAAACACTAGCAACCGAAAAGTAAAACCTTAACTCTTGAGTTGTTGTAATTGTATCTGCACAACAACCCAAGAACCCACAATTCCAAGCATAGATGATACAAAAATCAACCCTAGCGTTTCAAAAAAACCCATGAATAATAAATGGAAACTGCTGTTGTAGAGCATAGATAGTTTCTCAACAGACTGCTTTAGAATCAACATCATAATCGTGACGATAAACCAAGCGTTAATTCCTGAAAAAAAACCAATCCAAAAACCACTATATAAAAATGGTCGCTGTACAAAACTATTGGTAGCACCAACAAGTTTTGCAATGATAATTTCATCTCGACGTGTATGAAATTCCAAGCGAATTGTATTCCCTGTAATCACTAACACAGCCAAACTTAATAAAATTCCCATCAAAATCATGGCGCATTGGGATACTTCAATCATCGTTTGCAACCGTTTTACCCAATGCAAATCCAGTTGAGCAAAATCAACTTCAGCGGCTTGTTTAAAATTCCCCACCAATGTTTCGATATTCTGCCCTTCTTCCAACGAATTTTTGGGTATCACTTGCAGTACGATTGGCAATGGGTTTTTTTCTAATGCTCGAACTGCGTCACCAAACCCACTGAAGTCCTCGAACTCTTTAAGTGCTTGCTCTTTCGTAATCACTTTTACCATTTGGACACTTGGGTCAAGCTTAATGCCATTCGCTAAACGATTTGCACTCGCAAGTGAAACGTCATCATGTAAAAATAGCGAAATCTGATTGCTGCTTTCGAGATCAACGGTGAGTTGCTTCGTATTCATAATCAATAGATAAAAACCGCATGCGAGCGAAATGGAAATTGACAATACAATAACCGTTAACAGCGCATTGAGACGCGATGCAACAAGGCGACCTAGACTTGAAAATAACGCTTGAGCATGCTGATCTCGGTAGGCATATAATTTTTCGACAAACGTACCACCCGTTTTTGAGGTTTGTTTAGGATTTCTTTTCGCCTCGATGATACTATTATGATTATTCCTAGGCTTGTGCTTGTTCTTATGCTTCATAATTTTATTGACTCAATGAACTACATTTTCTAAATTTGATGAATGTGAAACAGTACGTTTAATTTGTGACGTGACTCACTGGATACCGGCCACTAAATTGCCATGATCTAATCGTAACACCCGATGATTGAGCGTTGAAATGAGTGAAATATCATGCGTTGCAATCAATACGGTGACACCAACACTTTGGAATTGTTCAAATAAATGCATAATTTCTGCCGATAATTCGGGGTCTAAATTTCCAGTTGGCTCATCCGCTAAAATAATTAAGGGCTTATGGACTACCGCCCTTGCAATACCTACACGCTGCTGCTCTCCGCCCGATAACGTTAATGGAAGTTTTCTCTCCTTACCTAGCAATCCCACCTTGCTAAGTGCCGCACGAACTAGGCCGTTAATTTCTTTAGCGCTGTACCCCATAATAACTAAAGGTAACGCCACATTATCAAAGACAGTGCGATCATTAAGCAATTTGTAATCCTGAAAAATCAACCCCATTTCTCGTCGTATATAAGGTATTTGACTGGGTCGAATTTGGCTTAAATCTTTTTTATTAAACATAATTTTTCCACGATTACCCCGCTCAATCATGGCAATCAGTTTAAACAATGTACTCTTACCCGCCCCAGAATGCCCCGTTAAAAAAGCAATTTCACCTTTTGTTAAACGAAAACTCACATTGCGAAGCACATCGCCTACTTCTTGATAACGCATACTGACATTGTCAAATTCCAACATAAATTTTAGTCTTTAATAAATAACGCATTAACGAAATTTTCAGCATCAAAATCCTGTAAATCTTCAATGCCTTCTCCAATCCCAATAAAACGAATCGGAATGCCAAATTGTTTTGCTAATGCAAAAATGACACCTCCTTTTGCCGTACCGTCCAATTTTGTTAAGGTTAAGCCTGTCAATGTCACCGCTTCATTAAATAATTTGGCCTGAGAAATCGCATTCTGTCCTGTACCAGCATCTAAGACTAATAAAACCTCATGTGGCGCTGTATCATCGAGTTTTGCCATGATACGTTTCACTTTTTTGAGTTCTTCCATCAAATTAGACTTAGTTTGCAATCGCCCTGCTGTATCGGCAATTAACACATCAATATTTTTAGCTTGTGCCGATTGAATTGCATCAAAAATAACAGAGGCAGAGTCTGCTCCCGTATGTTGCGCAACCACATGAATTTCATTGCGCTCTCCCCATGTTTGGAGCTGTTCAACTGCGGCTGCTCTAAAGGTATCCCCAGCCGCAAGCATAACGCTATGCCCTTGCGATTTTAAACGATTGGCTAATTTACCAATCGTGGTCGTTTTACCGGCGCCATTGACCCCCACAACTAAAATGACAAATGGCTTATCCTGTTTTGGAATACGAAGATTAATATCGCATGGTTTTAATATTTCAATCAAAGCCTCTTTTAAAGCGGCCTCTAATACATCACGATTATTTAATTCAGCTCGACTAAGTTGCTCAGATAATCGAGCAATTATTGCTGAACTAGCGTCAACCCCTACGTCAGCCATCAACAAATTCGCTTCAATGTCCGCTAATAGGTTTTCACTACTAGATTTAGATAATATACTGCCCAAGCCATTTCGTGTTCGTTGTAATTGCGATTTTAAGCGTCCATATAATGAATCGCTCTCTTTGGTAATGGGTTCAATTACTTGTGTATCAACATCTTGTATCGCGCTTTCTAATTCTAAAGTTGGAAAATCATATTTGCTATAAAAATGGATAGCAATCAATGGCAAAATAAGCAGTGTTGCTAATCCTCCATGAATCACAGCCATCCACCAAGGCAAATTAAGTTTAATTGTGAGGATACTTAAACTAATTTGTAAAAATAAGATGCTACTTAACCAAACGCCCGCTTTACGCAGTGTATGCGAAGGTGCGGATGTTGCTTGAAAAATGACACCACTTATCACTATAAAGCATATCAATGCCACGGCACGGTGCAGCCACGCCAGTGTAATTTGAGCGTCATAAGCAACCGTGCCGCTATAATGATTTTGTACACCATATAATAAGTTTAGAGCGCCATCGTAATTTAATGCTGGCAACCAGCTACCATTACATTGAGGAAAGCCACGACAAGCCAGAGCTGCATGATTGGCAGCCGTCCAATCACCTAAAAATAGCTGAATTAAAATTACAAATAATGCAACACTCACTAATAAACGACTTTGTGGTTGCTTAGCGAGAATAACGCGGTCATCTAAACGCAAATAAAGAGCAAATAACAAGGCAAAAATGGTACTGCCCAAAAATAATGCACTGCTCACAAAAATGGGCATCGTTTGTATCAATAATCGATGAACGACATTAAATTCGCCCAAATCCATCTGTGATAAACGAATCCCCGTCTCAATCAGTAAAGTTACAAAAACTAAAACGGTGCTAAAACCAGCTATTTTTCTAAACATGTTTTAATTAACCAATTTGTGAAATTTTTAAAAGGTGCATTAAATCGCTTTTTGCATCATAAGGATTGAAATCAGGTGCATAGCGCATCATAAAGTTCCCAAGCGGATCTACAAGTAATAACACGCCTTCAGGAATACTTCCATTATACAGTGCATTTAATTTATCAATAACTTCTACGCTGGGTTTTAATTTTAATAAATCTGACTCTTCTTGCCACCACATTCCTGCTTTTTCTTGGGAAACTGTATTATCAAGCACTAAAACTGCACGTCGAGTGCGAACTAATTCCTTATTTAACATCAATCGTAATTGTCGACTTTTATAAATGGCTTCAATGCAAACGTCAGAACAATCCGGTTTAGCAATGACATTCACTATAAGCCAGTGCGAAGAAAGCTCTTGAATATTCTCTTTCGAGAACGTATCAAAACCTTGAAAATCACTGCGTTCTGTTGTGATAATCGGCTTAATTAATTCACCGTAATTCGTTGGTACACGTGTTAAAAAATCAGGGTGCTTTGCCATATACCATGCAATACTGAATGGAATAATTGACATCGCAAATATGCCAATAATGAGCTGTCTATTTCTTTTTTGTTGTGGTGTTATCATTTTTTTAGAGCCATTTTAATGAACATTACAGTTAAAACTAAAGCCAGGCCAAACCATTGTAGCGCATAAGCCAAGTGTTTCTCTGGTGGAATCAACGTCGAAATATGCCAGTTACGAACATAACCATGAGGCAAATCTGGACTTAATTCAAGCTGAAAAGCCAATAAATCATAACCTAATAGTTTAGACAAAACTTTTTCATCAAGCACTTGCACAACGGCGGGTTGCGTTTTTGTTGGTTGCGTTGCACCTTTGAGTTGAATACCAACACTTGGAAACGTATTGATTCGCCCCGTTAAGGATATTTCAGTTGTATCAGGCGCTAAAGTCACATCTGGTAAAATAGCCCGTGGTTCGGTTAAGGGAATCCAACCCCGATTCACTAAGACAGCTTTATTAGCATTTTTGATTTTAAAGGGCGTCATGACAAAATACCCCACTTTACTTTCATGCATTTGATTATCTAGTAAAAACTGATGTGTGCTATCAAAATACCCAGTCAATGTCGCCTGCTTATAGCGTTGCCCCAAAACATCATCACTTATTTCAGTGCGCGTTAAGTCGATGTGTTGATTTATTCGTTGTGCTTGTATATCGATATATGCTTGTTTTTCATCAGCGCGATGAATTTGCCACGCACCAAGACTAAGTAATAGCGTAAACATGGCCAAATAGGCTATAGTCCAGCTTAATTTTATATTCATCCACATTTTCTCTATTAAATTTGTATTACTACGCCAAAATCATCAAAATACACTTTTCTTTTTTCACAACAATAAAATACTTATGTTAATTAAAACGGTTGTCATTTTTACATTTTTGTTGATTTTATTCAGTTTAGGCTCTGCATTGTTTAATATTGTCAAACATAAAGACCAGGCCAATTCTCAAAAAGCACTCAACGCACTCACACTGCGAATTACTTTATCCATTACATTATTTATTTTTATATTTATTGCTGTTGCAAATGGCTGGATTGAACCGCACGGAATTGGAACAAGAGCGCAATCTCATGACACAACGTCGGAATTATCCAATAAGAATTAACTCGCTTTGACAAAAAAAAAGCGTGGCCTAAAAATTGACCACGCTTTTTTAATGTTGTTATTTATTTACATTAAATAAACAAATACAAATAACCCTAACCATACGACGTCAACGAAATGCCAGTACCATGCCGCTGCTTCAAATGCAAAATGGTTTTCAGGTGTGAAATGTCCTTTTGCACTGCGAAACAACACCACACTCAAAATAATTGCACCCACACAAACGTGAAAGCCATGAAAACCGGTCAACATAAAGAATGTGGAGCCATAAATACCTGAGCCAAGTGTTAAACCCATTTCAGTGTAAGCTTCGTGATATTCAAAGGCTTGGCAAAGTACAAATAAAAAACCTAAGCTAACCGTTGCAATCAAGCCCTTAATGAGCTGATCACGTTTTTTTGCCAGTAAACCATGATGCGCCCAAGTACATGTCACGCCACTGCTCAAAAGTAATAATGTGTTAACAAATGGCAATCCAAAAGCCCCCATCGGCTCAAAATGCCCGCCAACATTACCTGGACCATTCGTTGGCCATACTGCCGTGTAGTTCGTCCATAATATCGCTTTAGTTGCCGCTTTTGCACCTTCGCCGCCAAGCCAAGGCACCGACAAATTACGCGTATACCATAAAGTACCAAAAAACACTGCAAAGAACATCACTTCGGAAAAAATAAACCACATCATTCCCATACGGTATGATATCCCCACACCATGGTTATACATCCCCGATTCACTTTCTATCGATTGGAGCGTAAACCATCCCGCAACCATCACAATAAAAATTGCAAAACCTAACATCATCAACGGAGAACCGATAGATGAGCCATTTAAATAATTAGCAAACCCCACAAGCGTGGTTAGTAAACCCGCTGTAGCCATGACAGGCCACGTTGCTTTATGCGGAATATAATAAGCATTATTTGTTGACATAAACTTCCCCTAGTTATTTTTTTATCGCTGTTTGAGTGTTATCAAAAAAAGTGTACGATAATGTAATGGTTTTATATTCATGCGGCAGCGCCGGATTTAACACAAAACGCATAGGCATGACTTTTTTTTCATGCGGTGCAAAAGTCTGCTCAGAAAAACAAAAACATTCGACTTTCTCAAAATAGGTACTCGTAAGTGCCGGTGAAAAACTTGGGATGGCTCTCGCCACCATAGGTGACGCCGTTTTATTTTCTGCATAAAAATTTACGGTATGATACTCACCAGGATGCACTTTCAATTGTGTCATTTCCGCGCTAAAAATCATGGGAGTTGACTCATTTAATGTCGTCATAAACTCCACATTCACTTCACGACTCTTATCTATTTCATAAGCAGTTTCTGGTATTGCTTTAATTGCGTCTGGACGATCGCGCTCAATCCATTTCCACTCACATAAAACATCATAAAGAGGCACTAACGCATACCCAAATCCAAACATAGCAATTGCAACAATCGCTAAATTGCGTCCTAATCGTTTATTTTTTACCGCAACATCCTCGTTCATCTCGACATCGCTTGGATAACAGCCATAACATAAATTGTGGTTGCAATGGCAATAAGTACGATTGCCGTTAAAATATTCTTTTGTTTAATGGTCATTTTGACTACTCGTCAGTTCATCACAAAGGCGCTACTAAAAAGCAGCGCCTCTATAATCTATGACCTAATCGTGATCACAAGGAATCACGGTAGGTGGTGTAGAAAAGGTGTGATAAGGAACTGGTGAAGGCAGTGTCCACTCCAAGCCATGCTTATGAGCATCTTCCCAAACTTCGTCAGTTACTTTTTCGCCTGTTCCGCCTTTAATTGTATCCACAACAATGTATAGGAATAATAATTGACTTGCGCCGAATATAAATCCACCAATACTTGAAATCATATTCCAATCAGAAAACTGAATGGCATAATCAGGAATACGACGTGGCATACCGGCTAATCCCAAGAAATGTTGGGGGAAAAACAAAATATTCACTGAAATTGCAGATAACCAGAAATGCAATTGGCCAATTTTCTCGTTGTACATATGCCCTGTCCATTTAGGCATCCAATAATACCCTGCGGCCATCAACATAAAAATAGATGCAGGCACTAATGTGTAATGAAAATGTGCCACAATAAAATAACTATCATGATATTGAAAATCAGCAGGTGCAATTGACATCATCAACCCAGTGAAACCCCCTAAGGTAAAGAGCACAACAAAAGAAATGGAAAACAACATGGGAGTTTCAAATGTCATTGCCCCTTTCCACATCGTTGCGGTCCAGTTAAATACTTTCACGCCTGTGGGAATAGCAATTAGCATAGTGGCATACATAAAGTACAACTCACCTGAGATTGGCATCCCAACAGTGAACATATGATGTGCCCAAACAATAAATGCCAAGAATGCAATCGCCGCTGTCGCATACACCATCGAACTGTAACCAAATAATGGCTTACGCGCAAATACGGGAATAATGGTTGATGCCACGCCAAATGTTGGCAAAATCATGACGTACACTTCAGGGTGACCAAAGAACCAGAAAATATGCTGATAAAGAACCGGATCACCACCACCCGCCGCATCAAAGAAGCTGGTATGAAAGAATTTATCCGTTAACAACATGGTCACAGCACCCGCAAAAACAGGCATAATCGCAATCAACAAGAAACCAGTAATCAACCATGTCCAAACGAACATAGGCATTCTCATTAACGACATTGCAGGGGCACGCATATTCAAAATAGTCGCAACAATGTTAATTGCCCCCATAATTGAAGATATACCCAGTAAATGTACTGAGAAAATAGCAAACGGAAGTGCTTTACCTGTTTGCAATACTAATGGCGGATATAAAGTCCAGCCACCTGCAGGGGCACCACCTTCCATAAATAAGGTAGACGCAAGTAATAAAATACCCGCCACAAGCAACCAAAAGCTCATATTATTCATGCGTGGCAACGCCATATCAGGCGCACCAATCATCATAGGGACCATCCAATTAGCCAAACCAACAAAGGCTGGCATTACAGCTCCAAAAACCATCACAAGCGCATGCATGGTGGTCATTGAATTAAAAAACTGTGGATCAACAAACTGCATTCCAGGTTCAAACAATTCGGCACGAATAACCATCGCCATCGTACCACCCACAAAAAACATGGCTAGTGCGAATACCAAATATAACGTACCAATATCTTTATGGTTCGTGGTGACAACCCAACGCAACCACCCTTTTTCTGGACCGTGAGCGTGATCATCATGGTGATGATCGTCATGATCATGTTCAGCTGTGACAGCAGACATACTTTAATACCTCAATAAACAGTTAAAAAAAGCCCAATAAGCAGTAATTACTCATCGTCATCATAAACAGGCGTAATTGCTTTAGGTTGGATTTCGTCGCCTACTTTATTACCGATATCAGGTGAGTTTCTAATGTAGGTAATCACTGCTGCTAATTCATTATCTTTTAACTTAGCAAATGAAGGCATTTTACTTGTACCTGCTTGTAAGAAACCAATTAAAGGATCAACGCCACCAGTAACTTTTGCACTACCACGCAGTGCAGGATAATTACCAACAACACCTTTACCATCAATCTGATGACATGCTACGCAATTTTTCAAATACACGCTCGAACCATTAGCCATCAATTGTTCATGTGATTGATCGCTTAAATCCGGTTGTGCATTTTGTTTCTCTAAAGTCGTTTTTACCCAATTATCGTAGTCACCTTGATTCATTGCAACCACAACAATTGGCATAAAGCCATGATCACGACCGCATAATTCAGTACACTGCCCACGATAAACGCCTGGGGTGGGAACAGATGTCCATGCTTCATTGATAAAACCAGGATTCGCATCTTTTTTCCATCCTAAATCAGGTACCCACCATGAATGAATAACGTCAGCAGATGTAAAAACAAAACGAATTTTTTTGTTAATTGGAATAACGAGTGGTCTATCAACACTTAACAAATAATTAGGCACTGTGTGGGGATCAATAGTGTGACCACGATGTGATTTTTCACTTATTTCATCTAAGTGGCTTTCAAAGTGAACGCCACTATCGAGATATTGATAATCCCAATACCATTGTTTTCCTGTCACTTTAATTGACATTTCAGACTCTTGAACATCGTCTAATTCAAGCATGGTCTTAGTTGCTGGAATAGCCATGGCAACTAAAATGATGGTTGGAATGATTGTCCAAATAATTTCAACTGTCGTATGTTCATGGAAATGGGCAGCTTCATGACCCTTGGATTTGCGGTGATGATAGATTGAATAAAATATCGTCCCAAAAACAGCAACACCAATGAATACACATATCCAAAGGATAAGCATGTGTAAATCATAAATGTCATTACTGACTTTTGTCACCCCTTCCATTAAATTCAGGGCATAATCCGCCTGTGCTATTGGCAACCCCAAGGTTGTTAACATAGCACCAGCGAATAGTTGCTTAATTTTTTTCACGGAGAAAACTCCTCTAAGTAGTTTATAAACTTTTATGCTTCATATTTCTTAGTAATTCAAAACAAATTTTATAATTGTTTTATTCCATTTACTTAATAATTATCACAAATAATCGGGTTAATTCTACCCCATGAAGTTCATCTATACCAGTTTGAGATGATGAATCTTCATCAAAATGTTTGCCTAATTCTGCAACCATCGAGCAACTGTTTTTGCATAATAGGTTAAAATTGCATCACTTCCCGCGCGTTTAAACGCGAGTAATGATTCTAAAACAACGGACTTCTCATCAAGCCATCCGTTCATTGATGCCGCCTTCAACATCGCATATTCACCACTTACCTGATAAGCAAATGTCGGCACACCGAATTCGTCTTTCACACGGCGAATTATATCTAAGTAAGGCATACCTGGCTTTACCATAATCATATCCGCCCCTTCTTGCAGATCCAACTCAACTTCACGCAAAGCCTCATCCGAGTTAGCGGGATCCATTTGGTAACTATATTTATTGCCTTTACCTAAATTGCCCGCAGACCCAACCGCATCGCGGAAAGGTCCATAAAAACTTGACGCATATTTAGCTGAATACGCCAGAATACGCGTATGTGAATAATGCTCCGCCTCAAGTGCCTGACGAACTGCACCAATGCGCCCATCCATCATATCTGAAGGGGCAACAATATCTGCGCCCGCTTTGGCATGAGAAAGTGCCTGCTTAACTAAGACGGCAATGGTTTCATCATTTAAAACATACCCTTTAGCATCAATCAAGCCGTCTTGTCCATGAGAAGTAAACGGATCTAAAGCGACATCCGTAATAATACCTAACTCAGGAATGGCTTGTTTTAGCGCTCTAACCGCACGTTGCACTAAACCATCGGGATGATATGCTTCAGCCGCATCATCAGATTTTTTATCGATTGCAACAACCGGAAATAACGCAATTGCAGGAATTCCCAATATATAAAGCTCTCTTGCCTCTTCAATAAGTAAATCCAAAGATAAGCGCTCAATATTTGGCATTGAGGCAATAGTCTCGCGCCGCTGCGTCCCTTCAATGACAAAAACTGGATAAATTAAATCATCCACTGTTAACGTATTCTCTCGCATTAACCGACGAGAAAAATCATCTCGACGCATTCTTCTCATGCGTGTTGCGGGAAATTTAATGCTATTATATACCATCTTATTCATACTTATTATTGGGAGTTTTTATGAAGATTAAGCACTATACCTTATCTATTCTGTTAGCCACATTAATTAGCGCAATGCCATTGAGTTATATTATGGCTTCTGAATTGTCTGCTCCTCAAATTTCCATTGCAGAAGCATCCGATAAACTGCAACAACGTATGAAAGATAAGAGCTTCATTAAAGATTTTAACAAAGTCACCCAGTTTGTCGACCAAACAATTTATCCACACGTTGATTTTGATAAAATCTCTGCTCTAGTTTTAGGAAAAATATGGAAAACGGCGACTCCTGATGAACAAAACAGATTCAAAAAAGAATTCCAAACGTTATTAGTACGGACATATTCTCGTGCGTTCAGTGAATTTAAAGAGTGGTCAATTCGTTTTTTACCTTCTGAAATGGAAGAAGGCGCCACTAAAGTTATCGTAAAAACAGAAGTACTTCAACCAGGTGTTCAACCCATTGCGGTAAATTATCGCATGTATTTAAGCGGTAATGAATGGAAAGCTTATGACATCATGATTGAAGGTGTCAGTTTAGTCACAAATTATCGCACAACATTCAGTGATGAAGTCCAAGCAAAAGGCTCATTAAATGCGGTGATTGAAAGCCTTGCGAAACGTAATGCTGAAGCATTAAAAAATTCTTAATTTTTCATCTAGATTGCTTTAATTTGATGATAAATTCAGCTAAAGACTCCCTCTATAGCCAACCGCTTGGGCGTATTGATGGCTTTATCTTTGATGATCAAGTCGCACGAGTTTTCCCTGATATGATTGAGCGCTCTGTTCCTGGCTATCAAACCATTATTACTGCTATTGGTTTGCTCGCAGGGCGCTTTGCGCAAGAAAATAGCATTTGTTACGATTTAGGCTGCTCACTTGGCGCGGCATCATTTGCCATGAGTCAACATATTACCGCTAAAAATTGCCGAATCGTTGCCGTAGACAACTCTAAAGCTATGTTAGCGCGCTTTAAGCATCTTTTAGCGCTACAAGAAACCTCACCCATATCTATCGATTTAAAATGTGCCAATATTCAAGATATTATTATTGAAAATGCGTCTGTTGTCGTCTTAAATTTTACATTGCAATTTTTACCCCTTGCCGATAGAGCAGAATTGCTTGAAAAAATTTATCATGGATTATTACCGAATGGCGCCCTGATTATTTCTGAAAAACTCGCATTTGAAGATCCGCGTCAGCAAGCTATGCAAATTGACCTGCACCATGCTTTTAAAAAATCGCAAGGCTATAGTGAAATGGAAATTAGCCAAAAACGTACTGCATTAGAAAACGTTCTGATTCCTGAAACATTCACACAACATCAACAACGTTTAACATCAATTGGATTTAGCAGTTGTGAACTATGGTTTCAATATTTTAATTTTGCCTCATTTATTGCATTAAAATAATGCCCTACGCTGAATTGTATAAAGCCTTATGTGAAGCCAACGCGCATGATTGGGCGCAACAATTACCCAAACAAATCGATGAGGCTTTTGATACAAAAAAACATGGTGATTTGCTCAAATGGCAAACACAACTCGCTCAACTTCCAATCATTAAAACAAATCAACGAATAATTACGGCAGATACAATCAACATTGGCAGTGCCATTGACCTTTCAATTGCAACTCAAACTCAATTAAAAGCACAGTTACTCTCCTTTAGTCCATGGCGAAAAGGACCTTATGATTTGTTTGGCATTTTTATTGATACCGAGTGGCGCTCAGATTGGAAGTGGCAACGGCTTGAAAATCATATTACACCACTTCATAATCGATTTGTGCTTGATGTTGGTTGCGGTAATGGCTATCACTGCTGGAGGATGCTTGGTGCTGGCGCCAAGAGGGTTATTGGCATTGACCCCATGCTATTAAATGTGATGCAATTTGAGCTTGTTAAGCAATTTTACGATAAAAACGCACCTATCGACGTACTCCCTTTAGGCATTGAAGCACTCCCTGAAAATTTACGATGCTTTGATAGTGTCTTTTCAATGGGCGTGCTATATCATCGCCGCTCACCCATTGACCATCTTTACGAATTACGCGATTGCTTAAAAAGTGGGGGGGAGCTAATTTTAGAAACCCTTGTCATTGATGGCGAATTAGGGGATACACTGCTTCCAGTGGATCGCTACGCTCAAATGCGAAATGTCTGGTTTCTTCCAAGTTGCGACACATTAATTAGCTGGCTTAATCGCTGTGGTTTTAAAAATACGCGTGTTGTCGACATCACCACGACCACAACGCAAGAACAGCGCACAACAGATTGGATGCGCTTTCATTCTCTAAAAGATTTTCTCGATGCTCAAAACCCAATGTTAACCTGTGAAGGATTACCCGCACCTAAAAGAGCTATCATCCTTGCTAATGCCCCCTAAAATTCGCATAAGCAATCACTTTTATCATTCATATTTTTTGACAGCTAGGGCAATTGATTAAAATTGCCCTACTAAAGAATGTATTATCTAAAACTTATTTGTGATATTCGCGGCTGTATTTATGGACACTGTCTACCATTGCTTTAACATGTTCAGGATTAATATCGGGCAAAATACCGTGCCCTAAATTAAACACATGACCCGAGCCGTTGCCATATTTATGTAAAATAGTTTTAACTTTTTCAGTAATAACGTCTGGATTAGCATAAAGCGCTAATGGATCTAAATTACCTTGCAAAGCCACTTTATCTCCTACGCGAATGCGGGCATGTTGAATGTCCGTTTGCCAATCTAACCCGAGAGCGTCATAGCCAGTCGTTGCCATTTCTTCAAGCCAAAGGCCACCACCTTTGGTGAATAAAATATTGGGAACACGTCGACCTTCATTTTCAAGGGTAAGTAAATCACGTACTTGCTTAGCATAACGCAGTGAAAATTCGTTATAATCTTCGCTGCTGAGCATACCACCCCAGGTATCGAATAACATGACCGCTTGCGCACCAGCGGCAATCTGCGCATTCAAATAGGCGGCAACTGATTGTGCGAGTATATCGAGCAATTTGTGCATCAATGCAGGGTCGTTGTACATTAAGGCTTTTACTTTGGCGAAATTTTTACTACTGCCGCCTTCAACCATATAGGTGGCAAGCGTCCATGGACTGCCAGAAAAACCAATTAACGGAACGCTACCATCTAAATTTTTACGAATTAAACGCACAGCATCGGTAACATAACGCAATTCAATTTCAGGATCAATAACGGCTAATTTTTCAATATCTGCTGTCGAGCGCAAAGGCCGTTCAAATTTAGGTCCTTCACCTTCGGTAAAATGCAGTCCTAAGCCCATGGCATCTGGAATAGTTAAAATATCCGAAAATAAAATGGCTGCATCAAAATCAAATCGACGCAACGGTTGCAGTGTCACTTCACATGCTAAGTCAGGATTCGTACAAACCGCCATGAAACTGCCTGCTTCCTCCCTTACTTTTCGATATTCAGGCAAATATCTTCCCGCCTGTCGCATCATCCAAATTGGAGTGTATTCAACAGGTTGTTTGAGCAGTGTTCGCAGAAATGTATCGTTTTTTAATGTTGTCATTTAAATTGAAAATAGTAAAGTGAGTGAAAGGGTGACGTTAGGGAGCCGCATTAAATTTTCTGGGTAACGCCGCCGCAAATTCTGTATCTAAATTCCCTCTAGCAGCAAGCGCCTCCTCTGCATTAGCAAAATTACCATACATTACAGAAAATCGAGTTTGACCATTTTTTTCATATTTAACAACATGGTAACTCGTCATTATTGTAGGGTGTTTTTTTAAAAATTCAGAAATTGCCGCATCACTGGATAGTGTAATCAATTGCAACGTATATCTTCCCAATACGGGATGGGAGGGAGCGGTTGGCGCTTTTGGCGTTACAATACTTGCTTGAGGCGCAGAAAAAGGCTCATTACTTGCTACCGCTTCTTCAATAACAGGGGGAGCATCCGGTGTTTTTTTAATCTGTTCGATTTTAGCGGGTTTAACTTTTTTATCATCCGATTTTTTTTCTTCTTTCTTATTTTCAACTTTTAAATTTGCCACTTTTTCAACAATTTTAGATTCAATTTTTCTAACATCAATTTCGTTATGCTCAGACTCAGAAGTCTCAACATGAGGCGCTGTTAAAGCAATGCTTGCTACCGGTATTTTATCAGGCAATGCCTGAATTTTTGTACCTTTTGCTGGCTCCACTTTAGGGAATGCAATAGTGGGCGCGGCAGTGGCTTTTGGTGCTAAAACGACTGGGGCAACAGCTTGATTAATTGCGGGTGCAGTGGGTTCTTGAATTGTTTCTAAGACGGGACTGATTGCGTCTTTGCTAACGTGAGGCTCAGGCGCTACAGTTGAATTTTCGGCAATCTCAGGTTTTTTATCAGGTGTATCGGCAGTCGTCGTTGACGGCGCATTATCAAGCTTGGCTTCAGATTTTACTTCTGGAACAGAAATACTAGACGTTGATTCAGCATTTGTTTCCACAACGGAAGACTCAGCTGTTTTTTCAGTAGAATTAGGAACAATTTCAGCCTCTTTATTGGAAGACGGTTCATTGGCTACCGTCGTTTTTTCATTGTTCACTGGGGGTGTTGTGTCTTGCGATTGATCAGCAACCTTTGTTTCGTTTATATCTTCATCAATTGTATTAGTCGTGGCCGCTTGTTCAGGAGACTGTCTAAAATAATGTATCCCTTGATTGATACCTACCGTTAAAACCAGCAATCCCGCGAAAATAGCAATCCATTTTGTATGGTCATATTGTGTATCTCGTGATAATTTCGTGAAATCAGCGATCAAACGTGCTGGAATTCCTTGAGTGTCCTGATAAATTTTTGCCATCAATTTATCTTCTATTTTTTCTAAATTGCCATAAGTACGCGGTTTTGTGGCAAGATGTTGGAGAAAATAAGCTGACTGTTCTTGATTTAAACGTGGAATATCGATAAGGTAAAAATTATCTAAAACACGATCTGTTTTGCGATATTTTTGGCGTGTTTCGGGTGTAAAGGACAGAATAAGTTTTAACACCGGATTTGATGTAGCGTATTCGACAAGTGTTGTGATTAATCCAGATACTAACAACCCTGCATCATCAACGATTAAAACAATTTTCTTATGTTTATCTTGAGCATCTTGAAAAGCGCGCGCAAGCGATTCATGTTTATTGCGTAGCATAGATTTAGTTAATTGGGCTTCAATGGTTTCAAAGCTCAACTCCCCACTACCTTGCACAAAACAACATTGCCACGCATCACTGTCGATATCGTAGAGCATGTCGAGTAATAATGTTTTTCCAATGCCCGGCGCGCCTGAAACAATCAAATGTTGCTTCAAATTTGGAATAAAATGCAACAATAATTCAAATTTTTGAGTGCGTTCCTTGGTAATAAGCGGCAAAATCTCAAATGCATTATCGAACACATCGTTATCTAGAACAGTTAAAGCTGCGGCATTTTCGGTCATAAATTTTCTAAAGTTTGTATCAAAGAAAGCCTATCAATGGCAATAGGCAATGTTGCTTTTCCAATAGATTCTAACAAAATTACGCGAATATTTCCGTCTACATTTTTTTTATCAACAGACATTAAATCAATAAATTGCGATGAACTTAACCCCGTTGGCGATGTAACGGGCAAATGGCTACGTTCAAATAATGTCGTTATTCGTGTCACATCTACTGCACTGAGTGAACCTTTACGCTTTGATAAATCAGCGGCTAGGCATGTTCCAATAGACACTGCCTCACCGTGCAAATAGCGACCATATCCCATCCCTGTTTCAATGGCATGTCCAAAAGTATGTCCTAAATTTAATGTGGCCCGAACGCCACCTTCATGCTCATCTTCGGCAACAATAGCCGCTTTTGTTTTACAAGAATAGTCAATCGCATAGATAAGCGCGTCTTTATCTCGCGCTAAAAGTTTATCCATATTGCCTTCTAGCCAACAGAAAAAATCGATATCTCTAATTAAGCCGTATTTGATCACTTCAGCCAGTCCAGCAGAAAATTGTCGATCATCAAGCGTCGCTAATACCTCTACGTCAATAATCACTGCTTGAGGTTGATAAAACGCCCCAATCATATTTTTGCCTAATGGATGATTAACACCTGTTTTGCCACCAACGGAAGAGTCGACTTGCGCAAGTAAAGTGGTTGGCACTTGAATAAAGGCAATACCACGTTGATAACACGCCGCCGCAAATCCACCCATATCCCCAATCACACCGCCACCTAGCGCAATCAATGTTGCATTGCGGCTAAATTTTTGAGCGAGCAACGTATCAAAAATACGGTTTAGTGATTCAAGCGTTTTATATTGTTCACCATCGGGCAGAATAACACTTGCCACGTCATATGCGCAAAGATGTTGCTTTAGGGTTTGCATATAAAGTGGCGCTACAGTTTCATTACTGACGATAACAACTTGCTTTGATTTAATATGGCGTGTGAATAAATTCTCATCACTTAATAGCTTTTCACCAATATAGATAGGATAGCTACGATCATCTAAAGCCACGGTTACTATTTGCATACTAAAACCCTAAAAATTTAATTTTGAATAGACTCGTAAACGTCCAAAATTTGCGTTACAACGTCTTTACTTTGAAGAATACCCGTATCAATAGTGAAATCAGCAATTGATGTGTATAGTGGTTTGCGTTGATCAAATAAGGTTTCAAGACGTTCTTTAGGATCTTGTGTATTTAATAATGGTCGCTGTGAATCACGACGTGTGCGCTCGAGCAGTTTATCAACGTCACAATGCAAGTAAATGACAAAGCCATTTTCACTTAGTAATTGCCGATTCTCTTCACGTAAGACAGCCCCCCCCCCTGTCGCCATGACAATACCTTTGATTTCTGTGAGTTGCTGAATCATTTTTTGTTCACGATTACGAAAACCTTCTTCTCCTTCAAATTCAAAAATTGTAGGAATATCGACACCTGTGCGTTCTTCAATGGCTTTGTCGCTATCATAAAATGGGATTTTTAAGGTCCGAGCCAATTGTCGCCCAATGGTGGTTTTACCTGCGCCCATCAATCCCACTAAATAAATATTTTCAGATTGTTTCATGCGTCCTGTCTTATCTTGTTAATTTTAGTATATACACTTGTTATACAGCGTTATTTTCGTTAACTATTAAAACCTTAAATTGTTGGGACAATTTTCGGTGTGACGAAAATTAACAGTTCTTTTTTGGTATTCTTATTTGCGCTATTTGTGAACAAATCACCCACTAAAGGCAGGTCAGCAAAAAAAGGAATTTTATTTTTTGTGAACGATTCGCTATCCTCATAAATCCCCCCCAGCATAATTGTTTCTCCATCTTGCACTAAAACTGAACTTTGAATTTCTCGTTTATCGAGTACCTTGTTTCCGTTGAGTCCCATACTAGCGGCTTCATTTACATTATCTTTTTTAATCACTAAATTCATTAGAACTGAGCCATTGGGTGTAATATTTGGCGTAACGCTTAAAGCGAGCGTTGCGTCTTTGAATAATGTTTGAGCAATTGCTGACGATCCCAAAGGTACCGCCGTGGTATAAGGTATTTGAACACCTTGCGTAATGTATGCGGTGCAGCGATTCATTGTCATAACGCGTGGATTTGAAATACTCTCACCACGTCCATCGGATTGTAGCGCTTGAACTTCTAAATTTAAAACATAATCCGCACCTTTTGCTAACGTCATGCCTAGTGCACCAACCGGTGTGCTACCAATAGATTGAGCCCCTAAATCGATTAATGAATCATTCACTAAATTGGGAGGCACACTTGAACCGGCTTGTTTACTATTACGACTGCCTATCGAAAGCGCGTTATTATCAATCATACTTTGATTACTCGCACCAAATTTAACGCCTAAACTTTTTGCAAAGGCATCATCAGCGATGACTATTCGTGATTCAATCATCACTTGTTGCACCGGCACATCTAATTGAGCTATCAATTTTTTGACTTCGTCCACTTTTTTAGCGGTATCTTTAACAATTAAGGTGTTTGTCCGCGCATCCACCGCTACGGTGCCTCTCGATGATAAAAAATTATTTTCTTCGAGTTCATCCATTGATTTTTTTGTTGTTTCGCTAAAATTTCTCAACCCATTTCTTCCCGCTACAGTGAAATATGATTGATTCCCTTGGAAAAGTTTAGTTGGCTCGATTGGCAAATGATGCACCTCATTTAACGATTCACGAAATTCCCTATTCATGGCATCGCTCACACCTAAAGTGTGCGGTCTTTGGGTTTCATCTGTTTCGCAACTGCTTACGTTAGCAAGATTGGCACCATTTAAAATATTGCGCAAAGATTCCCCTTTAGCGTAATTTATTTTGATGTACTCAGTTATCAACGGATTTGATTTTTCGAGTGTCTCTTCCATTTGTTGCTGTTTTTCTTTGTAAGCTTTGATTTTATCAATTGGAGCAATTAAAGTCACATTACCTGATTGATATTGACCAAGTTCTTTAGTAATCATAATAAAATCAAGCACTTCATCCCATGGTACATTCTCTAATTTTAATGTAATATTTCCCACCACCTCTTCACTTACCACTATATTTTTTCCGGTAAATTCCGCTAAAATTGCCATCATTTGACGAACGGGAATATCTTGAAAATTTAAGGTTAATCTTTTACCTGTGTAATAATTTTGCGTTTCACTATCAATAGATACAGTAGAGTCGCTTATTTTCGCATCACTACTTGCTTTTGCGTAATAAGGGGTTAAACACACTGACAAACAAATTAAGCTTGTATATTTAAACATTTAAATTTATTGCGTTAAAAGTAATTTTGCGCGATTTTCACTAAACTGCCCCTGTTCATTTGAAATCATTTCCATTAATCCAATTTCTGTACTGTTAATATGTGTGATTTTTCCTGTATTTTCACCTAGATAATTTCCTTTTTGCACGCGATAGAGATGATTTTCATCGTCTTTGATTAATGCCCAAAAAAGTGAATCAATTTGTACTGTCCCAACCATGTGCAAATGACTTAAAGCAATAAACTCAAGAGGCTCTTTAATTCGATTGGTATTAAGACGTTTTGCAGGTTTATTTTCAACTTGCAAGGAGGGCATAAAAGGATTTCGTTGCATCGTGTCTTGTTTATAAACTAAAGCATCTGCTTGAGTAAGTGTTGTTAAAGTGGGAATTGCATTTTGTGTGGTTGATTTAATATGAATAATATATTGGCTTACATCACTTGTATTTACTGTATTATCGCACGCTGTGCACATAATTGTTGTAATTATCATCAAGATAACATGAAAAAATAGGCCTAAAATGTGTTTATTGTGCAACATTTTTCTTGGTATGCTCACTTGAACTTTCACGATACGCTTTGATTAAAAGAGACATCGACAATCGATTGTTTAATTTATTGGTTTGTAGCTGATCTTGTGATGAAATGATCAAGTCATGCAGTGTGACGAAGATCGCGAGTTGCTCTAATTCGCGCATAAATGCATATAAATCATTGTATTTCCCAATCACTTCCATATGAATAGGGAATTCTTCAAATAAATTTTGGCTAACTTTCGGCAGTAATTGTAGTGATTTGAATTCCAAATTATCATGAATTCCCATTTGAGAAATAGTATGTAGTAAGATTGATGCGTTCTCATCTTGAGACATTTTAACCGCCATGTCTATCCATTTTGATTCAATTACGTTGAATTGCGCCTGTTGATCAAGTAAATCGCCTGTTTGTTTTTGCTTGATTTCAAAAACCGTTTTCAATTGTTTTTCGTTTTGTTTTAGTCTTTGTAATTCGCTTAGTTCGTTTTGTGTATCGTAATTAAAGCAAACAACGGCCAATAAAAATGTGCTTAACATGATAACTGAGGCTCTAATGGGCGCAGGCCAACTCCATGCGGCGTTTAAATTCCAGTTAATATTAGCCAAATCGATATGAAAGCGTTTCATATTGCCATGGTTTTAATTTTGATTACGCTGCTGAAAATAAAGTGTAAATAACTTAACGATATCCGTAGTTTTACTATTTTCGCTACTTGCATCATCAGGTGTTTTCATTTTTTCAATGATAGGCACATGAAATAACGCTTCATTTTCAATTTGTTGCATAAATTCTGATAACGCCCCACTAGATTGTGTTTTGCCTTCTATAATAACTTCGTGATTAATCCGAGTTAATTTAGTCAGAAATACCGTGCTAGGTATGGCTGGCGCGAGCTGATTCAATAAACCAAGGGTGTCTAAACGTGTTTTTTGCAACATATTGAGATAATTTATTTTGCTGATAATTTGGTTCGTTTTCGCCTCGAGAATAGTCATTGCGGATATATTTTTATCTTGACTGGTAATTTCATATTGCAGCATCGTATTTCGTTGAATCTGAGAAGATTGCTGATTGACAATGTGAATATGAATCAATCCAAAAACAGACAACACTATAATCAAAGAGAAACTTAACAAAAGGAGAAAGCGTTGTTGTTTTTCTTGACGCTGTGTTTCTCGCCAGGGCAATAAATTGATTTTTACCATCAATCAAAATTTCGTAACGCTAAACCACACGCCACTAAAAGTGATGATGCATTGTCACTTAGATGTGTAAGATTGATATTTGACGAATAAGCCATATCAACAAATGGGTTCGCTATATACGTTGGCAAATTTAGTGCGTCAGAAACGAATGTATCTATAGTTGGAATAGAAGCGCATCCACCCGATAAAATTATGCCGTCAATTCGATGATTATTTTGTGATGCACTAAAAAACTGAATGCTACGCTGAATTTGCTGTACGATATTTTGTTTAAACGGCTCCAAAATATAGCGGAGATATCCTTCAGGCAACCCACCTTTTTTTTTGACCTGTTCTGCGTCAGATTGGGATAATTCATAAGTCTGTGCGATTAAGTTTGTGAGATGCCTTCCACCAAATGCGAATTCTCTGGTATAAATTGAGAGAGAATCATGTATCACATGTAATGTGGTTAAATTCGCGCCAATATCAACAACAGCAATCGTTTTGTCTTGAATATTCCACGGCAATTGGGAGGCAAGAAGCGTTAATGCATTTCCAATTGCAAATGTTTCAACTTCGATGATTTTAGGTTTTAATTGCGCGTGTTTAAGCAGTTCTATCTTATGTTCAATTGATTCTTTTCGCGTAGCCACTAACAACACATCGAGCAGACTTTCATTTGTTTTATTGATCCCTTTAATTTCAAAATCCCAAAAAACGTCATGAATATTATATGGGATATGTTTTGCGGCATCGATGATAATTTGTTCAATGATCTCATCGTCATTAAGCCCCGCAGGGATTGAAATATTTTTTGTGATAACCGATGCACCGCCTACTGCAATAGCGACTTTTTTCGCTTTAGTATTCGACTCAAATAAAGCTTTTTTTATGGTTTGTCCAATAACGTAGGTATTAGCTGGTTGTTGCAAATTTTGTTCGTTGCGAGGAAGTGGAACAACAGAGCAACTTTCCAGTGTGTACCCCGTATTATTTTTGCTCAGTTCAACTAACTTTACCGCTGAGCTCGTTATATCAATACCAACTAAGGCGTTTCTTTTTTTATTTAATTGCAAAAAATTAAAAATAACAGGATATTTTTCAATAAATGAAATCATGATAGTAAAAATAATTTCATTTATTTATGCCTGTTTCAAAAAGTAACGCCGTTCGCAAATGTGAAAATTAATCCAATTTACCGTGACATTGTTTGTAGCGAAGGCCTGATCCACAAGGACAGGGTTCATTTCTGCCAACAGTATTGACCGCACTTGTTGGCTGATCTACTAAGGTTGGCTCTTCTGAGTTTGCTAAAGCAACAAAATGATCATCCAAATTGTCATTATTGCTGACACTTGTTTTTACGGGTGCTGGCGTATCAATTTCGTCTTGGATTGCGGTTATATCACTTGGAATTTTAAATAATAATCCAACGACTTCAAATTTGATAGTCTCCAATAAATTCGTAAACATTTCAAATGCTTCACGTTTATATTCTTGTTTTGGATCTTTTTGCGCGTAACCTCTAAAATGAATGCCTTGACGCAAATAATCCATTGCCGCTAAATGTTCTTTCCAGTTGTGATCAAGCGCGCGCAACATAAATGTTTTTTCTGCATTGCGAAGGGTTTCCGCTCCAATTGCTTCTTCTTTTTGAATATGATTTTCTTCAAGAATGGCAATAATACGATCGCGTAACGTGTCTTCATTAAGATTTTTTTCAACTTTTAGCATGTGTGAAACGGGAATTTCAACGCCAAACTCCATGCTGAGATGCTCTTCTAATCCTTCAATGTTCCACTGCTCCATCATGGTTTTTTGTGGAATGTAGAGTGAAATCATATTGTTAACAACATCTTCGCGAATCGCTGTAACGATATCTGAAATATCAGTTGCTGCCATGATTTCGCTACGTTGCGCGTATATCACTTTACGCTGATCATTTGCCACATCATCGTAAGCCAAAATTTCTTTACGAATATTAAAGTTATGCGCTTCGACTTTACGTTGCGCATTTTCAATAGAACGTGTCACCCACGGATGTTCAATGGCCTCACCATTTCCCATTCCTAGTTTTTGCATTAGACCCGAAACCCGCTCAGAAGCAAAAATGCGCATCAAATCATCTTCAAGTGATAAAAAGAATCGACTGGATCCAGGATCACCTTGTCTACCTGAGCGTCCTCGCAACTGATTGTCAATGCGACGAGATTCATGGCGCTCAGAACCAATCACATGCAATCCGCCGCTTGCCACTACGGCATTATGACGATCAAGCCATGCACCACGAATTTTATCTTTTTGTGCTTGTGTTGCCTGTTCATCAAGTGCGGCAAGTTCAGCCTCTAAATTACCCCCGAGAACAATATCTGTTCCCCGTCCAGCCATGTTTGTTGCAATGGTGACAGCATTGGGTTGTCCGGCTTGTTCGATAATATGCGCTTCACGCTCATGTTGCTTTGCGTTTAAAACTTCGTGTTTAATCCCTTCTTTTGTCAAGATACTTGACAGTAATTCAGAGTTTTCGATTGAAGTTGTCCCCACTAACACAGGCTGACTGCGACTCACACAATCTTTAATATCTTTGGCAACCGCTTGATATTTTTCTGCAGACGTTAAAAAAACAACATCACCAAGGTCACGACGAATCATTGAGCGATGCGTTGGAATCACAACCACTTCCAAGCCATAGATTTTATTTAACTCAAAAGCCTCCGTATCAGCCGTTCCCGTCATACCAGAAAGTTTTTCATATAAACGGAAATAGTTTTGGAAGGTAATTGACGCTAACGTTTGATTTTCGTTTTGAATGGATACCCCTTCTTTTGCTTCAATTGCTTGATGCAAACCTTCAGACCATCTTCTACCAGGCATGGTGCGTCCGGTAAATTCGTCGACGATAATCACTTGATCTTCTTTAACGATATACTCAACATCACGTCTAAAAAGTGCGTGAGCCCGCAACGCTGCATTAATGTAATGCATTAAACGTAAATTGGCTGAATCATATAAACTAGCGCCGTCAGTGAAAAGACCATGTTCAACCATGAGTTCTTCAACATGTTCGTGTCCAGTCTCTGTTAAATGAATTTGTTTAGATTTTTCATCAACTGAGTAATCCCCTGCTTCACCTTCTTTTTGTTGTTTTGTTAGAAGCGGAATGATGGCGTTGATTTTTAGATAAATATCACTGGTGTCGTCAGTTGGACCTGAAATAATAAGTGGGGTTCTAGCTTCATCGATTAAAATCGAGTCAACTTCATCAACGACTGCAAAATGCAAATCACGTTGAACTTTCTGCTCCAGTGTAAAGGCCATGTTATCGCGCAAATAATCAAAACCAAATTCATTATTAGTCCCATAGGTAATGTCACAAGCATAAGCTGATCGACGCTCCGTAGCTTCCATTTGCCCTAAAATAACACCTGTAGTCAGTCCCATGAAACTATAGAGCTTACTCATAGTTTCTGCGTCGCGTTTAGCAAGATAATCGTTTACAGTGACAACATGAACACCACGTTTAGGCAAGGCGTTTAAATATACAGCCAGTGTTGCCATTAACGTTTTACCTTCACCGGTTTTCATTTCAGCAATTTTGCCGCTGTGCAAAATCATACCGCCGATAAGCTGAACATCGAAGTGACGCATACCAAAAACGCGTGTAGAGGCTTCTCGAACCATTGCGAAGGCTTCAGGCAGGAGTTGATTGAGTGTTTCGCCTTTTTCGATGCGATCGCGGAATTCTTGTGTTTTTGCTTGTAGCGCGTCATCAGAGAGTTTTTCGTATTCTACCGACAGTGCGTTAACTTTTTTAACTAATGCTCTTTTTTTCTTGATGAGCCTGTCGTTGCGGCTACCTATAACTAATTTGACCAGTTTGCCCAGCATACTTTTTCCAAATGTGAATTGAGTGAAAATTGACTAAAATCGTTAAATTATATACTTTATACAACATAAGTGACAGTGCAAATCCAAAATGAGCCGGGTAAACGCGTATTATTAAGGGATACTACCAATTTTGAATCCGAATTATGTTTCGTAATTTAACAATTTTTTTCGTGATTTGAGAATCTTTGAATCACCAGTCAAAACGCCATCCATGGGTCGAGATTAAACTTCTGATGTTAGGATCGGTAAATAAGTAGCAAATTCTATGTGTCATGTCGATTAAACAGGATTGATTTTTTAGCTTACGTTAAGCAAAAGACGCATTCATATGACTATAAATCTACGTTACCAATTGATAATGAAGCAGTATTCCCAGAAAAACCACCAAACCAAACCAATTATTATTTAAAAACGCGCGAAAACAGGCTGTTTTTTCGCGATGAATAATTAGTTGTTGTTGATAAACTGAAAAACCTGCTGCAATGAGTAAGCCTAAATAATAAAAAGCCCCTAAATGCTGCAATTCACCCACAATATATAAAAGTAATAAAATCACACACTGCAAAACGGCCATAATGTGTCGATCATAATTACCAAATAAAATAGCAGTCGATTTAACACCAATTTTTAAATCATCATCTTTATCGACCATCGCATACATCGTGTCATAAACTAACGCCCAAAGAGTCACTGCCAAATATAACACCCATGCAACAAACGGAACGGTATTCATCTGTGCGGCAAATGTCATTGGCACTGCCCACCCAAAGGCTATCCCTAAATACGCTTGAGGCAAATGCGTATACCGCTTCATAAATGGATAACTTGCCGCTAAAAATGCACCGATAAACGATAACTGAATTGTCAGTGTATTAAGTAATAACACTAACCCAAACGCTATAGCACATAACACCACAAAAAAGATTAATGCAGATTTGGGTTTAATTTTACCTGCGGCAATGGGACGTGTTTTGGTGCGCTCCACATGTGGATCAAAATCTCGATCGGCATAATCATTAATGACGCACCCCGCCGCACGCATCACAATCACGCCCAGCGTAATGACCGTCAACACCAATATATCGGGCTTCCCATCACTGGCTAACCACAACGCCCAAAGTGCTGGCCAAAGTAAAATCAATGTACCAATGGGGCGATCAAATCGCGCTAAAACCCAATAATTATGGACAGATTCTCGAAATGAACTCACGCGCCCTCGCCTTCTTTTTCATCATCTTCACTTAATTCAGAAATTTCTTTCAAACGACAAATAGCTCTGTAATTCAAACTATTCTCTGCATAATTGCCCGCGTCATCCATATTGCCTGCGACTTCACCCGTTAATAATTCAAGCGCTTCGTCAACGGTATTCACCGCGTAAATCGCAAACAATCCCGCCTCCACGGCATTTAAAACATCTTGTTTTAACATTAAATTACGTTTATTTGCGACAGGAATGATTACTGCATGCAAACCATTCAGGCCACGCGACTGACATAAACGAAAGAAACCTTCAATTTTCTCGTTTACACCCCCAATAGCTTGAACTTCGCCGTATTGATTTATAGAACCCGTCACAGCAAAACTTTGCTTAATTGGCACTCGCGTCAATGCTGAAATTAAACTACACAGCTCTGCTAACGCCGCACTATCACCATCGATGTACCCGTACGACTGTTCAATTGCAATACTAGCCGAAATTGCAAGTGGAAACTGCTGCGCATAACAATGTCCCAAATAGCCGGTTAAAATCATCACGCCTTTCGAATGCAATGCTTGACCTAATTCCGCTTCACGCTCGATATCGACTATACCGCGCGATCCCGGATAGACCGTAGTTGTAATGCGCGCGGGCGTTCCAAAACTGCTACCGCCAATATCAATAACCGTTAATCCATTAATTTTCCCAATGGCGCCACCATCCGTATCAATTAAAATAGTCCCATCAAGCATTTCCTCTAAAATGGTTTGCGACATTCGTCCATTGCGATATTCGCGCGCACTTAATGTTGCGTCAATATGCTTTTTATCGATTTTGTCATCATGAGACTTTTTACAAAAAAGTTGAGCTTCGCCAATAATTTCAAGGGCATCATTGATACACGCAGAAAAATATTGCTGACTTTCCGCTAATCGGCAACTGTACTCAATTAAACTTTCAATAGCTTGAAGTGTTAGTGGATAATTTTTAGCATCTCTTGATTGCTTGACCATTAATTGGGCAAAATGCAACATCGTTTCTTGAGTGCGCGGAATACGATAATCAAAATCTGCTAAAACACGAAACAGTTCATTAAATTCATCATCCATCGAATCCAGCACATAATAAACATCACTACTGCCAACTAAAATGACTTTTACATTTAAAAGTATCACTTCAGGCTTTAAGGTGATGGTATTAACAGTTTGCTCGGTATAAGGCGATTCAATTTCAATATAGCCCGATTTGAGCGCTCGTTTTAATCCTTCCCAAACAAAGGGATAATTAAGCACTTTATCTGCGTCTAAAATTAAATACCCCCCATTAGCTTTGTGCAAAGCCCCCGCGCAAATACGACGATAATGTGGAACGAGTGTGCCTTGATCGTTGGTATATTCAACGCGCCCAAATAAATTTTGATACGTTGGGTGCGTTTCATAAATAACAGGAGCGCCGCTATCTTGTTTATTATCAATTAAGATATTGGGTGCATATTGCTCTAAGATGAGCTTTTTTAACGTATGATCACGCTCAATTGGCTCATTTGACGATACAGGCATTAAATAGTCATTGATTGTATGTCGTAGATTTTTTTTAATTTCCTCTAAATAGGTGACAACATCATCCACCTCAACATATTTCACATTTAATTCCGCAAACAACGGATCAATTGCGGCATCAATAGTGTCATTATTAAGTTGCTGCATCGATGCGGCTAACTCTCTACGCCATTGAGGCAATTCGAGTAAGGCTTCACTCAGGCAATCTTCAAGCGCTTCGATGTGCTGTTTAAACTCTTCTCGTGCTTCAGGCGATAACGCCGATAATTGCTCTTCACGCATGGGTTTATTTTCATAAAGCGGTACAAAATTAAATGTCTCATTTTCAGAAAACAAACCAATGTTTAATTCACGCGCTCGCGCATCGATTCGCTCGGTTGCGTCTCGATAAGTATGAACAAACTGACGTTCAACTGCGGTCTTTTTTTGTTGATAACTGGGATTTTCAAAAGCGGCAGGAAAGGTTGCTAGCACATTGGTAATTAAGCTCTCAATGGCCTTGCAAAAATCTTGACCACATTCAGCAGGTAGCTCAATAGCTATGGGTTCACGAGGGTTGTCGAAATTATCGACATACGCATAAGACGCAGGGGCACTTTGACTTGGCGCAATAGTCGCTAAGTATTGCATAATCATAGACAACCGACCTGAACCAGCTTCACCCATGACAAAAATGTTATAACCTGAATTTGGCATTGCAAGACCGAACTCTAGTGCAGATTGCGCACGTTCTTGCCCCAAAATCCCCGCTTGCGTCGTTAAAAGCGAGGTCGAATCTATCTTACTTAAATCAACAGTAGCTTTTAAGGTTTCAAGGGGGAGTTTTAAAGAATCTGGCATGATTTACTTGATAATTAAACTGTTATTAACGGCTTTAACACCTTTAATGGTTCGAGTGAGTTGCACTGCGCGGTCGGATTCTTGTTGTGTATCAACAAAGCCACTCAACTGCACGGTACCTTTATAGGTTTCAACATTAATATCACGCACTTTTAAACGTGAATCACCTAGAAAAGTAGCTTTGACTTTTGTGGTCAACACCACGTCATCAAGGTATTCGCCAGTACTTTCGCGTTTGGCATTTTCCGCACAACCTGCCACACCACCAAGCAAGAGTACGCCCAAAATAAAGCTATTAAATATCTTTAGTGTAGTCATAATGAAAACGTCATAAGGTAATTGAGGTTAAATATCAGAAAAAATCCCATTTATTGCAAGGTAGATTCACCTTAAGCGAACTATAGCAACAAAAAAGCGTAAAAAAAATAGATCAACACGAACATTTACAACTGATCTTCGACTGCCCGCGTATATTTTACCTAAAAACAGCATTTGTAATTCTACTGTATCGCTTATAATGCCAAAACCTTCATTTTTGAAAGGTCGCTTACATAAAAAAGCGAGCATTACTTAGCATATTAAACTAAACATTATTTAGACAAGCAGTATTATTTTAGAGAATAACCCATCATGTTAACCTATCAACACAATTTTATTGAATACTCCCTTAAATGCGGCGTATTAAAATTTGGCGAATTTGAACTTAAATCAGGTCGAATCAGCCCCTATTTTTTTAATACGGGCCTATTTAACACCGGTGCGCAACTGCAAAAATTGGGCGAATTTTACGCAAAAACGCTCATTGAATCAGGCATGACAATCGATATTTTCTATGGCCCGGCCTATAAGGGCATCCCACTTGTGGTTGCTACCGCTAGTGCTTATGCCGCGTTGACAGGCATTGATATGCCTTTCACCTTTAATCGCAAAGAAGCAAAAGATCATGGTGAAGGTGGACTGCTCGTTGGCGCACCGCTCAATGGTCGCGTGTTAATTATTGATGACGTCATTACCGCCGGCACCTCCGTGCGAGAATCCGTTGATATTATCCGCACCGCAAACGCCACGCCCACCGCAGTATTAATTGCCTTGGATCGACAAGAAAAAGGTCAAAATACCTGCTCTGCCATTCAAGAAGTGAGTGAACAATTTAGCCTGCCCGTCATTGCCATTATCACGCTAGCACATATTATCGAGTATCTTCAGCAAATCGGCGACACATCTCAACTTGCCGCCATTCAAGCTTATCAAACGCACTACGGTATTTAATATAAAAATGCCCAAGCCTATTTTCACAGGATTGGGCATAATTTTAAACCTAAATAGATAACCGTTTATTGCACACTACTACCTTGCAATACTTGACGCTCAGCTTGCTTATTCATCACAATAACCGAAATACGACGATTAATGGGATTCATCGGATCCGTTGTTGCGCTATATGGAATACTTGAAGACAAACCAACTACACGCAAAATTTTATTTTCCGCTAACCCGCCTCCAATCAACTCATAGCGAGCTGCGTTAGCTCGATCGCTCGACAACTCCCAGTTTGTGTACCCTTTTTGATTAGCAGGGAAAGGCAAGGCATCGGTATGCCCATTCAAACTGACTTTATTTGGCATCTCATTAATGACCGGAGCAAGCGAATGAAGAATCAAGCGAATATGCGGCTCGGTTTGTGCGCTAGCGAGTTTATACATCGGACGATTTTTATCATCCACAATCAAAATGCGTAAACCTTCGGATGTCATTTCCAGTTTAATTTGATCTTTGTATTCGTTCAGATCAGGCGTTTCACTGAGTTTTTCTTCGATTTTATCTTTCAAATTTTCGAGCTTTCCTCGTTCAATTTCAGTTTCTTTCATTTTTTCAATTTTATCAGCCTCTTCTTCAACTTCTTCCTCTGGCTTTGAAGGCTCTTTCTCTGAAGTTTCACCCGTTTGCACCTGACCCGGATCGGTAGTAACCATATCTGTACCACCACCTTCCATTAACGCAGTGCGTTCAGCCGCTTCAGCCCCCCCGTTAATAGACACTTTATAGGGATCGTGAAAGAACTCCGCAATCCCTTTTCGCGTTAATGGATCAGTTGAACCAAGCAACCACATCAACAAAAAGAACGCCATCATTGCGGTTACGAAGTCAGCATAAGCCAATTTCCAAGCACCGCCGTGATGACCATGCGCGGCTTTCTTGATTTTTTTAATGATAATGGGTTGTAGTTGCTCAGCCATGACTGCGATTACCCTTTGTTGCTACGTAATAAATTATCTAATTCTTTGAAAGAAGGTCTTTTTTCAGAAGATACCATCGCTCGCATATATTCCGCTGTCATCGCAGGTGAAACGCCTTTCGCGCAGCAAATAAGTCCTTTTTGAGCACATTTATAAAGGTTAGCCGTCATCTCTGAACGTTGCGCCATCAAAGCACCCACAGGCCCAACGAATCCATATGAAAGCAAAATACCAACGAACGTTCCAACAAGCGCCGCCGCAATCGCCTTTCCCATTACTGCTGGTGGCGCACCAACAAGCTCCATGGTATGTACAACCCCCATAACCGCCGCCACGATACCAAATGCAGGTAAGCCGTCAGCCATAACTTGAATCGTACTTACGGGTGTGTGTTCATCAGCATGATGCGTTTCTAATACTTGATCCATCAATTCTTCTAATTGATGTACCTCAACACCGGTAATCATAAGACGTAAGTTATCACAAATAAATTCCAATAAATGATGATCATTGGTAATTCGTTCTGTAAAAATAGACGGGTTACTTTCTGGATTTTCAATTAAATCCTCTAGCGACAACAGACCCTCTTTACGGGTTTTATTGGTCAACATATAAAAACACATCATTAATTCGACATAGAATTCTCTGTCGTAAGGCTCGGGCTTAAGTGTTGCTGTCGCTTTTGCAACCGCTGACTTAACCACTGAAAGCGGATTTGCTACAACTAAAGCACCAACCGTCGCACCAACGATAATGATCATTTCAAACGGCTGCCATAAAATACCAGGATGGCCACCCCCCCCAATATAGCCGCCCATCAAGGAGGCACAAACTACTACATATCCAATAATAACTAACATTGTTTTCTCGTGTGCTGTGTGATTAAAATACTGCGGACTATAAGCGTTAAAAAATAGCCGCCATCATAAGGTGTTACTAAAGGTTTGCGCGATAAATTCAATCTATCACATTAGATTTTATTTATATTTACCAGTTAATCGGCACCAAAAGGGATTTTTAAAGAAAATTATACTGTCAATAGATACCATAGCGTCAAGGAGTAGACGTTATTTTAGCATTCCCACTTTTTTAGTATAATACGCCATGCTTTCCCTTGAATAATACAAGAAACATGCCACATTTTCATCGCTTACAATTTAAAATGCATCTCAGATGCATTATTTTCATTTCGTTAAGGTATTTTCGATGACATTGAATAACAAACAATTAAACATTTACCACTGGCTAATATCGCTTATCTTGACATGATTATTCTTAACACCTGCCGCTGAGTAAATTAAAATACACACGCTAAATCAAACAGAAAATATTCTATATGATGTTAGTTTGCGAATCACTATGCCAAATACAGTTGATAAACGTATTATTTTATTCATAGATAAAAAAATTTAGCGCAAGAAAGCCATTAGCCATGGCGGTGAGATAATCTAGCTGATTTAGCCGATAGTCTTTTGATATTTTGGCGAAAAAATGCGTGGAGTTGCCGTCGTTTTTTCTGAAAAAGAGCCTAATGTCAGCAAAGAAAAACTCGAGAAATTATCAAAAAATCCGCTAGAAAATGATGCGAATTTCATATCCGCAATTGAAAAAATACGTCCTGAACTTTCATATGTTAATCCCTCCAGTCACAGCCTACAAAACCGCCCTGTCGTTTTAGGTTGTCTCTTTAGCAATCATAACGAACAAAATAACGAGCGTGACCAACATCCCAACTCCGCCCCTAATCTACCGCAACCGCTGATTATAAGTATTTACTTTTTGACGCTAAAAGTTATGTTGCCAATTTACCGACACTATAAATTTGCCCTTTTCTGAGCGGCCTCTAATTAACAAAGAACTCAGCGACAAAGTTATCCTTGCCGCTGACGTAGCACTTCGTAAAGTAGCACCCCTGTTGCAACGGATAAATTTAAACTTTCTACCGTACCTAGCATCGGCAATTTGACTAAAAAATCGCATTGTTCACGGGTGAGTCGACGCATCCCCTTTTCTTCAGCTCCAATCACTAACGCCATAGGCACTGTAAAATCACTTTTAAACAACGTGCTTTGCGCTTCACCCGCCGTGCCAATCACCCATACACCTTCTGTTTTTAACCAACGCAACACACGAGCAAGATTGGTTACACTATAAACAGGAACCGTTTCAGCTGCGCCACTTGCGACTTTGCACACCGTAGGCGTAATCCCCACCGCATTATCTTTTGTAATAATGATACCGTGCACACCCGTTGCATCCGCTGTACGCAAACACGCCCCTAAATTATGCGGATCTTGTACGTTATCTAACACTAAAAACAACGCATTTTCTGATAGATTTTCAACAGCCACTTTTAAATCATTTTCAGATAACTCATCCGGTAAGGCAACTTCCAACACAATGCCTTGATGATTCATTCCATCCGCTAGTTTATCTAGCTTTTTACGCTCTACTTTTTCGATTGAAACGTCTAATGTCGACAGTGTTTCAAGCAACGTTTCAAGCCGTTTATCATGACGGTCACTATCCACCCACGCACGAGAAATTTTTTGTGGTGAATACATTAGCGCTGACTGCGCAGCATGCAAGCCAACAATTTTAGTCAGTTTCATAAATCAATCTTTTTTAGCAGGTGACTGCGTAATGGGGAGTAGCGGAATATGGTAGTGCGCCAAAATAGCGGCAATATCAGCAGATTTTTCAACAATCAATTTATTGAGCATTTCTTGACGCGCTTTGTCGCCGCGACGCACGCCCATTGTCATTTGATAATCAAACTTAATACCTGACTCCGACTGCATTTCAATAACATGATAATCGTTTGGATGCCCAGAAATAATATGACCTGCAAAAACTCCCCAAAGCATGACCATATCAATTTTTTTAGCTTTTAAATCTTGCTCAATTTGCATGGCAACATTATGTTGACTGTCCCCAGTCATGCTTTGATAAGGAATACCTTGATCGAGTAAATCATGTTTTTGGAGCCAGTCAGTACCCGGACCGCGATCAAACATAGCAATTTTTAATTTTGCTTGTTGCAAAGGTGGCAATTCAGCAAGTTGTTTTGGCGTTTGAATATGATCCCATCCCCGACCTTTTGCAATAAGCAGCACATAGGTCGAATGATAATAAGGTTGTGTTGTCAGTAGCATATCACTCCCTTCAGGCATCCCCATCACAATATCACATTTAAAGTCTTTACTTTCCACCGCATTCTCATCGGTGAAGGCATTAAGCGAATTCCGTAAAAAACCAATACGTTGTGGCAACCAAAAATACTCAAGTTCCTGACCTAATGAGGACGCAAAAAGCGCCGCAATTTCATTTTCAAAACCGGTCTGTGCTTTATCTGAATACGGCGGATTGAGTGGATCTGCGCACACTTTAAATTTCTCAGCATGCGCAGCAACAGCAATAACGCTCAATATAGCACTTAAAATAGCAGAAGACATTTTCATGATGTTTCCTCAAGATAGAATGAATAAAAAAGCCCTAACCAACGAATTGGCTAGGGCTTTTGAGTTGACTAAATAAATTTAAGTAAAAACTTAACTATAATTTATTAGTTAGGCAATGCAAACACAGTGAATGTTCCACCTAATTTGGTGAATGAACTCAAACTTCTATACGCACCTACCGCACCCAAACCTTCAGAGTTTGTGCTTGATTCGCCGTTATCTAAGCCAGCTGCGATGCCAATACCAGCCCAACCGCCGATACCTGAAAGAACACCAACGTATTGTTTACCGTTGAATTCCCATGTATTCACGTTACCGATAATGCCTGATGGGGTTTTGAATTTGTATAATTCTTTACCTGTTTTTGCATCAACGGCTTTCAAGTAACCTTCAAGTGTACCGTAGAATACAACACCACCGGCTGTTGCAACAGAACCAGACCAAACAGAGAATGTTTCTTTGTTAGACCATGCGATTTTGCCTGTTTTTGCATCATACGCAGTGAATTGACCTAAGTTAGTAGAACCATCAGCTTGACCTGTTAATACATCAGCGCCCGCAGGACCCATCGTTAATGTTGCACCCACATAAGGCTGACCTGCTGTGTATGCCACTTCGAATGGTTCATAATCCATGCACAAATGGTTGCCTGAAATGTAGAATAGGCCAGTTTGTGGTGAATAAGAAACAGGTTGTTGGTTTTTAGAGCCTAACGCTGCAGGGCAGACGCCTGTTGTGTTGACATCTTCACCATTTTGTTCTGTTGAATATTTAGACACCACTTGTGGACGACCGGTTTTCATATCAACATGACTTGCCCAGTTAACAGATTTGTCGAATTTTTCAGCAACAAGCAATTCACCTGTTTCACGATCCAACGTATAACCAAAACCGTTACGGTCAAAATGCACAATGGTTTTATGCATTTTGCCTTTGACTTCTTGGTCTACCAATACAGTTTCGTTGATACCATCAAAGTCCCATTCATCATGTGGCGTCATTTGGTAAACCCATTTAACTTCCCCAGTGTCCGCATCACGCGCCCACAAAGACATAGACCATTTATTGTCACCTGGACGTTGTACTGGGTTCCAAGTTGATGGATTACCTGAGCCGTAGTAGACCAAATTCAATTTTGGATCATAAGAATACCAACCCCAGGTTGTACCGCCACCAATTTTCCATTGGTCACCTTTCCAAGTGCTTGTACTTGAATTTTCACCAACGGGTTGAACGCTACCATCTTTCCATGCAGTCGTTTTTTTAGGGCTAATCAATGTATCTTTATCTGGACCGATACTGTAGCCTTTCCAAGCTAATTTTCCAGAATTGATATCATAAGCAGCCAAGAAACCACGAACACCAAATTCACCACCAGAAATCCCTGTAATGACTTTGTCTTTTACAACGATAGGAGCGTTAGTGTTGGTCATACCCAATTTTGGGTCACCGTTTTGAACACTCCAAATACGTTTACCTGTTTTCGCATCTAATGCGGTTAAAACAGTATCTGATTGTTGTAAGAAGATTTTTCCATCACCGTACGCAAGACCACGGTTAACGGTATCGCAGCACATAACTGGAATGGTTACGTCAGCATCTTGACTTGGTGTAAATTCCCAGATAACAGACTGCGTTGTTTGGTCAATTGCATAAACTGTGTTTGGAAATGGTGTATGAATAAATAATACGCCATTTACTGCTAAAGGACCGCCTTCATGACCACGCAATACACCCGTTGAAAAAGACCAGGCAGGTTGCAAGGTTTTAACATTGTCAGTTGTTATTTGGTTTAATTTACTAAAGCGAGTACCTGCATAATCACCACCCCATGTTGCCCAGTTAGCAGGATTTTGAGTCAATTTTTCAAGATCAGCATTTGCTGTCGCAATCGCGGGAGCCGCTAATACCATAGCGATACTCGATGTAAGTAAAAAGCTTTTTAAATATTTCTTCATTAGGTTCTCCTGATATTCTGTTGCATGACAGAACAGTAATTATATTTACAACTAACGTTAGTTCTAAGAGGGCTTTTATCTCAATTTTCATTGGAGGAAGCGACTCTGGAGATGTAAATTTAACGATTTTAACTAAAATGTCAACTTTAAAAAAATCCGCCGAAGATTTTACTCATAAAATCACTCTGAAAATAAATCCGCTGGTTTCGTTATCTTTATGACTTTCAAAGTTTATATCCCTAAGCATATGAGAAAAACTAGCGTGATTTTTTGAAAAACACGCACTTAGAAATAGTAAAATATTTTTTTTATGGAATTAATAAGCTTTCTGAAGTATTATTAGCATTCGATTCATGCTGAATTTTTAGCATGATTTTAAAAACTATAAAACACAGGAGAGTGCTCATGGGAGCAATTTTAGACGTTACTGAAATGTTAAAAACACCAGCTGGTGCAACAATTGGTCTTGCGGTTGTTGTAGTCGGTTACTTCTTCGTGAAGTGGGTTTTCGCAGCACATCCAGAAGACGATCAATAAGCGACATTTTTTGTCCTTATTTTTCTGTAAGGGTCGCAACAAGAAATTGTTGTGGCCTTTTTTTATACCTGAAATTCACTTCTCAACTAATCACCTAACGTACAGAAATTGCAATGACTCAACGTCTTTTCAATAAAATCCATTCCCTAAGAAACAAACAAGTGCCTGCGACTGCATTAGGTTTATTACGTATTGGGTATGGACTAATCACTCTTCAAGAAATTATCTTTCTTTGCTATTTTAATCATTTAATTTTTGATCCCATTCCCTACTTGGATGTCGAGTTCCCAATGATTCCGGCTTTTTTAGGAATATGGGCACTTGTTACGATCTGCGTGGTACTTGGCTACCACTACCAAACTGCAATGATTTGGAATTACCTGCTCTGGATTGTATTCGTTAATTTCACGCCTATGCAACGTGACTTTGATGGTGGATTTGATACCTTTATGATTGGAGCAGGTTTTTTCTTTCTTTTCATGCCGTTAGATAAAACATTTTCGCTAGATAATTTACGTTATAAACTCAATCAACCTTTTGTTCATTACAGCACCTATCAAAAACCAACTGTTACAGTACTCGCGTATTACGTACCCATTATCATTTGCCTTGGCTTTCTGTACGTTGATTCAGCGATACACAAATTATTTGCAGAACATTGGCGCAATGGTCTTGGGACATGGCTACCTTCAACGCAACCCTACTATGTATCTGCGCTCGATATGTCGCCTCTACTCAATCAAGAATGGCTGCAAAATCTGCTGAGTTACACAATTTTAGCTTTTCAATTTACCTTTATTTTTTTGTTTTGGCAGCGCAAATTGCGCATTGTGTATTTAGTTATCGGTATGGGGTTGCATTTAGGCATCACGATATCTTTTAACATCTACCCGTTTGGTCTTGGGATGTTTTGTTTTTACGTACTCATGGTTCCATTTGCTTGGTGGCGCGCAATAAGTTCATTTTTTGTTTTGAACCAACCCACCTTGACCGTATTTTTCGATAAACTCTGCCCATTATGCAATCGAACTGTGTTAATTTTGAATCACTTCGATATTTTTAAAGGCATTAATTTTCAAAATGCACAAGAAAACGCCGCAAATCATCCTGCATTGTGCAACATTGATAATTCGCAGCTACTGAAGGATTTATACGCAATCGACGCACAAGGGCACGTTTATGCTGGAGTAGATACCTATATTCAAATATTAAAGCACTCACGCTACTTCGCCTTTGTTGGCATGATACTTTCTTTACCGTTAATTAAATCCATCGCAATCAAAAAATACCGAGCCATTGCTGATAATCGTGTCCGCATAACCTGCGATGTGACATGTTTACCCCCCGCAATGCCATTAGCGCATAACACATGGTATACACAACTGTTTGAACAACATACAGAGCCAAAACCTAAAGCCTTTTCGCGAAAACTCACAAAAATCTTCATTCTACTATTTTTTCTCCAGATCAATAGTACGATTCACTACGGCTTAATTTATCGTTTGAAATTACATAATCCCTTGCTATCACCCGTAACGCAAGTGAGCAATATGCTCATTTTATGGTCACAAACATTTGTTGGTATTATTCCGCACCCGCTGTATTTACATGATCATTTTCAAGGCTACGATCACATACTGGCTATTACCTACATAGATACACAGGGAAATGAACAATGGCTCCCATTCATCAATGAAGAAGGACGCATGCTTGCACCTAATTGGGGACGTGTTCACTCAATGTGGGCAAACATTGCCGTTACACCTAATATTGATAGCGTGCGTTTACAAAAATTCATTATGAAAGTCACGGCATTTTATGGCTATCAATTAGGACTCGATTTACCCAAAACCACTTTTCATATCCAAATGAAGAAAATCACCGCACCCTCTCATTGGGTGTATGATCAACGCAATATCAACATGGCTGGGGAGTGGGTAATCATTGGTGAAGCGCACTGGCAAAATAAGCAAATAAAAATCAGCTTGCCTAATGACATTAATCGACTTTAATTAAATCGAAATTATTAGGCTTTTTATTATTGCATTGACACAATAGTTCATGATATAAATTGCCCGTGCTTAGAAATTTGCGCAACTATAATTAAAAAACAACTTGGAGGATTTCAAAAATGAAAAAAGTAATTTCTGTATTAGCTTTAGCGTTAATGATTGTTGGTTTGACAGGTTGCATCGATGGTCAAGACGACAGCAAACAAAAAGTGTCTAGCTCTATTCAACTTTAATTTTTAGTTGAAAAGGTTAAACAGTTTTTAACTGTTTAGAGCTTTCAGAAAACCCAGCACTCGTGCTGGGTTTTTTGCATTTAGAACATCAAAAAACTAGATACTCGTTTTTTCCGCCCCTAAAAATACACGGTATAGCAAACAACCGCTAATAAATCCCCCTAAATGCGCCCACCATGCCACACTAGCACCCACACCGGTGAATAACACCGCCTCTGTTGCGTTATGCAACTGCAGTATCACCCAGAGCCCTAAAAAGGCAATCGCAGGAATAGGCAGTAAAATTGGATAAATGAAAGGTATCCAAACAATAACGCGCTCAAGAGGATATAAACAAAAATAAGCGGCTAAGACACCAGCAATAGCCCCCGATGCGCCAATAACAGGAATTGCTAGCGTCGGATCAAAATACCACTGCAATAAAGTGGCTAGTACGCCACATATCAGATAAAACGCTAAAAATCGCCAGCGACCCATTCTATCTTCAATATTATCCCCAAAAATCCACAAAAACCACATATTGAAAATCAAATGCAACCAATCGTTATGCAAAAATAAATTACTAATAAACGAAAAACCATAATCAGGTGGCAGACCAAAATCTTTTGCCCAAGTAGGATTCGAATAGCGAATAGGCACCATACCAAATAAGTTCACTAATTTATAGCCTAGTGCATCAGGCAGAAATTGCATTGACACGAATATAACACTACAAACCAGCATAATTGCCCACGTCATAATCGGACGTGAAAAACAGGGTGCGGTATCTCGAATAGGAATCATCGTTTTTCCTCTCAAATTAATGGATTTAAAAGGAAATAAACGCATTTCCCTTTATTTAGTTGACATAACACGGAGATAGAGAACGAGAACGGGCAGAATCCGTTGCCCTAATGCGATATCCAGCAACTCTTTAGACGTAAGTTAACCAATCTGCGTACTGATTACCCCGTCCATGAACCGCATCAAAATAGAGTGATTGCAATTTTTCCGTCACAACACCACGAGTTCCAGAACCAATTTTACGATTATCCAGTTCACGAATGGGGGTCACCTCTGCCGCAGAGCCCGTAAAGAAGGCTTCATCAGCGACATAAATTTCATCCCGTGTTATGCGCTTTTCAATCACTTCAAATCCTAAATCACGCGCAATCGTCATCACTGAATCACGCGTAATTCCCTCTAGAGCTGACGTGGTTTCTGGTGTGTAAATTTTGCCATGGCGCACAATAAATAAGTTTTCTGCACTCCCTTCTGCCGCAAAACCTTCATGATCAAGCATCAACGCTTCATCGTAGCCATTTGCACGAGCTTCTTGAAGAGCAAGAATCGAATTAATATAGTTACCATTAGCCTTGGCTTTACACATAGTGCTATTGTGGTGATTTCGCGTATATGATGAGGTGCGAATACGAATACCCTGCTCAATGCTTTCCGCTCCTAAATACGCCCCCCAAGACCATGCAGCAACCATCACATGCACTTTTAAATTATCAGCACGCAATCCCATACCTTCTGAACCTAAAAAGCACATGCTACGAATATAGGCGCTCTCTAATTTATTTTTGACTAGCGCGTCACATTGCACCTTATTTAACTCTTCTTTACTAAAGGGCATTTGCATATTCATTATATGCGCTGAGCGAAACAATCTGTCTGTATGTTCTTGCAAACGAAAAATAGCCGTGCCTTTTTGTGCGTGATAAGCGCGAATACCCTCAAAAACACCCAAGCCATAATGTAGCGTATGCGTGAGAACATGCACTTTCGCTTCGCGCCAATCAACCCATTCACCGTCTAGCCAAATATAACCGTCGCGGTCATCCATACTCATATTTGTATTCTCCAAAATTATAAAATAATGTTTTTTTATGCGCGATTTTCACCGCCAAAAATGGCAATTAAGCGGGGCAAAAAATTGGCTAATTCTGCCGTCATAATTGAAAAATTCACATCGAATTTCTCTTCAAATGTGGCTGCATCCGACTCACCTACTTGCTCTTGAATTAAATCAAGAAACTTTAAACGTTTAACCGCTAAATTTTCATCTAAAACAAAAGAGAGACGATCTTCCCAATTGAGCGCTAATTTAATAACTTGTTTGCCACTATCTAAATGATTTTTGATCTCAGGCAACGCTAAATCATGACGTTTGCAACGGATAATACCGCCATCTTCTTCAGGTGCGCGCAATTCACATTCATCTTCAATCAAGATATCTGAGGGAGGATTTTGATCAAGCAACCATTGCGTCATCGTTAACACTGGCTTGTCTATTGTATTCAATGGAATTGCAGGCAAACCGCCTAACGTTTTACGAAGAGTACTGAGCAAATCCTCTGCCTTTTTAGCCGATGCACTATCCACCACAATAAAGCCATTTTGCGTATCGATATAAGCATAAGTTTTATGCGTAAACGTAAACGCACGGGGAAGTAATTCAAAAATCAAATTGTCTTTTAATTCCGTTTTGGTTTTTTTAGATAACTTACGCCCTTCTTGCTCTTCAATTTCTTCAATTTTTTCCTGAAGCATTTCGTTAATCACAGACGCAGGAAGAACGCGCTCTTCTTTTTTCGCACAAATCATCAAATACCCATTTGTGCTATGAACCAACTCTTCTGATCCTTTTCCTAACGGCGCTGTCCAGCCAAAACTAAACGCTTGCTGACCAGTGCAAGGTGAGAATGCCAACGTATCTAGTTTTTCAGCTAGAGTTTGCGCATCCAGAGCGAACGCCTCCGTTAAACGAAAAACGTTCAAATTTTTAAACCACATGGTTATTTCCTAAGTCTCTATTTTGAAATATATAAGCGCATTATTATTGCACCATTTACCGTATTATTTTTGTACCACAATACTGGGGAATTTACCGCTAAAATCTTTAGGCTTGAGTGCCAGTCTCGCTGACATTTTACGTGCAATGTCCAAATAAATTTGGGCAATACGACTATCCGGTTGTGCCACCACAATCGGCTCACCACTATCCGCATACTGGCGAATATGAATATCAAGCGGTAACTGCCCTAAACAATCAATTTTATTGATTTCAGACATCGCAGCGCCGCCGCCTGAACCAAATATAGCCTCTTCATGCCCACATTGACTGCAAATGTGCAAACTCATATTTTCAACCAACCCTAATACCGGTACATTCACTTTTTCAAACATCCCAAAACCACGTTGCGCATCAAGCAGCGCAATATCTTGCGGTGTTGTCACAATGATTGCGCCGCTTACAGGTACATTCTGTGCCAAAGTGAGCTGAATATCACCCGTACCAGGCGGTAAATCAATGACCAAATAATCGAGTGCCTCCCACTGAGTCTCTTTAAGTAACTGTTGCAAAGCAGACGTCACCATCGGACCGCGCCAAATCAACGCTTGATCTTCAGCCACTAAATAGCCTATAGACATTGTTTGCACACCAAAAGCAACTTTAGGCTGCATGGTTTTATTATCAAAACTTTCCGGTTTACCCGACAAACCAAGCATCATAGGCACGCTAGGTCCATAAATATCCGCATCCAAAATACCGACCTTTGCGCCTTCTTGAGCCAGTGCAAGCGCTAAATTGACCGCAGTGGTCGATTTTCCTACACCCCCCTTTCCCGATGCAACGGCAATAATATTTTTTACATTTGGAACTAATTTCACATTTTGTTGAACGGCATGAGCAACAATTTTCACGCTAATATCAACGACAATATTACCGATACCTTCAATTGATTTTAAATGTGCAACAAGATCTGATTTTAAAGTTTCTAAATAACTTTTTGCGGCGTATCCAAGCTCAACCACAAGATGAACATTCAAGCCATCTAGATCAATGGATTTAATTGCTTTTGCAGTTATTAAGTCCACACCATAATGGGGCTCAACAAACTGGCGTAAACGACTTTCGATCTCTACTTTGGTCATTTGTGTCACTGGTTAGGAAAATAAAAGATTATTTTTGTGTCGTTTTAATTGGAAATCCCGCATCTTGCCAACCTTTAATCCCACTCGTCATACGAAATACGTGATGATACCCAAGTTCTTTTGCCCAAAGTGCCGCGGTATTGGATCGTCCACATTTATTTCCACCACAATAAACGACCACTTTACGATTCAAACTGTCACCCAAAAGTGCTTTATAAGCTTCTTGCGACCCACCCAACGCATCTTCATTCCATTTATGCGTAAAAGTACCTTGAAATTCAAAATTATCTGCACCCTCAATATAGGCCGCATCAAATTGATTTTTTGGATGCGCATCGATTAAGACAAAATTTTCTTTAGACGCGAGCATTTCGTTGAGCTCATTCACTGACAATAACTGATATCCGCCTTGCTCAGCTTCATTGTGAATTTTAATAACGATTTCTTCAATCTCGTTTTCTTTTAGCGTTTGTGATTCGGCAAAAATAGGTGAAGCAAATAAAGCGGTTAAAGCAAAAACTAAGGCCGTTTTTTTCATGATGTCATCCTCAAATAAAGTAAATGAAATTTGTATTTACAGATTAGATAAAATTATCGCGTCGCATCCTCTAAAAAAAGAAGTAACGCAGGCAACAGCTCATCATCCTCCAATTGAAGTAATTGCTTGAATGTGAATTGTTGTTCGGGTGTTGCATTAAGGTAATCGTTTTCTAAATATTTTTTTAACAATAAATCCAATTCTAAACAACCACGCCGGCATTGCCAATAAAGCTGTGTTAACTTCATTTCTGTGTGACTAACAATTGTTTTATATTCGCAATGGCTTGTGCTGGATTGAGTCCTTTTGGGCAAGTATCAACACAATTCATAATAGTGTGGCAACGATAGACTTTAAATGCATCATCTAGCGCATCTAAGCGCTCTTTTTTTGCAGTGTCTCGACTATCCGCAATAAAACGATACGCTTGCAACAAAACTGCCGGGCCTAAATAACGATCACTATTCCACCAATAACTCGGGCAACTCGTTGAGCAACACGCACAAAGTACACAATCATAAAGCCCATCAAGTGCTGCGCGATCGGTTTCAGTTTGGAGTTGCTCGCGCTCTTGATCGAGATGATTGCTCTCAAGCCACGGTTTAATTGACGCATATTGCGCGTAAAAGTGCGTCATATCAACCACTAAATCTTTAAGTACATTCATGTGCGGCAATGGATAAATACGCAGCGTATCAGAAGCATAATTTGTCAGTGGGCTAATACATGCGAGTGTATTTTTGCCATTAACATTCATCGCACAAGAGCCACACACTCCTTCTCGACAAGAGCGTCGAAAAGTCAGTGAACCATCTAAATCATTTTTAATTTTAAACAGAACATCCAGAACCATCGATCCACATTCATCTCGAGGAATTTCAAACACGTCAATATGCGGATTTTCATGATCATCTGGTTGCCACCGATAAACCTCAACACGATAAATGGGCACGTCATTTCCATGTGCCATTATTTTTTTCTCTTTTTTCACTACTGAATTTTTCGGCAAACTAAATTCAACCATTGTAGTATCTCTCTAAAACTTAGCACACTGATGAAGGAAAATGACGCTGCATCTATTTTAGCGCGATTGTTCAAAAAATTCTTTTGCAGTTGCGACATCTAGGCGAATTTGCATTTGCAGTTGCTCTAAAGAATCAAAACGCATCTCATGCCTAATCTTATGTTTGAAGTGAACACTCACATAACGTCCGTAAATATTTTGATTAAAATTAAACAAATGTGTTTCTAAAATGACCTTACTGTGTCCATCGATGGTTGGCCTTGTTCCCACGTTGGCTACACCTTGGAATTCAACACCGTCAATCCCAGTCATAGTCACCGCAAATACGCCTTTGATTGGCGTATTTTGACGGAGCATTTTAATGTTTGCTGTTGGAAAACCGAGCGTGCGTCCCAATTGATTACCTTGTGCAACACGTCCACATACAGCATAATCTTGCCCTAAAAGTCGACGCGCTTGAATCAAATCATCCGCATTCAGTGCATCCCGAATGAGTGTGCTACTTACCCGTAAATCGGTTAATTGGTAGGATTCTGATTTTTCGACAGAAAAACCGTGTTGTTTTCCCTGCTCACAAAGGAGATTAAAATTACCCCTTCTCGCTTTGCCAAAGTGAAAATCATCCCCAATGACTAAATGCTTTACATTGAGTTTATCAACTAAAATATCAGAAACAAATTGTTCCGACTCAAAATTTGCCAAAAGACGATTAAATCGCAAAATAACGACATTATCGATAGGCAGAAGATGTAGTGCCAATATTTTTTCCCGCAATCGCATTAAACGTGAAGGAGCATTCTCTCCCAAGAAATATTCAAGCGGTTGAGGCTCAAATAACATTAACACTGTCGGCAACTGTAATTGGTGTCCACATTGCGCTAATTTATCAATCACAGCACGATGCCCTAAATGAACACCATCAAAATTACCAATCGTTAACACACACCCTTGAGGAAAAAGTGAGCGTTGAGAAAAATCGCGAATTAAACGCATTATATGTAAACTTAGAAAATGTAAAAATGAATAAAACGAGAAGTCAAAAAAAAACCCAGCGAGCTGACTCACTGGGTTTTTTCAGCATTCAATGAAAGAATGAATTATTTCATCATTGATTTTTTGAACAAGCTGTCCAATTTGCTGTTTGTGTCTTGTGCGTATTGTGCTGCTCTGTTAGCTGCTGATTCAGCCGCTGCTGCACGTGATGCTGCATCTGCAGCGGCGCTTTGTGCACTGTGTGCATCAGCAGAAGCTTGTGCAACAGAAGTTTTTAATGTATCAACTTGTGATTGTAAATGTGTAATGTCATCTGTGCTTGCACAACCAACAACTACCATAGAAACTAAAGCGATCATCGATAATTTAACGATTTTTTTCATGTGATTTTCCTTTAAAAATGGGATTTAACAAATGTAACTGGAATCTTTTCTACAAAAATTACTATAACTGCGGGTAATTCTAACCACCTACAACTATATTTTCCAGTTTTATTTTATTTTAACTACCGTTCCCGTATCCACTAATTGACTCAAATGGTCAATTTGTGAATTGGTCAAGGCAATACAACCATGTGTCCAATCAAAGACCTCATGTACTTTAATATCACCGCTACCTAAGCCGTGAATACCAATTTGCCCACCCAATGCTGTATCTTGAGGGGGAATTTGTTTTAACTGATGTGCATGCACAATTCGATTATAGGCGTTTTCGTTAATAATGCCTTTTTCAAGTGCTTTTTGAGCATCGTCAACAGAAGGGTACGTTAAGCCCAAAAATCGACGAAACATACTTTTCTCACCAATCCATCCAATGCGATATTCACCATAAGGCGTAATATTGTCACCTCGATGGTTTTTAATCCCCGCACCACCACGACCAATGGCAATACTGTGTAGCGTTTCTAAAGTCTGCTCACCTTTTTTAACTTCAATTTGTTTCGCCTTCGTATCAACTAATAGCCAAACCTCATCGGGGCGCACTTCCGTAGCCGCCATCGCATTAACGGTGAATAAACTCAGACATAAGATTAAATAAACGCGTAACATAATCATCCTGTATTAAATAAACATTTTAGTGTACTTTAGCACAAAATTCTAAATTATTTTCTAGGAATATTATGCACATAAAAACGATTCTTACTCAAACTTATCATGATCAAAATCCAGGTACTTCCGGCCTAAGAAAAAAAGTCAGCGTCTTTAAACAAGCGAATTATCTGGAAAATTTTGTTCAAGCCATTTTTGATTCACTTGAAAATTTTCAAGGAAAATCGCTCGTTATTGGCGGTGATGGACGCCACTTCAACCGTGAAGCGATTCAAATTATCATCAAAATAGCCGCAGCAAATGGCTTTGGTGAACTGATAATTGGACAAAATGGTCTACTCTCAACCCCAGCTGCGTCACACATTATTCGAAAATATGGCGCCTTTGGTGGTCTAATTTTATCTGCAAGCCATAATCCAGCCGGTGAAAACGGGGATTTTGGTATCAAATATAACGTAAACAATGGTGGGCCAGCACCAGAAAAAGACACCCTCGCGTTTTTTGAGCAAAGTAAAACACTCAAGCATTATCAAATTGCTGAATTACCGGAAATAAATTTAGATACGATTGGCACACAATCCGTTGAAGGAGTAACAATCACTATTATTGATTCAGTAGCCGATTATGCTCAACTGATGCAATCGATTTTTGACTTTTCTTTACTCAAACAAAGCATTCAAAATGGCTATATGACGCTTGCATTTGATGCCATGAGCGCCATTACAGGCCCTTATGCGAAACATATTTTGGTTGATCTATTGGGGGCGCCGCTTAATGCGTTGCAAAATGCGCAACCTTTAGAGGATTTTGGCGGCCATCATCCTGACCCTAATTTGATTTACGCACATGAGCTCGCTGATTTGATGTTTAGCGACAAAGCCCCAACATTTGGCGCAGCGTCTGATGGCGACGGTGATCGCAATATGATTATGGGAAAAGGTATTTTCGTCACGCCAAGCGATAGCCTTGCCATTTTAGCCGCCAATGCGACGCTTATTCCAGGTTATGCAAGCGGTTTAAAAGGTGTCGCGCGCTCGATGCCAACAAGTCAAGCGGTGGATAGAGTAGCTAAAAAACTCAATATCCCCTGCTATGAAACACCTACCGGCTGGAAATTTTTTGGCAATTTACTCGATGCCGACAAAATTACCTTATGTGGTGAAGAAAGTTTTGGCACGGGTTCTCAACACGTTCGTGAAAAAGACGGTTTATGGGCGGTACTTTTTTGGCTCAATTTAATTGCACGTCGCCGCCAATCTGTTTTAGAGATTGTTGAAAACCATTGGCAAACCTTCGGACGTGATATTTATAGTCGCCATGATTATGAAGCCGTTGAATCGTCAATTGCACAAGAGATTATGAACAGTTTACGCAAGCAAATCCAAACCCTGCCCAATCAAACGTTTGGCGAGTTTACCGTCAAATATGCAGACGAATTCTGCTATCACGACAGCATTGATGGCAGCACCAGCGCTAACCAAGGTTTTAGAATTGGGTTTGAAAACGGTTCGCGCATCGTCTTTCGTTTATCGGGAACAGGGACGGTAGGAGCAACACTCCGCATTTATATCGAGCGCTTTGAGCCTGATTGCAACAAACACCAACAAGACCCCCAGGTTGCATTAGCACCCTTAATTGAATTAGCGGAGCAGTTTTGTCGAATAAAAGAGCGAACCGGCTTAACTGAGCCAACCGTCATTACGTAGATTCCACTCAAAAGCTCCGAATTTTAGAACTTAACTACGAATGATGATGTGTGATGAATTTGATAGACCGAGTAATTTTTCGTTTGATAAGTTGCTGGGTACTCAAAAGGACAGCGCGATTTGGTCGCTCATTGAGTAAGGTTTCAATGATCGCCAAATTACGCTCTAGTTGCGCCAGTTGGACTTTGATGCCCCTCGCGATTTTTTTGAGAACCAGGTCGACATTGTTTGATGATGACCACGTAAGCGGATCGGGCAATTTTGCGATAGGTTCTGGGTTTACTTGCAAATAAACTCAGTGACTAGAGCGATTCCATTAGACGTTCACTTTCTACGCCGATCGCATCCTGTTAGGTCTGCAATACCTAGTTTTTTTGAGTCATTACGTTAAATTGCCTTTGCGTGAGATTCGTATTGCTCGATGATAAATTGATGTCAGTGTTCAAAAACATGAATCCCGATACGTTTATAATGGCTTTATTTTCTTGCACTGATTTTATCAATATAGAATTTATTATTTTTCACACCAAATAATCACACCCTATTTCCAATTGCCACAAAGATTCCTTCATACTTATCCATTTAAAGTTGGTACATTTATTGCTGAATATTAATTTGTAAAAGCAACGTCAATTTAGTGGCATTTTAATATACCTCTAAATGCCATTCACAACAGATTACATTTACTTGAACAACACTTTAAAACGGAGTATTTATGGCACTTATCATCAACACAAATTTAAGCTCAATTAACGGGCAACGTAATTTGAATTCTTCAGCAACATCACTTTCTACATCAATGACTCGCTTATCATCGGGCGTAAGAGTTAATAGTGCAAAGGACGATGCGGCTGGCCTTGCGATTGCTGACAGAATGAACTCACAAATTCGTGGCATGACCGTTGCTGTTAGAAATGCAAACGACGGCATCTCGCTTACACAAACCGCTGAAGGCGCGTTAGGCTCTTTAACGGATACCCTGCAACGTATGCGAGATTTAGCGGTACAATCTTCTAGCAACGCCGCCGTTTCAGCTTCTGATCGTGCTAAGATTGACACTGAATTTAAAGCATTAAACGATGAATTAATGCGCGTTGTACAAAATAGCGAATTCAATGGTAAAAAAATTCTAAATGGTGATTTAGCTACTGGCTTAAATATCCAAGTGGGCGCCACGTCAGACACTAACAGCCGTATTGGCGTAGCTGTATCCAATATGAGTCAATTATTAGCTCCAGTAACTAAAACAACACTCAGCCCCGCCAGCCAAAAAATCGATTCATCCTTGTCTGCAGCAATAACTAAAGCCAGTAATGACGCAGTAAATGATTCAACATCTGCTTATTATCAGTTGATAACGCCTGCCAACTCAGCAGCCAAATTAGCCAACGCAGCAGTGGTGGCTGCGAAAAAAGCAATGGAATCCCCCACTGACTTAGCCCTTGCAAAAGCCGCCTCAACAGCAAACGCGAAAGCAGCGGCAGCATTAGCAGCATCCTCTGCAGCCACAAAAACAACTACAGCAGCAAGTTTATCTAACGAACTGGTGTCGCAAGAATTTACTGATAAAGTGAATGCATCTGACTTCGCCATTCAGGCAACCAATACATCGGTTACCGCAACAGATACGGTTATTCAATCAAAAAGTGTAACAGATGGCGCCCAAGCAGCATCACTATCCATTACAGCCGCCGCATTGGCTGACGCGGCAAAAACCACCATTACAGCCATTAGCCAAAACGTTTACACAAACATCATGTACAGTTTAACTGGGGATAAAATTGATAAACCCGCATCTGTCAGAGACGTTTCCGGCCAAGTAGATTTAACGGTTGCTGGTCAAGATACCGTTTTAAACCAATCAGTGAACCGGTCATTTAAAGTAGGCAATGCCTTTGGTGCAGATAGAGAAGCTCAAAAAACCTTAGCGGGATTAGCTGTAGCCAAGGCAATTGCAGGAGCATCGTATGTTGAAGACCCCTTAAAGACTGCCTCAGCAAATGAAACCGATAAAGCATCTTCAATCAGCAACAATAAATTAATCTTAGATATTTCAACTGCGGCTGACGCGGTAGCAGCCGATTATGCATTATCAGCAATTAACTACATCGACGCGGCAATTGCTGCTATTGATACTGAACGCTCTAACCTGGGCTCGACTCAAAATCGTTTCACAACAACGATTGCTAACTTGCAAAACGGCATTGAAAACCAAACTGCTGCTAAATCACGTATTATGGATGCAGATTTCGCAGTAGAAACGGCAAACATGAGCCGTGCTCAAATATTACAACAAGCCGGCACCGCGATGTTAGCTCAGGCAAATCAATCTGGTCAAACCGTCATGACTTTGTTGAGATAATAAACACGCAACTTAAAAATGACTTATTGACCTAAAAACAGGCGCTATGATTTGGTAGCTATAATGCCGACATGGCGCCTGCTAATTGAAAGTCTGGATATTATGCTTTTTTGGCAAATGTAACGTAGTACATTGATATTATTATGTGCATGGTTCTCTATAGATTGGTTTTAGATTTTTTTGAAATTACCGCAGGGAATCAATTCCTAAATTGGCTAAGGCATCCGCACGGTCATTGCCCGCATTGCCGCTGTGCCCTTTGACCCATCGCCAATCAATTTTATGTGGTTGAATGGCTTTATCTAGGCGTTTCCATAAATCATCGTTTTTGACAGGCGTTTTTGCAGCTGTTTTCCAACCCGATTTTTTCCAATTTGGCAGCCATTTTGTGATGCCGTCTAACACATATTTTGAATCAATATGAAGGTCAATCTCACACGGTTTATTGAGTGCTTCTAACGCTGAGATAGCCGCCATCAATTCCATGCGATTATTAGTCGTTTCGTGTTCACCACCGTGTAATTCTTTAATCGTCCCTTTGTAGCGCAAAATAGCCCCCCAGCCGCCTTTTCCGGGATTGCCGCGACACGCACCGTCGGTGTAAATAATCACTTTATCAGTCATGGCGATTCGCAGTTGCACCAATGGGATTTGCGATGGAGAGTCTTGTAACAAGGGATTGGACGTGTGTCATAGGAATTGGGTTGAATCGACGTTTAATGGCTCGCACTGCGTACGCGCTGGAGGATATGGAAAAACTATTCAAAGCTTGAAGGCCTTGTTTTGTTTTTGTTGAGTCTAAATAAAACTCCGTTTTACTGTTGACTTCGAAATTAAGCACTTTGAGCCAATCAAATAAGCGCGCCCGTGAAATAAAATGGCCTTTCCATGAATTCGCAAGACGGCGTTTATCAAGAAGAAATTGATACAATACTGAAAAACTCCATGGGTTGAAATTGATGATAATGAGGATACCTTCAGGCTTGAGTACACGTTCAATTTCACGAACCGTTTGAAAGCGTGACGCATCAAACTCAAGGAGATGCGGCACAATAATCATATCAAAACAATTACTTTGAAAGGGAAGTGCATAAGATTTTGCGCTGACTTTTAGTGCTTCATCAGATCCTAATTTCTTGGCATCTAGTACCGAAAAATTTTGGTATAGCGAACAATCAATAAATTCATTTTCCCAGCCAAGACCACCAATTTGAAGAAGTGTCTGTTGGCAACCGACAGTAATTGAGCGCTGTAAATAAGCGACTTCAAGCTCTTTTAATAATTTACCACGGGGCGTTTGGAAATAAGCAAACAAAAAATCACGTTTCATAAAATCCTCTCAATTTAAGCGCGTTTTAATGATTTTGAGCTAAATTATTACTATAATCAAACCACTTCATAATTACCAAGGTTAAATGATGACGATTAAACAAAACAGGCACGTTAATTTATTATTACTCTTACTGACGCTAACAGCCGCGGGTTGTACGCAAAATTCAAAAGACGCACTTAGCGTCAATGATCTTGATTCAGACGTTGCTCAACAAGACAAAAAGTACGTTGACAGTTATTTTCATAACTATCAACCAACAGATAAAAATGAAATTAGCAAGACTGTTGCTCAAAACCAAGATACTGTATGGGCTCGTTTATTGTCTTTGTACTCACTCCCTAAAATTGAAAATGAACGCATTGATCATGAAATCAATTGGTATTTGAGTCATCCAAATGCGCTCAACGCCATTCAACAACGCGCAGAGCCTTATTTGCATTTGATTCTTGACGAAATCGAAGCCAAAAATATTCCGGGTGAACTAGCACTACTGCCTGTTGTGGAAAGTGCGTTTGTTCCAAATGCGTATTCAAAAGCCGATGCATCAGGTCTTTGGCAATTTGTCCCGTCAACGGGCAGAATGTTTGGTCTACAACAAAACTCATGGTACGACGGACGTCGTGACATTTATGCCTCAACTAAAGCGGCGACAACCTACTTAAAACAGTTAAGTGAAACCTTCGATGGCGATTGGTTACTTGCGCTTGCCTCTTATAATTACGGAAAAGGTAACGTCAGAAAATCCATTGAACGCAATGAATACCGAAATTTACCAACAGATTATTGGTCACTTTCACTACCTGATGAAACGACCAATTACGTTCCGCGTTTACTTGCTATCGCCAAAATATTTGCCAATGCAAACGAATATAATGTGAGTTTACATCACATCCCAAATAAGCCTTATTTTGAAATTGTGCATTTAGATGCGCAATTGGATTTATCAAAAGCGGCCGAAATGGCGGATATGTCGCTACATGATTTTTTAAAGCTGAATCCTGCATTTAATAAAAAGAAAACAGCACCCGAAGGTTCAGGTCCACGTCGTTTACTGATTCCTGTTGCAAAAGCGGAAGGATTTAAAGAAAACTTAGCGCAACTGCCTTTTGAAGAATGGGTTTCATCAAGTTATGACATTGAAGACAACAAAAACGAAGTAGACGTGCGTCAAGACCCTATTCGCCAGCATGATGTGAAAGATGCAAAGCCTATTTTGGCATTACATAAAGCAAAATTAGCTGAAAAAGATAAAAATCATCATAAAAAAGATGAGAAAGTAAATTCGGTTGCCTCTGCATTAACAGTGAAAACAAACGAAAAAGGCAAACCAGAAGAAAAAACGGTGGCTTATGTCGTTAAAAAAGGCGATACCTTAACACGTTTATCGCAAAAGTTTGCCGTTGATGCAAAGTTACTTGCCGATTGGAATAAATTATCCGCTAAAAATACGTTAATTGAAGGTAAAAAATTAACCGTTAAAGCGCCTCCTGTTGCAGTAGCGTCAACAAAAACGCAAGCTGCTGTGCATAACAAAAAAGTAAAATCCTCAAGTTAATCTCAATTCACTTGAACGTTTAGTTAGCGTAGCGACTTTTCAATAAGAGAATAGCTACGCTCAAAACGCATTTTGAACCCATTGTAATTCCCCTTCTCCTAAGATTCCAATCACATCAAAACGTATGGCGGGCATATCGCTTGTTAACGTGTTGAGATAAAATTCGGTTGTAGCAATCAATTTAGCTTGTTTAGACACGGTGACGCTTTCTAATGCACTGCCGTATTTGGCATTTTTTCGAAAACGTACTTCAACAATCACAAGCGTTTCTTCTTCACGCATGATTAAATCGAGTTCACCATGTGGACAGCGAAAGTTACGTTCAACGAGCGTGAGTTGATTTGACAGTAAAAAGTCACACGCGCGTTGCTCAGCGAGTTCACCACTGAGTATATGAGCAGCTTTTGTTTTAGGGGTTTTCGGTGTATTCATAGTGAATTTATGGATGATTAAATAATGAAAATAGAAAACCTATTTTACGCATTTTAAGAGAAAAATATGACACAAACATCCGGTACGCTCTACATTGTAGCAACGCCTATTGGCAATTTGGCTGATATCACTTTTCGGGCCATTGACACATTAAAAAGTGTCGACTTGATTGCCGCTGAAGATACACGACACGTTAAAATGTTGCTACAACATTATGGTATTAGCAATAAAGTTATCGCGCTACATCAACATAATGAAGATAAAGCTGCGTTAGAAATTATTGAAAAACTTCGTGCGGGGATGTCCATTGCGCTGGTTTCTGATGCAGGGACGCCCCTAATTAGTGATCCGGGTATGCCGGTTGTAAAAGCAGTTCATGAGGCGAATTTGACTGTGGTACCCATTACGGGGGCATGTGCGTTAATTGCCGCTTTATCGGTGGCTGGTGTTGCGATTACGCCTTTTACGTTTGACGGGTTTACGCCTCGTACGTCAGGTGCACGGCAAACGTTTTTCAAAGAGCGTTTAGACATACCGACGACATGGGTTTTTTATGAGTCGTGTCATCGTATTTTAGATTGTTTGCAGGATATGGCGAGTGTGCTCCCACTTGAGCGATCGATTGTGATTGCGCGTGAATTAACTAAGTTACATGAAACGATTGTGAAATTACCGCTGGGTGAGATGTTAGCACTCGTTGAGCGCGAAGCGAATATGCGTCGGGGTGAATTTGTTGTTATTGTTGAAGGTGCAGAAAAAATTAATCGTGTAGATATTGACTTAACGCCTGAGCAGTTGCGTGTGTTAACGCTACTGCTTGCTCAATGTAGCCTAAAACAAGCCGTTTCACTCGCCGTTGAGATTACCGGTGCGAAAAAAAAATTATTGTATCAAAAAGCGCTTGAAATTAACGGAGATGAGGGCGAATAATAAATGCCCCGTTGATTGATAACGGCGGGGGAATGTTAAAAATAGAGTGTCTTATGCAAAACACTCTATTTTATGTCAACGTTAAGAGTAAGATGGCCGTAACAAAGTTAGTACACCCTGATTTGATTGGTTAGCTTGCGCTAATATGGCTGTACCTGCTTGTTGCAAAATTTGAGCACGACTCAAATTTGCAGTTTCTACTGCAAAATCAGCATCGATGATACGTGATTTGGCTGCCGATTGATTTTCAATTGCATTTTGCAAATTAACAATCGTTGTCGTGAAACGATTTTGAGTTGAACCCAGGTTTGAGCGTTCTGTATCAATTGCGGCAATTGCCGCGTCGATATAGTTAATTGACGCTAACGCGTAATCCGCCGCAACGCTGTCAGCTGCCGTTGAAACTGAAAGTACTAACGAGTTATTTGAAATGAAAGACGCTTTATCCGTTTCATTAGCTGACGCTGTTTTCAACGGATCTTCAACATAAGATGCACCTGCAACCGCTTTAGCTAACGCTAAACCAGCCAATGTTTTTTGCGCTTCTCTGTCCGCACCAAAAGCATTGCCTACTTTGATTGCTCTATTAACCGCTTGGTTTAATACGTTATCTTGACCAGCAATTGTCACATCAATTTCACCTGATACGTTTCTTGCTGAAGCAGGAAGATCAATTTTGTCACCAGTTA
>JBDLTP010000010.1:0-55596 GCA_039805765.1 Pseudomonadota bacterium
GGTGTTTTATGGTTTGAAAATAACACGCTATATGGTAGCAACGATAATGATTTAGCAGCAGAATTTCAAATACAAGTATTAGGCGTGAATACATTATCGGTAGCCGATATTAATTTATAAAGTTTATACCTCTAAAAGCCCAAAGAAAAAATTTTCTGAGGGCTTTTTCTTGTTATAAACGCTTGAAATACAGATCCTCAACATAAAAACTAATCATTTTAAAAGCCTGATTCTACATTATTTTAGTGTTTAAATTCTGAGTTTTTGAATGGAGTTTACCTAGCACATTGTTTATTTATCAAGACAAGAAACCGTGATTGGCTTTCCTGTCTTGATAGGAATTTTTTCCCCGCCAGATAATTAAGTTATCACTTCGACCTGCACCAGATTGTCTGAAAATGTCGGCGCGTGACCCATATTGACGAATTCAGCTGAGCTGATACTGTTAACCGTACCTTTATTTAACTGTCGCCAATAACCCAGCGTGGCGACAATCAATCCTGGGTTCACATCCGCGGTGATCTTAGCCTCGCCTTCAAACGCGCCGCGATCATTAAAGACTCGCACCTTATCACCTTGATGGATATGACGCAACTCAGCGTCCACGGCATTAATCATTATGAACTGTTCGCCTTGGCCTTTGATTTTTTGCGCCATATTAGCGTAGCAAGAATTCAGGAATCCATGACTTTTCGGCGAGATGATATTTAACGGATATTTTTTCGCCAGTTCGGGATTGGTTGTTGGCGTTTCTTTGGAACAGACATAATCGGGCAAGGAATCCAGAGGTTCGCCTGGCTGAAAGCCTTCATACATTTGACGAAAGGGGCCTGCAACAAAGTTTGTTGCGCCTGTTATTTCAAATTCGCATTTACCAGACGGCGTCGGAAAGTTACCGTCTTTATGCGGTGCGCGATTATCTTTGGTTCCGACATTAAGACGGGCAAATCCTTCTTTACGTAGCGTTTCCAGAGTAATTCCTTCGCAAGCGGGCGAATTCCAATCTACATAATTTTCAAGACATTCTGAATCCGACCAAAGAAAGTTTTCTTCTTGATAACCCATGCGTGCCGCAAGTCGCCGAAAAATTTCGTTATTCGGAATAGCTTCACCCGGTGACTCGACACATTTAGCATTGTAGGTCAGATACAAATGCCCCCAGGACAAAATCATGTCTTCCTGCTCCGCGCCCATGGAGGCAGGTAACAGGATATCGGCATAGCTGGCGGTGTCCGAGATGAAATGCTCTGCTGAAACCAGAAACAGCTCTTCGTTGAGCAGGCCTTGAACTATTTTGTCAGTCTCTGGTGCTTGGGTGACGGGATTGGCATTCCAGCACATTATCGATTGAATCGGTACCCCAACAGGGGGGTCGTTGGTTAGCGCACGGCCCAGTTGCAACGCATTCATAACGCGGGTGCCCTCGGGAATCAAATCCGGCCGACAGATTACGTCAAACTTGTATGGGTGTTCCCAGACTGGCATTTGTAATGCACCACCTCCAACATGCCGCCAAGCGCCAATCAACGCCGGTAAACAGCTGACTGCGCGTATGGTTTGACCTCCGCCATAATGTCTTTCCAGCGCTACGCCTAGACGAATCACAGCAGGCTGGGTGCTTGCATAATCACGAGATAGCTTGCGTATCACCTCGGCCGGTATGCCGGTGATAGCTTGCGCCCATTCCGGTGTGCGGGTTTTCGCGCGTTCTTTGAGTGCGGCAAAACCGACTGTGTGGTTATCCACATAATCCTGATCGACCAGGCCTTCTTCAATAATGGTATGAATCATCGCCATCGCTAAAGCGCCATCTGTACCGGGTTTGGGTGCAATATGAACATCGGCTTCTTTGGCCGTTTTGGAGGCATAACTATCGATGACGACGACGGTTGCGCCTTTTTTCTGCGCTTCTTTAATAATGTGCCAGTGATGGAGATTGGTGCTGACCGAATTGCAGGCCCAGATAATGATGAATTTTGCATGAATAAAACTTTCAGGATCAACGCCAGCCGTTGGCCCCACGGTGAGTAGCCAAGCGGTACAAGATCCTTCACCGCAAAAAGTGCGCTCGGTGACGGTGGCGCCCATTCGGTTAAAGAATGCGTCGCCGCCGTTCAATCCATGTACGAGCCCTTGATTACCTAAATAACTGTAGGGAACAATAGCTTGAGGGCCTTGCTTTGCGATAATGGCTTTCCAGCGGGTAACGATTTCATCTAGGGCTTCATCCCAAGTGATACGTTCAAATTGCTTGCTACCTTTGGGGCCGGTGCGACGCATCGGATATAACAGGCGATCGGGATGGTAATGTCGCTTTTCATAATCGTTCAATTTAACGCAAAGACCGCCTCGCGTCATCGGATGGTCTGGATTGCCTTTAACACCAATCAGCTTACCCTCTTGCACCTCAAATATCATCGAGCAGGTATCAGGACAATCATGTGGACAACCGCCGTGATGCGTTGTTTTTAATGCTACAGTCATTGTTTATTTCCTCGCAATATGAAAGTAAAAAGTGGAAGCCAGCATTACGGCATCAGTTTTAAAATATTTGTACTGATTTTAAAAAAACTTACCGGTCAGTTTGATCTGAATTCTAACATGCCGCTCTTATTTAAAGACAATAAAAAAGGCTTAGATTTTACGCTAAGCCTTTGTATTTATATGGTGGGCCCTGTAGGACTTGAACCTACGACCAGCCGATTATGAGTCGGATGCTCTAACCAACTGAGCTAAGGGCCCTGAAATTGTTTTAATCGTTATCTAAAAAGCATCGTAACTGCTCTGAGCGTGAAGGATGACGCAATTTGCGCAACGCTTTGGCTTCGATTTGTCGAATACGTTCGCGTGTTACATCAAATTGTTTGCCCACTTCTTCAAGCGTGTGGTCCGTATTCATGTTGATACCAAAACGCATACGCAACACTTTCGCCTCACGGTTGGTAAGTCCTGCGAGTACATTTTGCGTTGACTCTTTAAGGCCCTCAATTGTTGCGGCCTCAACAGGTGACAATACTTTGCCATCTTCAATAAAATCACCTAAATGTGAATCCTCGTCGTCACCAACTGGGGTTTCCATTGAAATGGGCTCTTTTGCGATTTTTAATACTTTTCTTACTTTATCTTCAGGCATTTCCATGCGTTCTGCAAGTTCTTCAGGCGTGGCTTCACGTCCGAGTTCTTGCAAAATTTGTCGTGAAATACGATTGAGTTTATTAATTGTTTCAATCATGTGAACGGGGATTCTAATTGTACGCGCTTGATCTGCAATTGAGCGCGTAATGGCTTGGCGAATCCACCATGTGGCATAAGTTGAAAATTTATAGCCGCGACGATATTCAAATTTATCGACTGCTTTCATTAAACCAATATTTCCTTCTTGAATCAAGTCTAGGAATTGTAATCCGCGGTTAGTATATTTTTTTGCAATTGATATAACCAAGCGTAAATTCGCTTCAATCATTTCTTTTTTGGCGCGACGTGCTTTTGCTTCGCCAATAGCCATACGTCGATTGATATCTTTTAACCCATTAATGGTTAAGCCATATTCAGACTCAATTTCAGTGAGTAATTTGAGAGATTTACGCAGTTCTTTTTCGCGCTCTTTTAAATTCGCACCATGAATGGGGTCCGATAAAAATTTTTCTAACCACGCAGTACTGCTCACATTTTCGTTAAATACAGCAAGAAAATCTTTGCGCGGTATTTTAACTTGATTGACGGCAATATCTGTAATAAATTTTTCTTGTGCGCGAACGGTTGCAATGCCTTTTGGAATAATACCGGTTAATCTTTTCAAATAGTTTGAAGACCATTTGAATTCCATAAATAACTCGGTAAGTTTATCAAACTCATGTTCTGTTTTTTCGCTCGTATAACCGTGTTTTTTCATCACATCTGAAGCGACAGTCAATTGTTTTTTGAGAACATCGACTTTTTCTTTCACTTCTTCGTAATTTAGGCCTTTTGTTTCTTCTTCACTGCTATCATCGACAACAATACTCTCATCATCGTCTAATTCGTCATCAGCGGGAAGCGTTGCAATTAAATCTTCAGGTTCAGATAAATCAACAAAGCCAGAAATTAAATCCGTTAAGCGGATATTACCTTCATCATTATTGGTTGAGCTGAGTGCGGCGTCGGGTGAAATTGACTCAAACGAGGTAATAAAATCGCTGACAACAACATACGAACGCGCAACAGCTTGCACTATTTGACGTTGACCTTCTTCAATACGTTTAGCAATTTTTAATTCGTCTGCGCGGGTCAATAACTCAACCGACCCCATTTCTCGCATATACATTCTGACAGGGTCAGTTGTTCTGCCAAATTCATTGTCAAGTGATGCTAGAGCGGCAACTTCTTCTGCATCTTCGTCATCGGTGGTGACGGCAACAGAATCGGTGATTAATGAATCTTCATCAGGGGCTACTTCGTAAACCTGAATCCCCATATCATTAATCATATTGATAATTTCTTCAGCTTGCTCTGGATCAGCATCATTTGGCAAATGATCGTTTACCTCAGCGTATGTTAAATACCCCTGAAGTTTGCCTTTTGCGATCAATTGTTTTAATTGAGATTGCTGTTGTTCGTCGCTCATTATTTACCCGCGCAGTGAATATTCGTTAACGCTATTGACAATTTTTAGGCTAAAAGTGGCGAATTAACGCTCTGCAAGCTTGTCATTATTCCTGTAATTATAGCGTATATGCCTATCTTAATCAACTGATCATATTGGCGCTTTTCGATTTGTTTTTTGTGATTTTTGTTAATCAATGCGCAAGCGTTGATATTGAGTTAAAATAATATTCTCTGGGTATCCCGCTTTTACGGGTGTATTTTTCGCGTCATATTTTCAAGGTTATTCTTATGCGTAAAACCATTCTTACTTTGCTTAGCAGTAGCTCGTTTCTATTTTCGGCAATTAGTTATGCTGCAACAGATTTGCCGCCATCCTCAAAAGTGGCTTTAGGGGCAGTTGAAGAGGTTTGCTCGGATTTTATGGATCCAAGTTGGCGTAAGGAACAGGTGATTGATGGCGTGAAAATTCAGGCATCAAAACTCTGTAATCCAGATAATCCGTATGACATTGCTGCGTTCGTGAAAGGCACAAATGGCGTATCTATGGATACGCTAATGCAAACACAATTAGCGGCTGATGCTATTACGATGTCTGACGATATGGATGGCGATGGCGATCCTGACAAAATTATCATCAAGCTTGAAGTTGTCGAATTGAACGGCCATTCACCAGACAACAAAGATCCGATTACAACGTTTGATATTGCGCCAGGATTGCAACCCACTTTTTGGGTGTATGCTCCTAAAACGCGTGATATGTCGACGCTTAATTTGTATGAGTCGATTGCCAATCCGTTATTGCGCGCACCATCGCCAACAATTCGGGTTGAGCAAGATGATGTGGTATGGATTGTTTTAGAAAATACGCATTATCTACCACACTCAATTCATTTACATGGCGTTGATCATCCTTTCATGGATCACTCGCAAAATGGCAATGATGGCGTTGGTCAAACCAGTAATATGGATACCATGCCAGGTGAAAGTAAAACGTATGTCATTAAGCCTCGCCAACCTGGCACCATGTACTATCACTGCCACGTTCAGCCTCATACCCACATTCCTATGGGCTTGCAGGGGATTTTTGTGGTTGAGGAAAATCGACCCAACAACTGGCCTCAAACACTTAACGTAGGTGCTGGGCAAGTGCGTCATCCATCGGTTGCGGTGTCCGAAAAATATGCGCGCGAATATGATTTGCATTACCAGTCTGTAGATAAAGAGCTTCATGAAGTCGTGGCACGTTCTGCAAATGATCCGCGTTTAATTGCTAAGCATATGAACATGGAATATGACACAACTGACGCTACAGATGATTATTTTATGCTGAACGGTCGTTCATTCCCTTATACATTGCGTGAATCACTGATTTACATGAAAGAAGATGAAAAAGTGAAATTGCGTGTGATTAATGGTCATACCGAGTCGCTAGCCTTGCATATTCATGGTCATAAACCAACAATCACTCACTACGATGGGGTTGATAATGGTCAAGGCTCTTATATTCAACGCGATGTCCACGGCATGGTGCCAGCACAGCGTTTGGATTTGGAGCTTAATGGCAAGGACGATGGTTTAAACAGCTTTGGTCAGGGAATTTGGATGTTCCATGATCACGTTGAAAAAGCATTTACCACGAATGGCATAGGTGAGGGCGGTGATATTAGTTTAGTGGTTTACGATGGATTTATGGACGATCGTGGCATTCCCATGTCACACGGTATGAGCCTTGCGCCTTATTTCACCAAAGAATATTGGAAAAAAGGCAGCTACCCGATTTGGCAAGATTATGACGAATGGCGCAGTTTAGGATTACCTGATTTGAACGCACCTGTGACCCCTTCAAAAGTGGCTGTTCAAACGATTGCGCCTAAACTTGACGATATTGAACGAGCTAAAAAAGTAGCCGCTGCTGCCAATGCCAGTGAAGATGATTCTTTCCTGGGTAAATTAGTTTACGGTATGTTCCTTGGGTTTGCGTTTTATGGGGCATTTTTAAAACGTGAAGCCTTACTTGCGTTGGCAAAAAATATGTTGAGTAAGGTGAAAAAATAAGGTTTTTTATGATTGATGAATCGCGCGCGCCTTTCCCTCCATTTACGGCTGAAACGGCTGCAATGAAAGTGCGCGCGGCTGAGAATGCATGGAATTTGCAAGTACCTGAAAAGATTGCATTAGCTTATAGTATCGATAGTCAATGGCGAAATCGCTCCGAATTTGTGAACGGTCGCGCTGAAATCACCGCTTTTCTTAAACGTAAATGGGCAAGCGAGCAGCAATATCGACTGATTAAGGAATTATGGGCATATCATGAAAATCGTATTGCTGTGCGTTTTGCATATGAATGGCAAAACGCCTCAGGGCAATGGTTGCGTTCCTTTGGTAATGAAAATTGGGAATTTAATAAAAAAGGGTTGATGCAACGCAGAATAGCGTCAATTAACGATATCGCCATTTCAGAGGAAGATCGTTTATTTCACTGGGAATGGAAAACCCCGCGCCCTGATAATCATCCTGATTTATCGGCTTTAAACTTAATTTGACAGTCGACATTCGGCGATAGCTTGAATACGCAATCGTCGAATCGCTTCCCCAATTTTAGCCCCTTGTAAGCCTCTGTTTAATACAGTGGATGTATCGATATTTGCTGCGGCGTGAGCGAGTCGCAACAGTATTTCTGCTTGAGGATAAGGCGTATTTTCAAAGGTTAATCGTCCGCGCATATCCGATTCACAGGCGATAACAAATTCTTGAAGTCTGTTTTGCTCTTTAAAAGCCCCAAGTGTTTGCAGTAAATCAACAATTGTTGTGGCGCGGAGCTCATTGATGCGATGACAATGTGTGTGATACTGCGTGACGTGTAGCGCAAGCGTTTTAAAATTATTGGGAATACGCAGACGATTGCACATTTTTTCGACAATAGGAACGCCTTTTAATTCATGTCCATGGTGATGGGGTAAATCATTTTTGGGTGAAAGCGCTTTGCCTAAATCATGAACTAATGCCGCAAAACGCGCTTCTAATTTGTCCGTTAATGTCACTGAGCGGTCTAAAACCATCATCGTGTGGACACCGCAATCGATTTCAGGGTGATATTTTGCGGGTTGCTCAATTCCAAAAAGTGCATCAATTTCAGGAAAAATTTTCGCCAAGGCGCCGCAATCGCGTAGCGTATAAAAAAAGGCTGACGGTTTTGATTCACCTAACGCTTTGTGCATTTCTGCCCAAATACGTTCTGGAACAAGCGCATCGACTTCTCCTGCGTTAACCATGTCATGCATCAGCTCTAGTGTTTGCTTAGCAATGGTAAATCCCAAAGGGGCATAGCGTGCCGCAAAACGCGCTAAACGTAAAATGCGTACAGGGTCCTCTGCAAAGGCGGGGGAAACATGGCGAAAAATACGTTTTTCCAAATCAGCGACGCCGCCGTAAGGATCAATGATGTCGCCTTTTTCTGACATAGCAATGGCATTAATGGTTAAATCACGTCGAAGCAAATCCTGTTCGAGGGTGACATCAGGCGCCGCATAAACACTAAATCCTTTATAGCCTTTTGCAGTTTTACGTTCTGTGCGCGCCAGTGCGTATTCTTCTTTGGTTTTTGGATGCAAAAAAACAGGGAAATCTTTGCCGACAGCTTGAAAGCCGAGTGCCTGCATAGACTCAGGCGTCTGTCCCAATACCACCCAGTCGCGTTCAGTGACAATGCGGTTTAATAATTTATCGCGGACAGCGCCGCCAACCAGATACGTTTCCATGACATGTCAATATTCAAAAATAAAAAAAGTAAATAATTTAAATCTCTATTTTACACGCTCTAGCATTTCCTGTTTAATCACTAGTATTAAACAAGAAAACAAAATTCAAGAAATCGTTTTTTTTGCCGCTAAACTACTCACTAATTATAGGAGTTTGCCCAATGAATCATCATAATTTTAAACCTGTTTTACTGACTGCCTTTTTAAGTACATTGCTTTCTGCGTGTACAAGTAACGCGCCGACTGCGCACGTTAATGAATTTGATTATGTTCCACACAAAATACTCAGTGCAACGGGGTATGGTACGGCTGAAAAAAGCGACCATTATTCACGCCCTCAAATTAAACTGATGGCAATGCGCTCATCAAAACTGGATGCTTATCGCAGCTTATCTGAGCAAGTTTACGGTGTACATTTAACTGGTGTGACAACCGTTGAAAACATGATTATTACGCATGATAGTTATCGCTCTTATGTTGACGCGTATTTGCGTGGCGCAAAAATTGTTCGCACAGTCGCTATCAACAAAGATAAATTTGCCGGCGATGATACCTTTGAAACCGTGGTGGAGCTTGAATTGACACCGCGTTTTTATGAGTGCATGAATGGCTCACCTTCTGTTGTGACGCAGTGTATGCAGCACCCGCAACCCCCTGTAGCCGAGCCTGAATTGTTAACACCATTCTCAAATGTTGCGCCAACTATTCAACCAACGACCGCAACACTTGTGGCAAGTTCAATGATTTCAACCCCCGCGCATTGCAATAGTATGGATTGCTATGATTATCCGCTTACGTCAGGTTTTGACCGTCCAAATATCACGGAATAAGTTATGACTACGCTCCTGTTTAGGTTTGCATCCATAAGCGCTCTTGTTGGCGTCGTTTCTTGCGCGACAACGCCACCACCTGCACCACCTGCTCAAAAAAATGTGGTAGCTACCGTTGAAGGACAAGCAACCGTGCAAAATGGCGCTGTCTTGCTGGCAAAAAAACAAGCCTTACAAGATGCCGTTCGTGTGGCTTCTCAGCAATCGGCGGTGGCGGTTCAGAGTCAATCGGCTGTCGGGCGTGACAATCGATTATTAGAAAGTATGACCATGCGCACGGCGGCGGCGGTAAGCAATACCAAAGTACTGCGTGAATGGCAAGCAGACGGCATTTATCATGTGAAAGCGATGGTTGAGCTTTCTTCAACAGGAATGTGTCAGCCAAATTATCGCAAACGGATTATTGCCACTGCGTTTCCGCGCGTGGTGCAAGAACAATTAAGTGATTATGAAAGCAATGATTTAGATAATGGTATTCCTCGCGAAATTAATAATTTGCTTATGGAATCCAATCAATTCATTGGGATTAACTTAACCAATTTAGCGATTTATCCGCGTCCCGATTTAGCCCCCGATTTGCAAGAGCGCAATGAATACGAGCAGTCTAAAGTGGTTAAAATGGCGAGTAAATCCGGTGCACAGTTTGTTTTATCAGGGGTTTTGCGTGATATGGAAATTGCCTCTGATGAATATATGCAAGGCACTGGTGTTGAAGGTTTGTTTAATAGCTGGAAACGACATATTACAGGTAGTCGTAATATCGGAATTGACGTTTATGTTCACGATGGGATGACAGGTGCTTTATTGTTTCAGAAGCGTTACGTCGATAAATCCAGTGGTAACGTCTTCATTCCTGCCAGCTATACAGTGGGAAGCGATGGTTTTCGATCAACCGCAACAGGCCAGAAAATTACCGACATTATTCACAATGCAAGTGCTGATATAGCGCAATCATTGAGTTGCTATCCATTCTCAACCCGTATTGCAGACATTAAAGGCGATAAAATTTATATCGATGCAGGGGCGCAAGAAAAACTCAATGTGGGCGATCAGCTGATTGTTTATGCGACAGCCGGTGAGGGTATTCAGTTAGAGGGGGGCACTAGCTATACATCAAACAAACAACCCACAAATGTTCTGACTATTCAATCAATCACGCCGCGTTATGCGATTGGCACGCTTGAAGGCGTTGTTAAAAAGCCAAATATTAAAATTGGTGATTGGGTACGTTCACAATAATTGCTCTATCACTAAAATCATTTTAAACTCGCTCCATGTGCTGCCGCTTTTTAGCGGCAGTTTTGTTTCACTCGATAAAAAATGAAAATGACAAAATCAACTCAATTTTGGGGGATTGTGCCAGCCGCTGGCGTTGGTAAACGCATGAATGCACATTGCCCAAAGCAATATCTTCAATTAGTAACTCAAAACTCGCAAAATTTAACCGTTGCCTGTAGCGTTATAGAACAGACGCTATCTCGACTAATTTCCTCAGATGTCTTTGAAAAAATTGTCGTTGCCATTTCAGCGGACGATGCGTATTGGCCTGATTTGCCTATTTCAACGCATGCTAAAATTCTTCTGGCTCAAGGTGGAAAAGAACGCGCTGATTCGGTTTTAAATGCCTTACTTGCTCTTGACGGTATTGCAAATTTCGAAGATTGGGTGCTTGTTCATGACGCCGCGCGCCCTTGTCTCACAAAAGAAGATATTCATCTGCTCATTTCAACGCTACGCGAGGACTACGTAGGTGGCATTTTAGCGCTATCCTCACACGATACCTTAAAGGAAGTGCATGACAATCATATTGCTAGCACCCTTGATCGCAACGTTATTTGGCGTGCCTTAACACCTCAAATGTTTCGTTATGGATTATTAAAACAAGCGCTAGAGCAAACGCAAGGCAATGACGCCGTAACGGACGAAGCGAGTGCGCTGGAAATGCAAGGTTTTACGCCAAAGATTGTTGAAGGGCGTAGCGATAATATTAAAATCACTCGCCCAGAAGATTTAGCACTCGCACAATTTTATTTAACAATGCAACATTCAACCACGCCCAATCCTTGAGAAAAATGGTAAAATTTTACCTATCGCCCTTTTAGGAAAACAGAAAAAACAATCATGCAAAATAAAACGATAACGCAACTCGCTCAAGGCCTGCGTGCCAAAGAATTTTCCAGTGTTGAACTCACACAGCATTATTTAAATCGTATTGCTGCGCATTCAGATTTAAATGCCTACATTACCGTTACCGCAGAGCAAGCCTTGGAAGCCGCGCAACTTGCCGATGTACGAATTTCAAATGGAAACGCTGAGTTATTAACAGGTATTCCTATTGCACACAAAGATATTTTTTGTACACAAGATGTAAAAACTACGTGTGGCTCAAAAATGCTTGATAATTTTATTGCGCCCTACAATGCCACCGTAGTGGAAAAACTGAATGCGGCAGGGGCGGTGAATTTGGGTAAGCTCAATATGGACGAATTTGCGATGGGTTCGTCAAATGAAACGAGTTTTTATGGCGCCGTAAAAAATCCATGGAATACGCAAGCGGTTGCCGGTGGATCCTCTGGTGGTAGCGCCGCTGCGGTGGCGGCGCAGCTTGCTGTTTGCGTCACGGGTACCGATACAGGCGGATCAATTCGCCAACCTGCTGCGTTTTGCGGCGTGAGTGGTATTAAGCCGACGTATGGCCGTGTGTCGCGTTTTGGCATGATTGCCTATGCCTCCAGCCTTGATCAAGGCGGTTCAATGGCGCGTAGCGCGAAGGATTGCGCTATTTTACTGCAATCTATGGCTGGCTTTGATGCGAAAGATTCAACCAGTGTTGACGTGCCTGTGCCCGATTATGGCGTCGATTTAGATAAACCTTTAGCGGGTCTTAGAATTGGTTTACCTAAAGAGTTTTTCACTGCGGATTTAAATGCTGATATGGCTAAAACACTTGAATCTGCTATTGAAGAATATAAAAAACTTGGCGCTGAAGTTAAAGACGTTTCCATGCCGAATTTGAAATATGCAATTCCTGCGTATTATGTTATTGCATCAGCGGAATGTTCATCGAATTTGTCACGTTATGATGGCGTGCGCTTTGGTTATCGATGTGAAAATCCAGCAGATTTGAATGATTTATATACGCGCTCGCGCGGTGAAGCGTTTGGTAAAGAGGTAAAACGTCGTATTTTAATGGGAACGTATGCACTTTCAGCAGGCTACTACGATGCGTATTACCTCAAAGCGCAGCAAGTACGTCGCTTAATTAGCGAAGATTTTAAACAGGCGTTAAATGAAGTTGATGTTATTTTTAGTCCGGTTACGCCAACACCTGCGTTCAACATTGGTGAAAAATTAGCCAATCCCATCGAGATGTATTTAGCCGATATTTACACCATTGCCATCAATCTTGCCGGCTTACCTGCTATGTCCATTCCCGCAGGGTTTATAGGTGGGCTACCTGTTGGTTTACAGTTAATTGGCAATTATTTTGATGAAGCTCGCCTTTTAAATGTGGCGCACGCGTATCAACAAGTGACGAATTGGCATACACAAACGCCTTCGCTTTAAACGATTAATCAAAAGGACGAATATGAATACTCAATGGGAAGCGGTGATTGGTCTTGAAATTCACACGCAATTAGCCACAAAATCAAAAATTTTCTCTGGCGCATCAACAACCTATGGTGCAGAGCCTAACACGCAAGCTTGTGTTGTTTCACTGGGTATGCCGGGTGTGTTGCCTGTGCTAAACGAAGATGCCGTGCGTAAAGCGGTTATTTTTGGCATGGCCATTAACGCGGAAATTGCCCCTTATTCGGTGTTTGCACGTAAGAACTATTTTTATCCAGATTTGCCAAAAGGCTATCAAATTAGCCAGTTTGAATTGCCCATTGTTGGAAAAGGTTTCTTAGATATTGATGTTGATGGTGAAACAAAACGCATTGGCGTGACCCGAGCCCATTTGGAAGAAGATGCAGGTAAATCGTTGCATGAGAACTTTCATGGTTTGAGTGGAATTGATTTAAATCGCGCCGGCACCCCTCTCCTCGAAATTGTATCTGAACCCGATATGCGCTCAGCTAAAGAAGCCGTGGCGTATATGCGCAAATTACATGAGCTTGTGAGATATCTTGAAATTTGCGATGGCAATATGCAAGAAGGTTCATTTCGCTGTGATGCAAACGTATCGGTGCGTCCAAAAGGGCAGGCTGAATTTGGAACGCGGGCGGAAATTAAAAATATTAATTCATTTAAATTTGTTGAAAAAGCCATCAATCACGAAATTGAGCGCCAAATTGAATTGATTGAAAACGGTGGCAAGGTTGTGCAAGAAACACGTTTGTATGATTCGGTGAAAGATGAAACGCGCTCAATGCGCAGTAAAGAAGAAGCGAACGATTACCGTTATTTTCCCGATCCTGATTTGCTCCCCGTTTTTATTAGCGATGAGCTAAAAGCGCACGTTAAAGCATTGCTTCCTGAATTACCCGAAGAGAAAAAATTACGTTTTAAAACGGATTATCAACTAAATGATGAAGCTGCCACGATATTAACCTCCTCACGCGATTTGGCGAATTATTTTGAAGAAGTGGTCAAATTATCACATTGTGAAAGTACCATTTGTGCCAATTGGATAACGGGTGAATTATCTGCGGCACTCAATCGCGCGGATTTAGATATTAGCGATTCGCCCATTGATGCAACGCGTTTTGCAGGACTCGTGGCGCGCATTGCAGATGATACGATTTCAGGTAAAATTGGAAAACAGGTTTTTGAGCTCTTATGGCAAAGCACGGACAGTGCCGATGACATTATTGAAAAACAAGGCTTAAAACAAATTACGGATACCGGCGCCATTGAAGCGATTATTGACACTATTCTCGCGGCAAATGAAAAGCAAGCACAGCAATACCGTGACGGAAATGAAAAAATGTTTGGTTTTTTTGTGGGGCAGGTCATGAAAGCAATGCAAGGCAAAGGTAATCCCGCTGAAATTAACAAGATTTTGAAAATAAAGCTGTCTTAGAGTTTGATTTGCTTTTTTGGATACAAAAGGAATTCGTTAGTAGCGAATTCCTATTTTGGGGTTGGTAATTATTGATTTTGCATCGATGCCAAGCGCTCTTTTTGTCTGCGCAGACGCTCTGTTTTATCGAACGCTTCTTTTTCTTTGCGTTGTTGCCGTGCTTCATAGCGCTGTTTGGCATGAAGATTAGTCGGTGCGGACGCTGGATTGTCTAAAATTTGCATGGTAATGCAATCCACAGGGCAAGGTGCGATACATAATTCACAGCCTGTGCATTCTGACACAATAACCGTGTGCATAAATTTAGCCGCCCCTAAAATCGCATCCACAGGACAAGCAGCGATACATTTCACGCAACCAATACACATTTCTTCATCAATAATGGCAACGCTTTTGGGTTTATGTTCACCAAATTGCATATTGAGCGGTTTAGGCTCTACGCCTAGCAATTGGGCAATTTTTAAAACACCTAAATCACCTCCCGGTGGGCATTGATTTATGTCAGCTTCACCTTCAATAATAGCTTCTGCGTAAGGTCGACACCCTTTAAAGCTACATTGTCCGCATTGTGTTTGGGGCAATATATTATTTAACGCTTCAATCATGTTGATTTAACCTATTCAAATAATCGGTCACGCCTGCTTTCACATCTAAAAATTCATGATCACAGCCAATCGCGCGTAGCGTTGATAAATCGGCTTGCGTATAACTTTGATAGGCGCCTCGCAAATGATCAGGGAAGGGGATGTAGCTAATTTTTCCGCGCCCATGCCAATCCACGACGGTTTGCGCCATGGTATTAAACGTCTGCGCTTTTCCTGTGCCAACGTTAAAAATACCACTGCACTGTGGATGATTCAAAAACCATAAATTAATTGCCACGACGTCATTCACATACACAAAATCCCGCTCTTGCTCACCATCAGCGTAACCATCACATCCTGCAAATAATTTCACTTCATCAGATTGACGCAGTTGCGCATTAAAATGATAAGCCGTGCTACTCATGCTCCCTTTATGCTGTTCACGCGAGCCGTAAACATTGAAATAACGTAGTCCGACAATTTGGCTTTTTGAAGTAGGCAGTAGATTACGCACATATTGATCAAATTGAAATTTTGAATAAGCGTACATATTAATCGGTTTTTCACAGGCGCGATCAATGGCAAATCCATTTTTTCCCATGCCATAAACTGATGCGGAAGAGGCATAAATAAAAGGAATGTTTCTCTCTTGACACCAATGCAAAAGCCGTTTGGAGTAATGGTAGTTATTTTCCATGACATAGTGACCATCCCACTCTGTTGTTGCTGAGCAGGCGCCTTGGTGAAAAACGGCTTTGACGTTAGGTGAAAAATTTGCCTCTTCAAGTCGCGCGATAAAATCCTGTTTATCCATATAATCTGCAATCGTCAAATCAGCAATATTTTGCATCTTATGACCATTGGTTAAATTATCGACCAATAAAATATTATCGTATCCTTGGCAATTTAGCGCATGAATCAAATTACTACCGATAAATCCGGCGCCACCTGTCACTATAATCATGTTTTTCTCTATTTCTTTTTGTGTTGTTTTTAAACTAATTTTATTTGAAATTTAGTTTTTTAATTATGGAAGAATTAATATACAATCTTAGATTGATTTAATATAGCGTTTTTTCAATAGCGCTCAATGCCTTCTGGAAATAGCACAACGATTTATGATGATTTTAAGCGCTCTCCTTTGGACGCCACCGGTTGGTGTATTGGTTCTTTCGTTAATTCCCCGCGAATATCCTCAGTTACTTCGAATGACAGCGCAATTTTTCACCGCCCTCGCTTTCTTGATATGTTGTAAATTAGTCGTCGATTATGATTCGTCAAATGTGGCCTCGCAATTTAGTGAATATTTGCCGCTTAATCCCAAATTTGGCAGTAGTTATGCGCTAGGTATTGATGGTTTATCCTTGCCTATGGTGACGCTCGCAACGCTACTCACTTGCGTGGCGTTACTTGCCTCTCAATCGATTAATGAACGTGTTAAAAGTTATCATATTTGTATTTTATTGCTTGAATTTGGCATGCTGGGCGTTTTTTTAGCGCAGGATTGGGCAATTTTTTATATTTTTTGGGAAGTGACGCTCATTCCGTTATTTTTTCTGATTAATCGTTGGGGAGGGAAACGTCGTCATGCCGCGAGTTTGAACTTTGTGCTTTATACGATGGGAGGGTCTATTTTTATGTTGGTGAGTTTAATTGCCACCTATGAATATGTCCCTGAGCATGTGTCATTGATGCAAGCGATGTCAACAGTGTCGGAGAATATGCCCAAAACACAGCAGATTTGGGTATTGCTGGGTTTTTTGATTGGCTTTGGCGTAAAAATGCCCATTTTTCCACTGCATGGCTGGTTGCCACTTGCGCATGTTGAAGCGCCAAGTCCTGTCAGCATTTTACTGTCGGGTATTTTACTTAAAATGGGCGCGTACGGTTTGATACGGGCTGTGGTGATGTTGCCTCTGGCGGCACAAACGTTGCAGCCATTGCTGATTATTTTGGCATTATTTGGCATGATTTACGGTGGACTGCTGGCATGGCGACAAAGTGATTTGAAAGCCATGGTCGCTTATTCCTCGGTGAGTCACTTAGGCATTGTACTGCTTGGCATTGCGTGTTTGAACGAAACGGGCTTGATGGGCGCGGTACTGCAAATGACCGCGCATGGATTTATTGCTGGCGCGATGTTTTTATTGGTTGGACTGCTTTACGAGCGCACCCATACACGCAATATTCAAGATTACAGTGCGTTAATTAAAATTACGCCACGTTTTGCCTTTTTAATGACGTTTGTTCTGCTCGCTGCGATGGGATTACCTGGAACAGTTGGGTTTATTGCAGAACTTCATGCATTACTCGGCGGGTTTGAGCAATGGGGCGCATGGATGGTGTTTTTTAGCCTAAGTATTTTGATTAGCGCGGCTTATTGTATGCGAACAATTGGACTTTTATTTACGGGAACCAGTCAAGTCGCCATGGAAAAGGTGGCTGATTTAAAAAATCATGAATTATTTGCCGCAGGTATTTTGGTCGCAGGAATTGTGTTTTTTGGTTTATTTCCTTCAAGGTTGATCAATTTGTCGTCTATCACGGTGGGTCAAATGACAAAAACCATTCAATTTCAACTCACGCCGTTGACTTAACATTGCGTAGTCTTTGACGGAGTATCTATGTCAGCACCTCTCAAACCTTCCCATTCAAATCGAATGTCGCCGCGTGAGCTTATTTCTGACGCACTTGCGCATATTGATCATCTTCTGCCTGCTCAAGGGCCGATTTTAAATTTCGTTCATCACAATACGATTCATGGTTTTCAACATCTACCTTTTGATGATGCGCTGGCGGAAGTGGAAAAATTAACCGGTATTACGGGGTATTTGCCTGAGCAAACCATGCGTCAATACTACGAAAAAGGGCGTATTACAGATACCGATATTTTTGCAGCATTAGCGGCAAATAAGACGTTGCACTGCGAAGAGGTTTTTTGCGCACTACCTAGCCAAATTATTTATCGAAAAACAGTGTATCGACTCGCGTTACTGTTTGATTTTTCGGCAATTACTTCATCACAATTAGTATGGCAAACGCAAACCTTAAATGCGTTGAATTCAGCACAAAGTGATGTGCCAAAAGCAGTTTGCGACCGCTTGTTTTCAAATGTGGCTAAACCAGATTCTGCTCTTTTTGACTTATGGGAAGTCATTTTAGCGAAGTTACATTTATCAAATACGTTACTGCACAGCGAAGATTTGTTGAATTTAACGTCCACGCAGATTGATGCCTGGTTTGCGCAAAATCAAGTTGAAGCAAATAACAAGGTACGCAACGCATGGTCAACACAGGCTAACGATTTATTCACACAGCATTTTTTATCCTTAGGGGATGCGTATACTTTGCGTGGGTTAGTGAATCAGCTCACTGGCGTGGATTGCTTGCAATTTGTTCAACCGCAATTGATTCGATTATGTGCGAGCGCGCTTGATGAGGGGATTGCTTCATGGTCGCTGCCTGAGCGTCATCAATTAGGGTTGTTTGGTGCATGGCGCGCGATGCTATCGTATGGTTTTCATGATGCTTTAGGTCAACTGCCCACAGCAAAGCAAATTATTGATGAGCTTCCTGAGAATGCGATTGATACCATTATTTATCATTTATCGGCACAACATATTCCGCAAGAAAAATGGGCGGACTATCTAAAGCGTTTAGCCTTAGAGTTGCCAGGTTGGGCTGGAATGATTAATTGGCGTGAACATCACCGCGAATATAGTCCTGCAAATGATGTGAAGCCTACATTAGCGGATTTTTTAGCCATTCGTTTAACGCTTGATCGACTTTGGCTAGATAAAATTTGTCGAGAAACGTGGCATGTTGATGCAAGACTCGATAAATTACAGGCTTATTTTGAGAGAAATATTGCTGAATTTGATATTCGTTATCAACTCTATAACGGGCATCTTCCAGAATATTTATCACATCAAGCAGAAGAATTAATGCAATTCTCCCACTATAAAAAAACGCTAACGCCTAAGTTTCAACAGTTAGCGGACGTTATTTGGACCTGGCAACATTCACCTTTAGCTGAAAAACAGGCGTCAACTGATGCCGTTTACACAATTGCTTGGCGGGCATTTCGATTGTGCCAGCATTTGGGACTGAATGCTGCGAGTGTCAATTTGTTATCTGAAACGCAGTTGCGCGAGATGCTGTATTTGCTCGATGAATTCACCCAAACTGAGCGTCAAAAAATTTGGTTGGTGGCGTATGAGTGGCATTATCGGGCGCAAATTTTTCATTGTTTAACTGAAAATTATTTGCGTGGGCGTTGGTATCAACGTAACACTCGACCCACTGCGCAAATGATTTTTTGTATGGATGAGCGAGAAGAAAGTTTTAGGCGTCATATAGAGGAATTAAATCCTGAATTTGAAACTTTTGGTGCCGCTGGATTTTTTGGCGTTGCAATGCAATATAAAAGTGTTGATGCCAAAAAGTTTACCCCTTTATGTCCTGTGACGGTGACACCGACTCATTTTGTGTATGAACGAGAGGATTCTCCTTTTTCTTTATCAAGCATAGCGCATCAAAAAGGTGACATAAGATACAAAAAATATCATTATTTGCAGCATCAAAGTGTTAGGCGCTATCTATTTTGTTCTGCACTTATTATGGCGTTGCTTGCACCTTTTAATTTAATAGAATTAGTGGCGCGAAGCATAATGCCAAGGATGACAAAGAAAATCACGTCGTTACTGCACCAAATTTTGGTGCCGAATGTGTCAACTACATTACATATCACCGCAACGAGGGTGAATTCTAATGAACAAGTCATGGGGTTCACTGACGATGAACAAGCGCTACGAGTGGCTAATTTTTTGAAAACAATTGGATTAACATCGCAATTTGCTCCGATAGTCTGTTTTATTGGCCATGGTTCAACAAGTCAAAACAATCCACATGAATCTGCGCACGATTGCGGTGCGTGTGGAGGAAAACAAGGTGGCGCAAATGCAAGAGCAATTGCGGCAATGGCCAATCGCTTGGAAATTCGTGAGTTATTGAGAGATAAGTTTGAGATTGTTATTCCTGATGATTGTTGGTTTGTTGGTGCTCAACACGATACCTGTAGTGATGATATGAGTTGGTATGACACCAGTGCTATACCGCAAAACATGCAAGCCCTTTATGAAAATTTTAAAACGGCTTTACTTAAGGCGCGTGATAGTGCCTCTCATGAGCGTTGCAGGCGCCTTCGTAATCTGCAAAATTCTATTTCGCATCAAGAAGCGAGAGAGCATGTGAAAGAGCGTTCTGCGGATCTTAGTCAGGTTCGACCAGAATTTGGTCATGCCACAAATGCGTTTGCGGTTGTTGGTCGTCGCGCGCTCACGCAAGGGGCATTTTTTGATAGACGCGCTTTTTTAATTTCCTATGATCCCACGCAAGACCTTGATGGTAAAATATTAGAAGGAATTTTACTTGCGGTAGGTCCTGTGGGCGCAGGTATTAACTTAGAATATTATTTTTCAACCGTGAATAACGAGCGGTTTGGATGCGGGACAAAAATTCCGCATAACATTACGGGATTATTTGCTGTTATGGAAGGCTCAAACAGTGATTTGCGTACAGGTCTTCCAAAACAAATGATTGAAATTCATGAAGCCATGCGTCTGCAACTTATTGTTGAAGCCAAAACATGTGTGCTCGAGCAAATTTATGCGCGTCAGCCGAGTTTAATCGAGTTGATTGGCGGTGGATGGGTTCATTTGAGTGCAAAAGATCCTGATTCGAACGCTATTTTTATGTTTGAGCGTGGCGTTGGGTTTGTGCGATGGGAAAATGACAATGCGACACACGCGCTGCCTATGTATGAAACATCACCCGATTATTATCGCAATCACCGTGAATCTTTATCACCTGTTTTAATTGCGCAGCCTCATTGATATGGAAAATTTGATTGTTTTAATTCCGCTTTTTCCCTTGCTGGCTTCAATTTGTATAGGTGGTTTGCATATATTTAGCGTCATTGAAGGGGAGAAAAGTGAACGCTTGACCGCGCGACTGGCCAATTATGCGGTGGGGCTTTCATGTCTTATTGCTTTATTGCTACTCTGCCAAGACTGTTGGCTTGGAAATAATGCCGTTTTGACACTGGGCAACTGGCTCAGCGTTGATGATTTTGTCATCAAACTCGGTTTCTTTACGCATGGATTTAGCCTCAAACTCGCGGTCATATTTGCTTTGTTATTGTGTGTTGTGACACGATTTTCGGTCAATTATTTGCATCGTGAAGCGGGATTTCATCGATTCTTTTTTGTATTGAGTTTATTTGCTTTTGCCATGTTTATGCTAGTGCTGTCAGCCACTGCGCTTGGAACATTTATGGGTTGGGAAATTGCTGGACTGTGTTCTTATTTGCTTATTGGCTATTTATATCATCGTCAACACGCCACGGAAAATGCGACGCGTGTTTTTATTACTAATCGCATTGGTGATGCGGGGTTTATCGCCGGAGTTGTGCTTTGTTATCTTTGGCTAGGCACTATCAATTGGCTGGATATTCCTGTTTTCATTCACCAGCTCTCCGCCCAGAAATTAAATTTGATTGCGTTGTGTTTTGTCATGGCAGCGATGGTCAAATCAGCGCAACTGCCTTTTACGCCATGGCTTGCTCGTGCGATGGAAGGGCCCACACCTTCAAGCGCTATTTTTTATGGCGCAATTATGATTCATTCTGGCGTGTATTTATTGTTTTTAATTCGGCCATTACTTGAATTGACACCGTTGATTGCTGGATTTGTGGCGGTTATCGGTTTACTTACCGCGTTTTATGCGTATGTTGTTGGATTAACACAAACGGATATTAAAACATCACTTATTTTTGCCACATCAGGGCAACTGGGTTTGTTATTTTTCGAATGTGGACTGGGTTTTTGGCAGTTAGCGACATGGCATTTATGTGCGCATATTATTGTACGTGCTTATCAACTGCTTACAGCACCCTCTTTATTGCATAATATAAAAAATACGCCGATTGAAGGTGTTCATGGATTTTTAGCTAAACATCACCGTTTTTACACTTATGCCACGCAGCGCTTTTGGCTAGAGCTGATAACAGATTGGCTTATTGTGAAACCGGTGATGAACTTGGCAAGCGATTTGAATTACATGGATAAACAGATTATAGATCCCTTGATGGGGTCGCCTGCACCCACTATTCACGCTATTTCCAGTTTGGCGCAAGCGCAAGAGCGAAATATTGGTGCGCATTTAGACAGCACAGAGGATACATTCGCACAAGGTAGTGGATTAGCGGGGAAACTGACGCAATGGACAGCGAGTATTTTGAATTGGTTTGAGTCTCATTTTATTTTGCACGGTGCATCTGACGATGTATTTCATTACGGGCGTCGATTAGGGCATATTGCCAATCAAACGGAATTAGCGCTTCTCAGGCCACGGTATTTGGTTACCTTTATTTTCATTACGCTATTGGTTGCCATGTAGATATGCCCCTAAATATAAGTGTTAGCTTTTGGCCTGAAATGGCCCATTTCCCTTTAATCACGACTTTAACGCTGGTGCCTATTTTGGCGATGATGGGCGTTTGCTATACCTCATCGAAAACACAAACGTTGAGCGTTGCCTTTTTAGGCGCGATAGTGAATGTGCTACTGAGCGTTTATTTATTGTCTGTTTTTGATGAAAATAAAGAAGGCATTCAACTGGCTGAATATGGCGATTTTCTGGGATTTCACTATCGCGTCGGAATTGATGGTGTGAGTGTGTTATTTATTCCGCTTGCGGCAATTTTAACGTTGCTGGCGCTTATTTACACCCTTATTACGCGCCATGTGACGGATAAAGGCTTTATTGCTACATTACTTGGTTATCAAACGGTTCTCATTGGTGCTTTTTCGGCGCTGAATGTGATGCAGTTTTGGTTGTGGACACTCATTGAGCTTGTGCCGGTTATTTATTTAACCTTGCACGCTGGGACGGGAAAAAATCGCCATTCACAAGTTTCGCTTTTGATGCAATATTGGGGAGCGGGACTGTTGATGACGTTTGTGGGTTTTTTAGTGCTGGGCCTTGGCATGACGGACAATCAAACGGGATCCAGTTTTGATTGGCTGACGTTAATACAAAATAACAATCATCTTCACCATCATGTGCTGATTTTTGTTTTATTGTTTTATGGATTTGCTGTGCGAATGCCATTATTTCCCTTCCATGGATGGCTTCCCGTTTTAGCGGAGCAGGGGACTTTTGCTAGTGCTGCCATTTTTATGGTGGGGATGAAACTGGGCGTGTATGCGGTTATTCGTTTTATCTTACCGTTGATTCCTCTTGTTGCAGAGCAGTGGGCAAATTTTGTAATCTTTCTGGGGATTATTAGTATTTTTTATGGCGCACTACTCGCGTTAATGCAAATTAACATTCGTCGATTACTCGCTTTTGCTGTGATTAGTCAAACGGGTATGCTGGTGATTGGCCTATTTTCATTTAATGAACAGGGGCTTGAAGGGAGTATTTTATTATCATTGACTTACGGACTCGCCACAGCGGGTATGCTGTTTAGCGTAGGGCTGATTTATGAGCGAACTCGAACAGCGTATATTCCCCGTTTAGGCGGTTTATTTGATAGCAATACGTTTATTGGCTTACTATTTTTAGTTTCTGCCTTAAGTACGATGGTCATGCCAGGCACGCCGGGGTTTGATGCGGCGCATTTACTACTAGAAGGGACGATTCATGCGCAAGGTTGGTGGCTTGCCATCACTATCTTAGTGGGTAACGTCCTAGCAACGGCATTTTTACTCTGGGCTTTTCAGCGACTCTTTATTGTGAATACTAAACGAGCAATTCAGCCCCATGATAGTTTGCATCATCCCGTTCTTTGTGAGCGTTTGATTGCGGTGGTGATTAGTTTGCTGCTAATTGGCACAGGATTTGACACTACACCACTTCTCAATTTTATTGATAAAAAAGCCGCTAGCATTAGTCATTCGTATCCGCAGAGGTATCCATCATGAATATGGTATTTTTACCGATGCTGAGTATACTCATTTTTATGCCTATTGTCGGGGCGTTGATTATCGCTTGCGTGCCTCATATTCATTGGGCGAAAAAAATCGCGTTAATGACCGCATTTTTTGAATTAGTGATTGCATTAAAGTTGGTAGTTTCCTTTGATACGAGTAATGCGAGTTTCCAATTTATTGAGCAGTACGCGTGGATTCCATCGTTAAATGCGGCGTTTTTTCTCGGGGTGGATGGTATTTCCCTTCTATTTCTGCCTATGACAGCGTTATTGATGTTCGTGACGATTATTGCTTCATGGTATAGCATTCAACATCTGACACGTTTGCATTTTGCGCTACTGCTTTTGCTTGAAAGCGCGACTATGGGGGTATTTTCCGCGCTTGATATGTTGTTATTCTTTTTGTTTTGGGAAGCTACTTTACCGCCTATATTCTTTCTCATTGGACTTTGGGGAATCGGGGCAAAACGCAGTCAGGCAGCACTCAAATACACCTTGTTTATGCTGTGCGGTGGTGTGCCATTATTGTTTGCCATTATTCTTTTGGCGGTGAATCATGCCAATCAACTGGGCGAATTGATAACGGAGGGTTTGAGTTTTAGTTTTCCAGTTTTGGTAAACACGCCAATGACAGATCATTTGCAACTTATTATTTTATTTTTATTTGTTCTCGGTTTTGCAGTAAAAACGCCTTTGGTGCCTTTTCATACTTGGCTACCAACAATTGCGATGGAATCACCTACGCAATTGAGTGCGTTATTGATGGGGCTTAAATTAGGCGCATTTGGTCTACTTCGATTTGCACTTCCCTTTGCGCCGAGCGTTGCTTGGCATTATGCGTGGTTATTAGCCTTATTTGGCGCTATTACGTTAATTTATGGTGCTTTAATTGCGTTGAAACAAACGAATTTGCGTCAATTGCTGGCGTATTTGAGTCTTAGTCATGTGGGCTTTGTTACGATGGGTATTGCAAGCTTAACGTTGCAAAGTATTCAAGGTGCGCTTTTTCAGTTGCTTAATTTTACGTTAATTGCCAGTAGTTTGATGTTTATAGCCGGCTTTTTGCAACAACGCATCGGCTCAACGGAATTGGTTCATTTAGGGGGGCTTGCAAAAGTGCTACCTAAATTGTGTGTTTTCTTTTACTTATTTAGTTTTGCCAGTATTGGTATGCCTTTAACTAGTGGTTTTCCTGCAGAAATCTTATTGATTATAGGCGTATTTAAGCATCAATTTGGGCTTGGTGTCGTTGGCTTATTAGGCGCTATTTTAGGGGCAGCAGCGTTGTTTATATTTATACAAAAAGCGTTTCTTGGGGAAGTTCGTCATTCACCTAATAATCAATTAGAGGATTTGCGTTCGCATGAATTATGGGTGCTGTGTATTCCTTTAGTATTGGTATTGTTTTTGGGCTTATGGCCACAGTTTTTTTTAAATATTTCGCAGGGAAGTCTTGTTTTATGGTTGAATCGCTTAAATGATTCACCCCTTACGTTGAGTTTGACATAATGAATGAAATTGCACGCTATCATTGGGGCGTAGAGGAAACGGTTGCACAACTAAGAGCGTTGCGCGTACAGGCGTTGGAAGAGCGTAACCGTCGGCATAAACCGCCAAAATTACCGTCACGCAAAGAGCTCCAACATATTCTAGATGGTTTGTCGGCAGTTCTTTTTCCTAATCGACTTGGAAGGCCCGATTTAACCGAAGAAGGAATAGATTATTACGTTGGATATACGCTGGATTGTGTCCTACATGAGTTGTTCAAACAAATTCGTCGGGAACTGCAATTTGTTTCGGGTAATGAAGGGGTTGATGACGCCGCGCATGAGCGTGCGATAGACATCACGCGATTTTTTACAGCTCAATTGCCAGCGGTTCGGCGTATTTGTGACAGTGATATTCAAGCGGCTTATGAAGGTGATCCTGCTGCACGCACCCCTGATGAGGTGCTTGTTTGCTATCCGGGTATTACCGCTATTATTTATCATCGCTTAGCGCATATCATATATAAACAGGGCGCACCATTGGTTGCACGTATGATTTCTGAGCTTGCCCACTCAGCCACGGGCATTGACATACATCCAGGTGCCCAAATAGGGGAGAGTTTTTTTATAGATCATGGGACGGGGGTGGTGATTGGCGAAACTGCCATTTTGGGTAACCGTGTTCGTTTATATCAAGCGGTGACATTAGGCGCAAAGCGTTTTCAAAAGGATGATAATGGACTTCTGGTAAAAGGTAATTTACGTCACCCGATTGTTGAAGATGATGTGGTTATTTATGCAGGCGCCACAATTTTGGGGCGTATTGTTATTGGTAGTGGTTCTATCATCGGTGGAAATGTGTGGCTTACGCATAGCGTGCCTTCACGAAGTATCATTACGCAAGCGAGTGAACAGCACGAATAAGGTAGGTTTTTATAAATCTTGTCGTAATTAACGTGCTCTTAGTTTAGAATAAAGGTTTGTGACGCGCCCGTAGCTCAGCTGGATAGAGCGCAGCCCTCCGGAGGCTGAGGTCAGAGGTTCGAATCCGCTCGGGCGCACCATTTCCCATTAAATCATTGATTTTTATCATTTAAAAGTCAATGCTTGTTATATTTCAGTCAATTGCTACACCTAACTGCTACACACTGAGTCATTTTTCACTTCTTGTGACTAATATAATTCAATCTCTTAACGTGTCCTGTTTTAGTGAACTATTAAAATTAAGGGGGATTTGGTCGTTAATCTAGTCCAAATTAGGACAATATTTACAAATGACAATATGAACATGTTAAATTAGAACATCATGATTCATTATGATTCATTGGTGAGTTGGGTATGATTTATAGGGATTTGTATTCCTTTAATTAATTTGCTGATCACTTTTTCCAATTGCTCAGCGCAAGCATAGGAAAGCGGTGAGTAGCCATCCTCCTCATGGTAAGCATAAGCCGTCAAAATTCCTTCTTGCGTATTTTCTGCCATAATTTCCATTTTCGATGCGTGTGGACAGATTAAAATCTGGATAGTTAGAGGATATGTTATTTGCTGCGCCCACGCGAGTGCGGCTTGATGAATAAGCGTTTCGTTTTCCTTAGACACGATTAAATCTAAATGTTGAATATTCATTTCACCATTTAAGAATAAATCCAGTCGTTCTGATAAGGTTTCGTGTGAATTTATGGTAGTAAAAAAGAATCCGTAAGGTGTATCTAATGAATTTGTCATAACTTCGTAATGAATGTTTGCTAAAAAAACTATATTATAAAAACTAAAATAAAGAAGTGGGTTATAAATCGCTTTTACACTAACTAAGAGAGAGTTTCAATGAGTGAACGAATTATTATGCGTACAGGTGAAGCCTTAATTGCCGGTGGTCCTGCTGGCACTGCTGCTGAACCAGAGGTGATTATTGGCGAATTGGATGGGCCTGTTGGAACGGCCATTGCTACCATGACAGCAGGTCAGGTGAGTGGTCATACGCGCGTATTTGCCATCTTAAATACGGATATTCAGGTGAGACCTGTCACGTTAATGACGAGTAAAGTGACAGTGAAGAATAGTCGCTATACCAACATTTTAATGGGAACCGTACAAGCTGCCATTGCAAATGGGGTGTTAGATGCTGTTCGCGCCGGGGATATACCCAAAGAAAAAGCGAACGATTTAGGCATTATTGTGTCCGTGTGGCTCAATCCAAGCGTTGCTACTGACGATAATTTGGATCATAAGATTTTATTTGATATTCATCGCAAAGCCATGTCAACGGCTATTCATAAAGCGATGAATAATCAACCTGACATTGATTGGTTATTAGAGAATCAAGAAAAAGTGATTCATAAATATTTTCAGATGGGGCTTGATGGAAAAATTTAGAGTATTAAATAAAATACGATGATTGATTTATTGGCACAGGTTATGCTTTACTTATTTTAAGTAGCTACCTCTACTGAATTGCCCCAGAAATGGGGCTTTTTTTATGTAAAAAAAGTATATCTAAATGAATTGGAGGTATAAAAAATGAAACATGGTATGACATTTTTTATTTTGATTGCGGCTGTCATTGCCTATTTTGCAGGAAGTACATTAGGCTCTATGATTTTTTTGATTATGGGGGCTGTACTTGAAACTATATTCTGGTTTCGCATATTGCGGCGCAATGAATCTGCGTCAAAATTCAATGAGTAAGCTTTTATAAAGCACTCACAACCCTTGTGCAAAAATTCCCCTATTACTCTATTCTTATTTTTCTAGGAAAAGCAGCTAATTTTAAATCGAATTTTGAAAACAAATTGACGCTAATTGTCGTTTCAATTGCAATATGGTGGTCTTCAGCAAGGATAAATGGCTCTTTTAGCATTGTAACTAATTCATCAGAAACAGCATTAGCATGCGCTATAATTTCAACTTCTTCTAAGAGAATAATAAATTTCTTATTCACTTGCAAAATGGTGTCGGTGTCGCGCAATCTATGAATAAGACGCTCATTTATCATTATCAGCAATTGTTCAATTTTATCACCGGTGTTCTCGCTATACAGCACTTCAACAGACGAAAAATTAAAATTGAGCTCAAGTAATGCGGTAGATTGGATTTTATCTCTGCGACGCTCAGTACCTAGATGTTTTTGTAAATATTTAGGTACGCGTGATTCATTTTGTGTTTGTTCAGTCATGGATTTCTCTATCTGGAGGTTGAAGCAATAACAAAAATACGCCATTTGCATTTAGTGGTTCTATTCTAATGATAAAAACCCAAAATGAGGAGTTTTTTTTAATGTCGACACGCAAAAAAATACAACGTTTCCTATTACATAACGAATAATTTATGGGTGGCTATGATAACTCATAGTGGGTCATGACTGATTATGCTGATGGCTAGAGGCAACGAAACATATCGTAGAATCTATAGAAGAATTGAACAGTAAATGAGCAAAGACAACCAACTGAATCGCCTTATTCTTTATTAATGGAATAAGACGATTCAATTTCCTACTATCTCCGTTGGTTATTATCGGCATGTAGCATATAAATTAAAATTTTTTTACTTTGCGTATGTTAACTAAGTGTGATGAGAAAATGATTCCGACTGAGTATCAATTAAGCGGCAAGTGGAACTGGGTAAGCTGATATAGATAAGATTTCACGCGCTTTAGCAACATCTTGCATGGCAGATTCAATTAACATTGGATTCTCTTTAAGTATTGATTCTATATAATCGTTAATGGCTGTTTCACTGTCTAAATAATTCACGACATCTAAAGGAAAAATAATGATATTGTCTGACATATTACCTCCTGAGCTTGTTTTAAAATAAAAATATCAATACAAACCAACATCACAAGACTCTAAAACGCAGGCGTAAAGAATCCCTAACCACAGTGATGTGATTTTTTTTCATTGATGGTGGTGTATGGAATTTTTTTGAAGACTAAAAAGCTGACTCGCGGAGAATTTTATAGGAATCAATTTTGAAAGTGAATTGCAGTTTCAAGACAGATTTATGACAAAATATGAATAAAAAAATGAAATTATCTCTAGCGCTTATAGTTACTGAGTTATGTAAATTAGTTATTTAAAAACAATAATTTATGTTTTTATTTTTTATTTCGAAACTGGTTTTTGACGCATTTCAAGGTCGCATTTTAACGTGAATTTGTATTGATTTAGATACGCTTTTTTTTTTCAAAAAAATGGCCTATTTTTTTACTCGATCACTTTGAAACTGACTCAATTAATATCGAATAATTTCATTATTAGAAAAAATAATTGCCAATATTAAATATAAAAAAAGGCATTGACTGCCTAAAATAGGAATTTTTGTAGGCGCACTAAAATTCTCCAACCCTTATTTACCTGCGATATACTCGAAAAATTTAACGAAGAAAGCGAATGCCTTGTTAATATAGCTATTACAACGTGTTGTTTTTACGCCAAATTTAACTTAAATAAACCTAAAACGGTGAATTATGTCCCAGCTTGACAGTGGCATTGCGATTATTCATGGCAATAAGCTCGAAACCTTAGTGAGTGTGCTTGAGCATTGGCTCAAAAACTATCCCCTTGCGCCTTTAGAAAATGATGTATTTTTGGTCTACAACAATGGCGTTGGGCAATGGTTAAAACAGCATCTTGCTAAAAATGATTCACTGGGTATCGCAGCAGGACTTGAAATTCAATTGCCATCACTGTTTATTTGGCGCATTTATCGCGCAGTTCTTGGTCAGAAAATCCCAAAAGAACAACCGCTTGCTCGCACACCACTTCTGTGGCGGCTTTATCGTCTATTGCCTATAATTATTAAAAAAGAAGGTCAAGGTTTTGAGATTCTCGGGCATTTTTTAAAAGGCGATGAGCAAGGGCGTAAACGCTATCAATTAGCTGAGAAATTAGCCGAACTTTTCGATCAATATCAAGTGTATCGCGCCGATTGGCTTACCGATTGGGAAAAAGGCCACTATCGCATTAACGATGGGCACGGCAAACCTCACGAATTGCTCGCTGAGCATCATTGGCAAGTGAATTTGTGGCGGGAAATTTTAGCGGACGTGGGTAGCGAGTCAGAGTTTGCCAGTCGCTCGTTTGTTCACGATCAGTTCATGGCGCAAATTGATAGCATTACGCAAGCGCCTGCGGGTATGCCTTCACGCATTATTTTATTTGGTTTACCTACGCTCCCACAGCAACATCTTGAAGTGTTGGCGAAAATAGGCAAATTCTGTCAAATCATTCTCTTTGTCACCAATCCATGTCAGCATTATTGGGCGGATATTATCGAAGATAAAGAATTGCTCAAAGCACAGCAACGTCGTCAATCTTATAAAACAGGGATGTCTGCGCAAATCGACGATGCGGATTTGCATCTCCACGCCAATCCGCTTCTGGCCGCTTGGGGAAAACAAGGTCGTGACTATGTGCGTTTGCTCGATCAATTTGATTCAACTAATCACTATAAACATTGGAATTGGCCAAATGATAAAATTGATTTTTTCGATGATTACGCATCACCTCATACCTCAGCGTCACTGCTTCATCGTCTGCAGCAATCTATTTTAGATTTAGAGCCACTGCCCAAAAATCCTGAGTTAATTGAGCAGGATAGCTCACTGGTTTTTCATATTGCACACAGTCCACAACGCGAAATTGAAATTCTTCACGATCAACTATTACATCGTTTTAATGCTCCTTTAGCTGAAGGTGAAACGCGTTTAAAACCGCGTGAAGTGATTGTCATGGTGCCCGATATTAATCAATACGCACCGCATATTCACGCTGTGTTTGGGCAATTTGGCGAAGGCGATAAGCGTGCCATTCCCTACAGTCTGACCGATCAAGAACAACGCGGTGAAAATACACTGCTCGTGGCCTTAGAGTATTTGCTAGATCTGCCACGTTCGCGTTTTGGCGCCAGTGAAATTTTATGGCTACTTGAAGTACCGGCTATTCGCACACGTTTTGGACTCGAAGAAAGTGCCTTGCCGCGACTTCAACAATGGACGGCGCAAGCGGGTGTGCGTTGGGGCGTGGATGAAGCGCATCGCAAAAATTTAGCAATGCAAGACGGCTTAAATGAAAATACGTGGCAATTTGGCTTTAAACGTATGTTGCTCGGTTATGCGGTAGGCGGTGTTGAAGCCTTTAGAGATATTGAGCCTTATGAGGAAATTGGCGGCATTGAAGCAAAATGTTTAGGCAGTGTGTATGCGCTACTTGAAAAACTCGAACATTATGCAAAATTACTCAAAGCCAATCACAGTGCGGAGCAGTGGTTTACTTTATTGCCGCAACTCCTTGACGATTTCTTCTTAGCCACCGAGGATAAAGAGCGCAAAACACTTGATACACTTATTGTTTCCCTGGCTAGATGGCAACAGAGTTGCATCTTAGCGAAATTAGGCGAGGGCGAAAGCGATAAATTATCAGCCGCGATTGTGAAAGAAACGTGGTTGTCGAGTGTTGATGAACCGGGATTCCAAAAAATCTTCCTCACAGGCAAAGTGAATTTTTGTACATTGATGCCGATGCGCTCAATTCCCTTTCCCGTGGTTTGTATTTTAGGGATGAATGATGGCGATTTTCCACGCAATAAAGCGCCGCAAAGTTTTGATTTAATGAGCTTGCCTAATCATTACCGACCAGGGGATCGATCACGTCGACAAGATGATCAATATGTCTTTTTAGAAGCGCTTTTGTCAGCGCGTAAACAACTCTATATCAGTTGGGTGGGACGCAGTATTCGCGATAATACGGTGATTCCGCCTTCAGTGCTGATTAGTCAACTTCGTGAAACGATGTGCAAATCGTGGTGTTTGAGTGAAGATAAAAAGGCATCACTTATTCATGCCATTACCCTAGAACATCCACTGCAACCCTTTAGTCTGCGCTATATTGAAAAAGAGCGTGATGCACGGCTATTCACGTATGCACATGAATGGTTTGCGCAAACATCAATTAAAAATAATACGTTAAAAATGAAAACCGCTACCGCTGAAGCGCATCTCCAATTATCGATTATTGCGTTGGGGCGTTTTTTGAGAGCCCCTGTGAAAACGTATTGTATGCACACGTTGAAATTTAATTTTGAAAATAGTGCCGAGGAACTTCGCAATGATGATGAACCCTTTGATTTTAATCATCTAGAGCAATATCAATTCCGTGATGAACTATTGACTGCATTAAAAGCCAGTGATGCAAAAATGGCTCATTTGGATGCTTTTTTTGAAAAGCAACAAACCAAAATGAACGGGCAAGGCTTGTTCCCGCTGGGTCACTTTAAAGAAATTACGTTTGACGATATGGTGAATCCAGTTAAATTAGCTTGGCTAACGTATCAGAATTATTTGAAGCAATGGCCAACGGTCTGCGAATCCGTCAATATAAAACAAGCATTGAGCTTAGCCAATGGTATCAGCGTGCAACTGTCTGGTCAATTTAATACGCTTAGACAAAATGGCAATGAATACGCTTTGATTATTTGTACAGCGCAAACTCTCCTGTCAAAAGGTGTTATTAAATATCACAATTTCTGCCATCATTGGGTAACTCATTTATTACTTTGCGTAGCAGAAAAACCTGTGCAATCCATTATTGTTGGCTCGGATACCGTATGCTACATTCAACCACTCAGTATTGAAGAGTCAAAAACGTATCTACGGCAACTCCTAGCGTCATGGCAGAATGGCTTGCAACAACCTTTGCCAATCGCCATCAAAACAGCTTTTGCTTATTTGCCTAAGTTGGAATTAGAAAAAGCGAAATCCGTCTATGAAGGTGGCTTTACTATTTCTGGTGAATTAGATCAAGATGCGTATTTACAGCGATTTTTCCCCAATTTTGACGCCCTGATATCATCCTCGACTTTTGAGGCATGGACAGAAGTGCTCTATCGACCCATGCTGACTCATATCACGGAGGTTGCACAATGAATAAATTAGATATTTTGACTCTCCCTCTGTCGGGTTCACATTTAATTGAAGCCAGTGCCGGTACGGGTAAAACATATACGATTGCGGCACTTTATGTGCGATTAATCCTTAGCGGTGCGCTAGCATTTCAGCGAGAATTAAGTCCGGCTAATATTTTGGTGGTGACCTTTACCGATGTGGCAACTAAAGAATTGCGCGATCGTATTCGCGCAAGGCTCAGTGAAGCGGCGCAGTATTTTAGAGCGCCTGAAAGTGTTGTTGATAAAGACGAATTTCTGCGTAATTTGCGTGCTAGTTATCCTCAAGAGGCTTGGCTTGGTTGTGCAAAACGCATTGATGTTGCGGCTAACTTTATGGATGAATCGGCCATTTATACGATTCATGGTTGGTGCAAAAAAATGCTTCAACAACATGCCTTTGACAGTTTAAGTCCATTTCTCCAAGACGTGCTCACCAATGAAGTGGAACTCTTAAATAAAGTCGTCACCGATTATTGGCGTATCCATTTTTATGCGTTAAGCAAACCACAGTGCCAGTTAATTCTCAGCAAAATTGCTACATCGCCTGATGGGTTGCTCACAGCGATTAAGTCTGCTTTATTTCAGACAGAGAAATTAAAGACAGAGAAATCAAAGTCTGCTAAAGAATCACTATCAAATATGTTAGCTATTTTTGATTCTATCGAAAAATGGGAAGCAAAACGCCAAGAACTTGAAAATAAAGCTAAGCAAGCCTGGTTGAACGACAAAACTGCTATCAATGCACTTTTAACGCAAGCCTCAACAGAGGGGTGGTTGAATGGCAATTCATATAGTAAAAAGACATTCGCTCAAAAACTTTCAGACATCAATCGTTGGGCAGAAAATAAACATGAATATGATAAAAAGGATGACCTTCAACGATTTGGCGCAGAAAAACTCATCAATGGATTAGTTAAAGCGCATAAAATACAATCAGAACAATTTACCTTTTTCGCTTTCAGTGCCATTGATGATTATGTAAATTATCTTGAAGAACAAAAATCTATAGATACTAGATTTAAACAAGCTATCCATCGCCACGCTATTCAATGGATGCGCACTCGCTATGAACAAGAAAAGCAAACGCTAGCGTGCATGACGTTTAACGACATGATTAATCGTCTCGATTATGCGCTAGGTAAAGGTGAGAACGCTCAGCGTTTAGCCAGTGTGATTCGTGAGCAATACCCAATTGCGTTAATCGATGAATTTCAAGATACCGATCCCGTTCAATATCGTATTTTCTCTAAAATCTATCAGTCAGAAGACCATATAAAATCTTTAGCCTGGTTTATGATTGGCGATCCTAAACAAGCCATTTACTCATTTCGCGGGGCAGATATTCACACCTATTTGCAGGCGCGTGACGCGACAACGGGAAATCATCACACACTTGGGACGAATTTCCGCTCTACGCAATCGTTAATTTCTGCAATCAATCAAATTTTTTTGCATGGCGATAAAAACGATTTAGGGGCTTTTCGATTTAAAGAAAATGAAACCAATCCCTTGCCATTTCTTCCTGTAGACGCAAAAGGGCGCGATGATATTTGGACGGTCAATGGAGAAAAAGCCGCGCCGCTGACGTTTTGGCATTGGGAATCAGATGAGGCTATTACCAGCGGTCAATATCAAAAAGACATCGCGCAAGTAGCGGCAAGTGAGATTGTGGCGCTGCTTAATTCAGAGTCGACGGGATTTGAACAAGACAGAAAACTGCGACGAATTAAACCATCGGATATTGCCATTTTGGTGAGAACAGGCCATGAAGCGGATGTGATGCGACATGCTTTGCGTCAGCGTAACATACGCAGTATTTATTTATCGGAGCGTGATAGTGTTTATCAGTCTCCGCAAGCGCATGATGTCTTGATTTGGCTTGATGCGTTTGCCGCGCCGCGTGATGAGCGCAAAGTGCGTGCGGCGTTGAGTACCGCGACATTTGGCTTTACTTATGAGCAACTGCATGAATTAGTGCTAGATGAAGTGGCATGGGAAAGTCATGTTGAGCGATTTATTGCCTATCACAGTCGCTGGCAAAAAGAGGGCATACTCTCCACCATTCACGCACTGCTGCATGATTATGAACTTCATAATGTGCAAGAGAGTAATCATGATAGTGAGCGACAATTAACCAATATTTTGCATTTAGCCGAAAGTCTCCAGCAAGACAGTCCCAAACTTGAAGGCCAACACGCGCTGATTCGTCATTTAGCGGAGCTAATTTTCAAAGCACACACTCAAGGCGGCGATGAAACCATCGTGCGTCTTGAAAGTGATGCCGATTTAATCAAAATTGTGACGATTCATAAATCCAAAGGCCTTGAGTATCCGTTGGTTTTTCTACCCTTTGCGTGTGGCTTTAGAGAAGAAAAAGAGGATGACAGCAGTTTAATTCAAACCAGTGACGAGGAGCGTTTGCGTGAAGATTTACGTCTATTTTATGTGGCAGTCACGCGGGCGATGTATGCGTGTTGGCTAGGGGTTGCGCCTATTAAAAAAGGAAGAGGGAATGTCCCTCAGTTAGAATTAACTGCAATCGGGCATTTGATAGGTTGGCAAGCGGGGACACTTGCAGGTGCATTACATCAGCATCTGATAGAAACCAAAGCAGATTGTGATGATATACAAATTGTTGATCTGCCTAAAGTCACTTATGATTTTTATATTGATAAAACAATAAGCAACATACCGTTAGCGAGCGCATTAGAATCGACAACCTACATTCCCGATGATTGGTGGGTGGCGAGTTACAGCTCACTCTCTTTTTCGCATCAAAAATCAGCAAGACGACTGCCTGACGAAATCGAAACTGCGCAAGAAGATACTCAAGTGGATGATATTGACGACGGTGAATTACCCAAGGTATCAGGACTTTCTATTCATACGCTCCCAAAAGGGGCTGCGCCAGGAGTGCTAGTGCATTCACTGTTAGAGCAGTGCGCTCATCAAGGTTTTAAACAGGTTGCTCAAAATGAGATTCAGCAACAGCAATTGATTAGCCATTTGTTCACCGCCAAAACGTGGACAGAAGAGAAAAAAGCCATTTTGCAAACCGCTTTGCAAGATTGGCTAAAGATGGATCTGGTTGCAGGGCAGGCCATTCGGTTGTGTGATTTGGATTCTGTGCAATATAAAAGTGAGTTGGAGTTTTTAATTGGCGCTGAAAACGTGGATGTTGAAAAATTAGATGCGCTCATACGGCAACATACGTTTGCCAATCTACCTCGCCCCGCGCTGGCAAAAAATCAACTCCATGGTTTGCTCAAAGGGTTTATCGACTTGGTCTTTGTCCACAATGAGCAATATTTTGTCGTGGATTATAAATTTAGCTGTCTTGGTGATAGCTCGGCTTATTATTCAGATGCCAATTTAAGTCAAACCATGCTTGAGCATCGTTATGATTTGCAATATGTCCTGTATTTACTGGCACTGCATCGACTGCTGAAAATTCGATTAGGTGACGCTTACGATATCGATACGCATCTTGGCGGGGCGGTGTATCTGTTTTTGCGGGGAAATCGCAGTGTGTTTGATAAACCTTCACGCGACTTTATTGAGCAACTCGATTGCTTATTTTCAAATGCTATTGCAGGGAAGGCGTAAACGCTATGACACCACCACTTTTTGATTTTTTATCTGATTTAGTTGAACGTAATGCACTCACGCATTTAAATGTCGCATTTGCCAAATTTCTGCATGAAGAAGAGGCTCACGCCAGTGACAGTCTGCTATTACTTGGAGCGCTGGTCAGTTATCGTTTAAACCAAGGTGATGTATATCTGGATTTAAAAGCACTATTTGATCAACCCGCTGATGCGCTAATGCCTTTTGAAGAAACGACTAGCGAAGATGTTGCTCTGTTCAAAACTTATTTAGAAAATACGAATCTCGACATGGTGCTAGGTCAGTCAAACTTAGTGAGTACAGGCGAGGGGAATTCACCGCTGGTTTGGGATGGTGTGCATCAACGACTTTATCTGCGCCGTTATTGGCGTTATCAACAAACTGTCGATAACAAAATAGAATCCCGTGCAAAATATCGCGAAGACGCACTGCCTAGTCAAATTGTTTCACGACTCAACATTTTATTTGAAAACAATAAAGAAACACCCGATTGGCAAAAGATAGCGTGTGCTTTAGCGTTGCGCTCACGGTTTTGTATTATCACAGGTGGTCCAGGGACAGGTAAAACCACGACGTTAACTAAGTTGCTCGCACTCGCCATTGAGCGCAGTCAAGTGCAATCGCCTACGCATCAGCCGCTTATTTTACTTGCCGCGCCGACAGGGAAAGCCTCTAATCGTGTGAATGAATCGATCGGTGTTGCCTTAGCAAGTCTGAAAGAGAGTATTTCACCCGAAATCAGTCAATATATTCCAAGCAAAGCCAGTACGCTACATCGTTTGCTTGGCAGTCGGCCTAATACACGTTTATACCAATACAACGCCAACAATCCGCTAGTCGCTGATATCGTGATTGTCGATGAAGCTTCCATGATTGATTTGGAGATGATGGCGGCGCTAGTTGACGCATTACAAGAGAATACACAGTTGATTTTGCTAGGCGATAAAGACCAGTTGTCATCCGTTGAACCGGGTTATGTATTAGGAAATTTATGTTTAAACGCGGACAAGGAAGTTTATGACAGCGATACACGCCAATGGATTTTGGATTGCACTGGAGAGGAATTAAAAGCGTCAGCTCAACAAGGCTCATCTATCAATCAACAAACGGCTATGCTTTGGCACAGCTATCGATTTAATCAAAACAGCGGTATTGGCAATTTAGCAAAAGCTGTTAATGATGGCAACATAGCCGATGCCTGCGCCATTATTGAAGGTAAAACCTTCCCCGATTTACTCAAAATACAAGACGATAATCAACTTCATAAATTAGTATCTACACTCAATGAAAAGCTAGGTAGTTATCGTGATTATATTGCGCAAATCAAAAATAGACCTAGCGAAGTCAATCGCATGGATGAATGGGCGCTGGGTGTTTTAAAAGCGTTTGATACGTTTCAAGTGTTATGCGCGACGCGGCAAGGTCACTGGGGCGTGGAAAGTGTGAATGTCCGAATTGAGCAATGGCTGTTTGGGTCGACGAAAATATGGTACGAAGGTCGCCCCATTATGGTGACGCGCAATGATTACAATCTCAATCTCATGAATGGCGATATCGGTATAACACTAAAAAATAAAGACGGTAAACTGCAAGTTGCGTTTATTGATACCAATCCGCAAAGCGATGCCATTATTCGTTGGGTATCTCCACTGCGTTTATCGCAAGTAGAAACCGCTTTTGCGATGACGGTACATAAATCACAAGGTTCTGAGTTTAATCACGTCGTATTCGCACTCCCAGACAGCGCGAATCTTGTGCTAACGCCTAAATTGATTTACACCGCCATTACCCGTGCGAAAAAGCATTTCACGCTACTTGAAAATAGTGCAGGGATGTTTAGACGAAGTATTCAGTAATTACGAAATAGGTTAATGCTGAGGTAACGGGCAGAATTTGATACACTGAATTACCGTTCCACTTAATTTTAGAAGGTGATCAATTGAATAGAAAACTTTTGAATTATATTCGCCATCAGTTTCGTTTGGATTTATATGGAGTGCATGGCATTCCACATTGGTCGCGTGTCCAGTATTTTGGCTTGAAAATAGCCGAAAAGGAACAGGCTCGCCTTGATGTGGTGAGATTATTTTCACTATTGCATGATTCTCAGCGCGCACCACTGCATCACCCGCTACGCGGATCCGATAAAAATGACTCAGCGCATGGTGAACGCGCGATGGCGTTTGCACGGGATTTGCGCGGAGAACTTTTTGATTTAGATGATGACGGATTTGAGTTACTTTGCGAGGCACTCGCTCTGCACAGTAATGGACTGACTCAAGCGGACGTGACTGTGCAAACTTGTTGGGATGCCGATAGGCTTGATTTAGGGCGCATTGGTATTTATCCCGATGCGAAATTTCTCTGCACGCATACCGCAAAAGATCCCGCCTTTATTCATCGGGCATGGACAATGACGAATCGCCCATTATAACCAATCACCGGCATCACCATTCTCAATCAATAACGATCAATTTTTGTGTGTTCAGATTAAACAGTCAGGTTTTTTTAATGTTGATTGTTGCTTTGCAAACAGTATACGGGCAACAAGTGTTTTTTTCGAGCAGTTGGGCAACAGTGAATAGTAAAATGAAAGGAAAAACAGAGGGATAGTACTCGGCATAACGATTGCTGTGATGGTTAAATAATAGATCACTACTCGCCAAAATTTAGCTCCTTCAATTGAATGAATAACGATATTGCACAAAAAGAGGGGCAAGTGGTATCGCCCGATAATCAATCCACCTCAAACAATCAAGCGCCTAAAAAAAACATTAAATGACCTCTTCACATTCCTCGACATCGGCATTCAATCCGTCAACGCTCTTTATTTTGCGCCCCGTTGCAACCTCGCTTTTAATGGTTGCGATGCTGCTTATTGGCGTACTGGCTTATCGCATACTTCCCGTTTCAGCCTTGCCTCAAGTCGATTATCCGACCATTCAAGTGATGACGCTCTATCCCGGAGCGAGTCCTGATGTGATGACATCAGTGATTACCGCGCCCCTTGAACGTCAGTTTGGGCAAATGCCGGGTTTAACGCAAATGTCCTCGAGTAGTTCGGGTGGCGCGTCGATGATTACCTTGCAATTCAATTTGAATTTGAATTTGGATATTGCAGAGCAGAACGTGCAAGGGGCAATTAATGCTGCGACGAATTTTTTACCTAAAGATTTGCCCCAAGCGCCTGTTTACAGCAAGGTCAATCCCGCCGATACGCCTATTATGACGCTGGCGATTAGCTCAGAGTCGTTGCCGTTATTTAAAGTGGAGGATCTGGTTGATACACGCCTGGCTCAAAAAATTGCGCAGCTCTCAGGCGTTGGGATGGTGAGTATCAGTGGGGGTCAACGTCCCGCGGTACGCATTCAAGCCAATCATCAAGCGCTGTCTGCGTATGGATTGAGTTTAGAAGATGTGCGTAGCACGATTTCAGCAGCAAATGTGAATCAGCCAAAAGGCATGTTCAATGGTGCGTTGCGCTCGGCTATTATTGATAGTAACGATCAACTTCGCTCAGCGGAGGATTATCGAAAATTAGTGGTGACCTATCGCAATGGCGCCCCCGTGCAACTTTCTGACGTGGCAACGATTATCGATGACGTGGAAAACAAACGCCTTGCGGCATGGGCAAATGAAAAATCAGCGATTATCTTAAATATCCAGCGTCAACCCGGTGCGAATGTGATTGAGGTGGTTGATAACATCAAAAATTTACTGCCAAAATTGCAAGCCGCTTTGCCACTCAATATTGAGGTGCTACCGCTTACCGATCGCACTGTCACCATTCGCGCCTCGGTACGTGATGTGCAATTCGAATTATTGCTGTCGGTGGCGCTAGTCATCATGGTAATTTTTCTGTTTTTGCGCAATTTGCCAGCAACGATAATTCCCGGTATTGCGGTGCCGCTTTCGTTAATTGGGACGTTTGCGGTGATGTATTTAGCCGAATTTAGTATTAATAATTTAACCCTGATGGCGCTCACTATTGCAACGGGGTTTGTCGTTGACGACGCGATTGTGGTCATTGAAAATATTTCGCGTTATATTGAGAAAGGCGAATCGCCCCTCAACGCGGCGCTAAAAGGCTCTGAGCAGATCGGCTTTACCATTATTTCGCTGACATTCTCGCTCGTTGCCGTGCTGATTCCACTTTTGTTTATGAGCGATGTCGTCGGGCGTTTATTTCGTGAATTTGCCATTACGCTTGCAGTGGCGATTTTGATTTCAGCGCTGGTGTCACTCACGCTCACGCCGATGATGTGCGCAAAAATGTTGCGTTCCCATTCGCCTCATCAACAGCAGACTGATTGGTTTGATCGGATTATTGCAATTTATGGTCGGAGTTTGACTTGGGTGCTACGTTTTCAAACACTCACGATGACGGTGTTTTTCATCACGGTTGCATTGACGGTGTCGCTGTATATTTTTATTCCTAAAGGGTTTTTCCCCACGCAAGATACCGGCATTATTCAAGGTTTTTCCGTTGCGCCGCAGAATGTATCATTTGATGCAATGCGGGATTTACAACAAAAGCTCGCAAAAACGATTCTCGACGATGAAGCGGTAGAGAGTTTATCGTCGTTTATTGGCGTGGATGGCGTGAATATTACGCCGAATGCGGGGCGTTTTTTAATCAATTTAAAACCCAAAGACGAGCGAAAAATCAGCGCGAGTGACGTTATCGCGCGATTAAAACCCCCTTTAGCCCAACTCAATGACGTGAAACTGTATTTGGTGCCTGTTCAAGATTTGACCATGGAAAATCGCGTCAGTGGCACGCAGTATCAATTTACGCTAGAAAGTCCTGATATTGCGCATTTGAATACTTGGACGCATCGTTTAGTGGAGGAATTGGCTCAGCAACCCGAATTTGCTGAAGTAACCAGTGACGTGCAAGATCAAGGGCGGCAAGTGTATGTTAATATTGATCGCAGTACCGCAAGTCGCCTTGGCGTCAGCACACAAGCTATTGATAATACGCTTTATAGTGCGTATGGGCAGCGACTTGTATCAACGATATTCACGCAATCCAATCAATATCGCGTTGTCCTTGAAGCCAGTCCTGAGGCGCAAATGCAGCCACAGTCGCTGAATGAATTGCGGATTCCTTCAAGTAATGGCAAGCAAATTCCTCTTTCAGCCATTGCTGAGATGTCGGAGCGATCCACGCCACTTTCCATTAATCATTTAGATCAATTTCCCGTGGCGAGTATTTCGTTTAATGTCGCCCCTCATGTGTCTTTGGGCGATGCGGTGAACGCCATTGAGCAAGCCAAAAAAACCATTGAGTTGCCACTGAGTATTCGCACGACTTATCAAGGCGCGGCTTTAGCGTTTAACGCGTCGCTGGAGAATACCGTCTGGCTGATTGTCGCCGCGATTATTACCGTGTATATCGTGCTGGGCGTGCTTTATGAAAGCTATATTCATCCCGTGACCATTTTATCAACCTTGCCTTCAGCGGGCGTTGGGGCATTACTCGCGTTGATTATGTCAGGGAATGATCTTGATATTATTGGCATTATTGGCATTATTTTGCTGATTGGGATTGTGAAGAAAAACGCCATTATGATGATTGATTTTGCACTTGATGCAGAGCGCAACCAGCGATTATCGCCAAGGGAGGCGATTTTTCAAGCGTGTTTACTGCGTTTTCGACCTATTTTAATGACCACGCTGGCGGCATTACTCGGTGCGTTGCCGTTGATGATAGGCACGGGCGTGGGAAGTGAGCTTCGCCATCCTTTAGGGATTACAATGGTAGGTGGTTTACTGCTGAGTCAATTACTGACACTTTACACAACGCCGGTGATTTATCTTTGGATGGATGGTTTAGCGAAAAACGTGACGCAAAAATGGATTAAGTGATGAATTTATCCGCATTGTTTATTTATCGCCCCGTTGGAACCAGTTTACTCGCGCTCGCTATTGCCTTAGCGGGGATGTTAGCGTTTTTGAATTTGCCGGTATCGTCGTTGCCGCAAGTGGATTTTCCCACCGTGAATGTCCAAGCGCAGCTCCCTGGAGCAAGTGCTGAAACGATGTCAACGTCCGTGGCTATGCCCCTTGAGCGCGCACTGGGTCGCATTTCTGGTGTCAATGAGATGACGTCGAGTAGCTCCATGGGTAGCACGCAAATTACCCTGCAATTTGATTTAACGCGCGACATTAATGGTTCCTGCCGGGACGTTCAAGCGGCGATTAACGCCGCGACGAGTTTACTGCCGAGTAATATGCCCAGTCGCCCGTCTTACCGACGCGATAATCCAGCGGATTCTCCCATTTTGATTTTAGCGCTCACCTCAGAAAGCCTGAGTCGCGGGCAAATGTACGATGTTGCTTCCACGGTACTCGCACAGAAAATTTCGCAAATTTCAGGGATAGGGCTGGTACAAATTGCGGGGGCGGCGCTGCCTGCGGTGCGCGTGGAACTGAATCCTAATTCAATGAGTCATTATGGGGTGGGTCTTGAAGAGGTGCGCAAAACCATTACCGATACCAACGTCACCGCGCCTAAAGGGGTAATAGAAGATGCGAATCAACGTTGGCAAATTCAAGCGAATGATCAAGCGCGTAAAGCCAGTGATTATGAACCGCTTATTGTGCGTTATCAAAACGGGGCGGCCATTAAAATCAGTGATTTGGGGAATGTGGTCGATTCTGTTGAAGATTTGCGTAATACCGGAATTAAAAATGGTAAACCGTCGGTACTGTTAATTATTAAAAAGCAGCCACTCGCAAACGTTATTCAAACAGTGGATGAAGTCCTTGCCCAACTTCCCCAATTACGCGCTTCTATTCCCAATACGATTGATTTATCGGTTGTCGTCGATCGCTCCATGACCATTCGCGCATCGATTAAAGAAGTCGAGCACAGTTTAGTCATTGCCATTGGACTTGTTATGCTGGTGGTGCTGGTTTTTTTGCGTAATTTTCGCTCGGCGCTGATTCCCATTATTGCCGTACCCGTATCGCTGATTGGCGCGTGTGGCGTGATGTATTTTTTTCACTATAGCCTCAATAATTTAACGCTGATGGCGCTCACTATTTCAACCGGCTTTGTTGTCGACGATGCCATTGTGGTGCTTGAGAATACCAATCGACATATCGAAAAGGGCATGCAACCGTTCAAAGCGGCATTGCTTGGCGCACAAGAAGTAAGTTTTACGGTGCTTGCCATGAGCGTGTCGCTGGTGGCGGTATTTTTGCCGATATTGCTGATGGGGGGCGTGGTTGGACGTTTATTTCGAGAATTTGCGATGACGCTTTCAGCGGCGGTGCTGGTATCGCTACTTATTTCGCTGACATTGACGCCCATGCTTTGTGCGCGCTGGCTGGGTGATGAATCCCCAAAACATGGCTACCTTTATCGTGGCATTGGCTATGCGTTTGATTTTTTGCAAATGGCTTATGAAAAATCGCTACGCTGGGCGCTGCGTCACAGTCGCATTATGCTACTGATTTTGGTTGGAACCATAGGCCTCAATATTTATTTGTATGGCGTGATTGATAAAGGGTTTTTCCCCCAGCAAGATGGTGGTCGCTTAATTGGTGAAATTCAAGGTGATCAAGGGACGTCTTTTTTATCCCTCCAAAAAAAACTCGCTGAATTTTCAGAGATTATTTTAAAAGATAAGGCGGTGCAAACTGTGGTGGGATTTAGTGGCGGCAGTTCAAGTGGGAATAGTGCCCGAATTTTTATCGTATTAAAATCGCACAGTGAACGCGATCCAATTGAGAAAGTCATGATGCGCCTAAGTGAGAATGTGAAGCGCATTCCCGGTGCCAATTTACACATGTTTCCTTCTCAAGAATTGCGTATAGGTGGGCGACCTTCGATGGGCTCGTATGATTATGCACTGCAATCAGATGAGTTGAATTTACTGCGTGAGTGGATGCCTAAATTGGTCACCGCCTTATCCAAAGTACCGCAATTGAGCGATGTGAGCAGTAATCAGCAAGATAAAGGTCAGCAAATTGGCGTTGTTGTTAATCGTGAATTGGCGTCACGTTACGGTGTGACGCAGGAAATGATTGATGCCACGCTCAATGATGCGTTTGGACAGCGGCAGGTATCGGTCATCTACAATCCACTTAATCAATATCGCGTGGTGATGGAGTTGGCGCCGCAATATTGGCAAAGTCCCGAAGCGCTTAACTATTTGTATATCCACGTACCAGCCACAACGCGCGCATCAACGGGTGAGCGTATTGAGTCACATCAAGTGCCGCTTTCGGCTTTTGCGAGTTTTGCACCTACCAGCACGCCACTAAGCGTCAGTCATCAAGGGCAATTTGCCGCATCGACGTTGTCGTTTAATTTAAAACCAGGTGTTGCTCTCTCCACGGCAACTCAAATCATTGCGCAAACGATGCAAGATATTGGCGTCCCCAATAGTGTTCAAGGCAGTTTTCAAGGGTCTGCGAAAGCGTTTCAAGAATCACTCAAAAATCAGCCGTATCTTATTTTAGGGGCGCTTGTTACGATTTATATTGTGTTAGGTGTGCTTTATGAAAGTTATATTCACCCGCTGACTATTTTATCCACGCTCCCTTCTGCGGGCGTTGGGGCGTTGCTCGCGCTGATGGCGTGTGATAGTGAATTTAGTATTATTGCGTTAATTGGTGTCATTTTACTTATTGGTATTGTGAAAAAAAATGCCATTATGATGATTGATTTTGCGCTGGATGCTGAGCGAAAACGTGGCCTGTCATCGGCTAATGCTATTTTTGAGGCTTGCTCTCTGCGTTTTCGCCCGATTTTAATGACCACGCTTGCGGCTTTATTTGGTGCGCTGCCGCTTGCACTGGGAACCGGTTATGGCGCAGAGCTGCGTCAACCGCTGGGAATATCCATTGTAGGGGGATTGATTTTTAGTCAATTACTCACGCTTTATACAACACCTGTGGTGTATTTATATTTAGATCGTTTTCGTTTATGGTTTGCAGGGCGCTTTTTGATGCCCCGTATTGTTTAAGTGTTGCTGAAGGGATTTCATGACCAATCATTTTAAAAAACTAGTCATAGTAGGGCTTAGCGTTCCATTGGCTGCTTGTGTGCTGGGGCCTGATTATGTTCGCCCTGAGGCCATTGTGAGCAGTGAGTTTAAAGAAGTGGCTGGCTGGAAAGCGGCGCAGCCTCTCGACCATGTTCTGCCAACCCATTGGTGGGAAGTGTTCCACGATACGAATTTAAATGCCCTTGAAGTCCAAATTGCCAGTGCCAATCAGTCCATCTTGCAAGCGCAGGCGCAGTATCATCAAGCACAGCATTTAGTGCAATCGGCGCAATCGGCTTTTTTTCCGCTAATCAATTTAACGGGGAGTGCCGATCGTTTTCGCGCAGCTAGCGGGCAAAGTGCCGCTATTCCCGGTGTGCGTAATTTATTTGGCAGTGCAACCGCAGTGGCGTGGGAACCCGATATTTGGGGAAGTGTAAGTCGAACAGTGGAAAGTAATACCGCGAACGCGCAATCAAGTGCCGCAACACTGCAGGCGTTAGTGTTATCGTTGCAAGCAACGTTAGCGCAAAATTATTTTCAAATCAAAGTGCTTGATTCGCAAAAAGCCTTACTGGAAGAAACAGCTAAAGCGTATGAAAAAACTCTGACAATTAATCAAAATCGCTACGCGGTAGGCATGGTAGCAAAAAGTGACGTTATGCAGGCGCAAACGCAACTGGAAAGCATTCGCGCTCAATCGATTAATTTAGGCGTACAACGGGCAAAATTAGAACACGCAATTGCGGTGTTAATTGGGAAGACGCCTGCTGAATTAACCATATCGGCATCAACACTGGACGTTGCAGTGCCTGAAATTCCGGTCAGTTTGCCTTCACAGTTACTTGAGCGTCGCCCTGATATTGCCGCGGCTGAGCGAAAAATGGCCGCGGCCAATGCACAAATTGGTGTCGCAAAAGCCGCGTATTATCCCAGTTTAAATTTAGCGGCCACCAATGGCTTTCAAACTACTAATCTCAGCTCACTTTTTACATTAGCACATCGATATTGGGCACTTGGGCCTGCGGGGGCTGCGTTGACGATTTTTGACGGTGGGGCAAAAAATGCGCAGTACAAACAAGCCATTGATTTATTTGATGCAAGCGTCGCCGGATATCGTCAAACGGTGTTAACCAGTTTTCAAGAAGTAGAAGACAATGTTTCTGCACTGCGTATTCTCGCGCAAGAGCAAGAAACGCAAAATAAAGCAGTTGACTACGCCAATCAAGCGTTAGCGTTAACGGTCAATCAGTATCAAGCCGGAACCGTGAGTTATTTAAACGTGATGACCGCGCAAACCGCTATGCTATCGAATCGACAAACAGCGTTGCAATTGCAAGGCGAGCAATTATTGTCGTCGGTCTTATTGATTAAGGCGTTAGGCGGAGGGTGGAATGAGAGTTTACTGCCTTCGCCTGAAAAAGCGACGGGTGACACTAAGTGGACAGATTATTTGATTTTGCCTTTGGAGTAAGGAATCAATATCCAAACATCCTCGCCAAAGTCTGACGAGGATTGGCTATTTTAACGCTTATTTATTGCCGGCTAAGAGTTGATCGAATATGCCATCATCTGAAAAATGTTTTTTCTGAACAGTTGCCCAGCCACCTAAATCTTTGACAGTCACAAGTTCTAGTGTTGGAAATTGTTTAGCGTATTTTGCGGCCACCTCTTTATCAGTAGGGCGATAATAATTTTTAGCAATAATATCTTGGGCTTCTTTTGTGTATAGATAATTCAAATAATCGGTGGCTAAATCGGTGGTACCATTTTTCTTTGCAACTTTTTCAACAACCGCAACCGGCGTTTCTGCCAAAATACTAAACGGGGGCGTTACGACTTCATAATTATCTGCACCAAACTCTTTTAAAACCAAATGCGCTTCGTTTTCCCAGGTAATTAACACATCACCGATTTCACGTTCAACAAAAGTGGTTGTTGAACCGCGAGCGCCTGAATCTAAAACCGGTACATTTTTAAATAATTTGGTTAAAAAATCTTTTGCGCCCGCTTCACTGCCAGTTTTCTTTTCAGCAAATCGCCACGCCGCTAAATAGTTATAACGTGCGCCACCGGAAGTTTTTGGATTGGGCGTGACAATTGACATCCCTTCTTTCACTAAATCATCCCAATTTTTAATGGCTTTTGGATTGCCTTTGCGAACTAAAAACACAATCGTTGAGGTGTAGGGAATACTGTCATGGGGTAATTTTGTTTGCCAATCTTTAGGCAGTAATCCTGCTTTTTCGTGAATTTGGTCAATATCGTAAGGTAACGCCAAGGTCACCACGTCAGCTTGCAGTCCTTCAATTACCGCGCGAGTTTGCTTACCGCCACCGCCGTGTGATTGTTGAATTTCAATATCTTCACCTGTTTTGTCTTTCCAATGCTTGATAAAAAGTTGATTGAATTCTTTATACAGCTCACGCGTTGGGTCATATGACACGTTAAGTAATGTGCGATCTGCCAATGCCTCTGCACTGAGTAATAATCCCAAGCCAAATAACGCTGTTTTTAATACTTTATTCATTTTGATTTCTCCCATTAAAATTTTGTTAATCGTATTTTGGTTTGCCATCGCCAAATGCATTCAAGTTCACTTCAAAATAAAAGAAGTTACTCGCTTCTGTGCCTTGTGCGCCTGGCGTTTTTGCTGAAACTGTTTCAGTGAAATCAGCAGGATTAAAACGCGCATAGCTCACACTCCAATCGACATACGGATTGAATTGATGGCGAACTCGAATATCAAATTCATGCCCTAAGAAACTGCCACTTTTGCCTGTGGTGTCACGCAAGCCTGCCCGATTCCACCCACCTGTTTCACTTTCTTGCCAATAAGCGTTGTAGCCCGTATCAATGCGAACGTCTTTGTAGGGCGTAAATTCCAAACGGGCTTTGGGTGCGTGAAGGTTGTCCCACGAAAAATAATCGTTGCGTGACCAAGGTTGATTAAAACCATAAAACGCATCAAAACGTTGATTGATGTTATCAGCAGAACTTTTATCCCCTGTACCAAAACCATAATACGCACTCACACGCGGTTTCCACTCATGATCAAAGCTGTAACCAAGTTCTAGGGAGTATGCGAGTGCATCATGTTGGCGTAGCGCTTGAGAATACGTTTCAGGTTTATTTTTTTTACCCGTCAATGAGCCAAAACGGCCAAATTGTTTGTTTATGTCAGCATCAAAATCAAAACCGCTGGCACCAAATAAACCATAAACACGCAAACCAGGCGCATAAATATCCGAATCCGCTTTGCGGAACGTGTTATTGATATTTGTTGGATCGCCATTCACTTTTCGACCAATAAAATACGGTTGAATGGTGATAAATTCTGACCATTGACGTAAATTGAAAACGCCGCCATAAATCCACGTATCTTCATCGTGCTGATCAAAATTATATTTCAACCGTTCAACAGGCTTTAATGCAAAGGTGTCTAAATGCCAGCTATTTTGTTTTTTACCCAGTTGAACGCGAAAACCTTCAAAATTATTGGTGGTATTGCGAAATTGATTGTTACCAATTAAACGGCGGTCAAGCAATTCCAAATGTTGCCGCCCCGCACGAACACTTAATGGATGATTGTGACCAAACACATTATCAAAATAGAGTTCAGCGTAACCTTGAATGAGCTCAAATTCATTGACGTCGGCCTCGGTTCGATGGTAAAGCCCGTTGTAGCTCCGCGCGTCTTCAAATTCCACTGCAAAACGCAGCGGGTCTAAAATCTCTTTCACCCCTAAATAAGCGCGAGTGCGCAGCAACCATAAATTGTCAGGATTTTCTCGAAACCCTGTTGTTTCTGTTGCGCTGGGACGGTAATCATTTTCACGGTATTCGTAACGCGTCCGAAAATCTAAACCCACATCAAGCCATTCGACATCGCGAAATTGTTCAAATTGGGTTTTACTTAAATTGCGCACGTAACTTTGTGGATCAGGTTCGGGCTCAACGCGATACCCTTTGGTTTTTTGATAAAAATCTTCTGCGCTAGCAACATTTGATAGCGAAATAATCGCTAGCGTGCTTGTCTTCATAAAATGTTTCATATGTAAATTCTCCATCTCTACTTTTGTTTTTAACAACATTTTTTGCTGGTTCACAAACATCATAGGCAATCAGCACGTCATTAGAAAACGGTATTTTTAGATAACACTATCTAAAAATTGGATATAACAAAAACAGATAGGCTTATCGAAAAATACCATTTCACAATGGCATAAAATCTCATCTAAGCTGATAGCAACTTAATTTGACTTAGTACTACAGGGTGACTACAAATGGCTTTACATGATTTGGTTGATTATTTTAATAATCGCTTTGAGCATGAGCACAATGCAAATTATCGACCTTTGACGATTGAAAACGATCGGGTTCATGGTTTTTTTGGTCAACTTCGTATCAGCAGTGTTTTTTCACCCATTCGAGAAAAAAATCGGCTAGAAACCATTACCCGGCAGGCGGTTAAAATCAAAGTGGATGCGGTGGAATCCCTGCATCTTCACAGCTATGAAATTGAAAATTTAACGGCGAATGCAAAAATTGCAGACAGCCAATTTGAATCGGTGATCAATTTTGACCGCTTGGCACGAACGGTTCACATGCTCAATTATCTCCCACTGGCGAGTCCACAGACGCGGCTATTTCTCGAAGTGGATCCACGTCATATTTTAGGCGTGAAACAAGATCATGGTGCTTATTTTGAATCCGTTATCGCGCAATGCGGTTTAGCCACTAAAAATACCGTTATCGTGCTGGCGATTACGCGTCACTATGTAACTTACAACGAAGCGTTAATTTGCGGCTTAAAAAATTATCGTCAACGCCATTACAAAATCGCATTGCGTTTTGATTATCTTGTTTCTGAAAAACACTCGTTTGAGCTTATTTCAAAACTCTCGCCTGATTATGTGAGTTTATCCGCGCGTCAAATGGAAATGGAGAGTGGCGAAAGTGCGCTTAAAAAACTGAAAACACTCAAAAATGTGATGAATGCCACGCAAAGTCTGGGCATTTTGCGGCAAGTGGATCGCAGAAAATCGGAAATTTTAGCGGAAAGTAGTGGCTTTGATTTTGTCGAAGGACGCTACTACGAACATAAATTAGTGGATTCTAAGCACGTAAACGGTTTTTAAGATGACTTTTCAAAATGGAAATTTTGGTATTTTAAGTACACCTTTAGAAAATGATATAGGGGCGAATCATACTTTCGCCCTTATTTCATACTCACTATATTTGAATAGTTTAAAAAGAAATTTGTTTATCTATTTATTCGATAACCCTATCTAAATTCATCATTTTATCTTTCCTCTATTTTTCATTACCATGAGATCCACTATTATTGATTTGTGAGAAGATAAAAATTCATGAGCCAAAGTCGCATTATGCCGGCGTTTCGCCCAACGATAAGTTTTACGCTGTTTTATTTAAGTCTGGTGGTGTTGATTCCATTGAGCACTTTGGTGTTCAAAAGTTTTGAGCTACATTGGAATGATTATGTCGATATTATTACCAATAAACGGGTACTTGCCGCATTTCGAGTGAGTTTTATCACGTCACTTGGCGCTGCTGCCATAGCGAGTTTTTTTGGTTTTATTGTGGCGTGGGTGTTGGTGCGTTATTCCTTTACAGGGAAACGGTTTTTTCATGCGTTAATTGATCTGCCTTTTGCGCTGCCCACCGCGGTTGCGGGGATTGTGTTGGCGACCATTTTTCAGCCAAGCGGTTTTTTAGGGAAATTTCTAAAACAACAGTTTGATTTGCAAGTGGGATTTAAGCCGCTCGGGATTGTTGTGGCATTAATTTTTATTAGTATTCCGTTTGTCGTGCGAACCGTTGAGCCTGTTTTGCAAGAATTTGATTCGCGCATGGAAGAGGCGGCATCGAGTTTGGGCGCGACGCGATGGCAGGTCTTTACAAAGATTATTTTCCCCAATATTTTCCCAGCCCTGCTTACCGGTTTTGCGCTGTCTTTTGCGCGAGGGGTTGGAGAATATGGGTCGGTTATTTTCATTTCAGGTAATATCCCGTATATATCGGAAATTTTGCCCCTGCTGATTGTGACAAAACTTGAACAATACGATATTGCCGGTGCCACCGCGATTGGTTTAACGATGCTGGTGATTTCGTTTGTCTTGCTGTTTTTTATTAACGTACTGCAACATTGGGTGCGCAGACGCTCAGGTCAAATTTAGGGTAACACTATGTCGTCAATTTCAAATACCGTCCATCAATCTACCTTAGATGATCCAAAATGGGTGCGGTGGAGTTTAATTACCATTGCGCTGGGATTTATCATTTTATTTTTGTGTGTGCCGTTGCTTCTGGTCATTATTCAGGCGTTTTCAAAAGGATTTGCTGCTTATTTTAGTGCTTTAAATCAACATGATATGCTCGCGGCGATGCGTTTGACACTACTGACGGCGTTAATTACCGTGCCGCTCAATACGATTTTTGGCGTAGCTGCGGCATGGGCGATTACGCGGTTTGATTTTCGCGGGAAAGATTTTTTAATTACGTTAATTGATTTGCCTTTCTCCGTGTCACCGGTGATTTCGGGCTTGATTTTTGTGTTGATGTTTGGCGCACAAGGCTGGCTTGGGCATTGGCTGATGGTGAATGATATAAAAATTATTTTTGCGGTACCGGGCATTGTCCTGGCAACGCTTTTTATTACCTTTCCGTTTGTAGCGCGACAACTCATTCCCTTTATGCAAGAAATGGGCAGTGAGGAAGAAGAAGCCGCGTTATCCCTTGGCACGAGTGGCTGGAAAATGTTCTTTTTCATTACGCTACCCAATATTAAATGGGCGCTACTTTATGGCGTGCTGTTATGTAATGCGCGAGCGATGGGGGAGTTTGGCGCTGTATCGGTAGTGTCTGGGCATATTCGCGGCCTCACGAATACCCTGCCACTTCATATTGAAGTGAGCTACAACGAATATGACAGCGTCAGTGCATTTGCGGGCGCCTCCATTTTGGCGGGGCTTGCCATTATGACGCTCATTTTAAAAACCTTGCTTGAATGGAAACAGCAATCCAGTCGACAAAGCCATTAATTCTGATATTTAAGAGCAAACCATTATGAGTATTTTACTTTCGCACATTAGCAAAAATTTTGGCGATTTTTCCGCGCTGCACAATATTGATTTGGAAATTCCCGAAGGGGAATTGGTGGCATTACTGGGGCCTTCTGGTTGTGGAAAAACGACGCTTTTGCGGATTATTGCCGGGCTTGAGCAGGCAGATAGTGGACACATTTTTCTCAATGGTGAGGATAAAACGGCGCATCACGTCAGTGAGCGTGGTATTGGGTTTGTGTTTCAGCATTATGCGCTCTTTCGACACATGACGGTGTTTGATAATGTCGCGTTTGGTTTGCGCGTTAAAAAGAAAGCGCATCGCCCCAATGAAGCGATTATTGCCAAAAAAGTTCACGCGCTTTTAGACTTAGTCCAGCTTGACTGGCTCCATGATCGCTTTCCCGATCAGCTCTCAGGTGGTCAGCGTCAACGTATTGCGCTTGCCCGCGCGTTAGCCGTTGAGCCTTCTGTGTTGCTGCTCGATGAGCCCTTTGGGGCGCTGGATGCAAGTGTGCGCAAAGATTTACGCCAATGGCTGCGTAATTTGCATCATGAGCTGAATGTGACCAGTATCTTTGTAACGCATGATCAGGAAGAGGCCATGGAGGTGGCGAGTCAAGTGGTCGTTTTAAATAAAGGGCATATTCAGCAGCAAGGATCGCCCGCGGATATTTATGATTATCCAGCGAATGTGTTTGTATCAAAATTTATTGGTCAAACTAATGAATTTCATCTGCATCGATATACCAGTGATTGGCTAAAACAAACGGGGTTAAATATTCCACAAGAAGCTGAGGCTATTGCTCATGTGCGTCCGCACGATATTGAAATAATCAAAGCCATCGATGAAAATTCACCCATTATCTTCAAAGACTGGCAGCATTTAGGGGCGCTAATTCGTGTTGAGCTGACCAAAAAATTACATGAAACCGAACCGAAAACCGTTTATGCTGAAATGCCCAATGAACAGTTTAAGCGTCTGAATTTAAATCGTGGTGACCGAGTCGAATTAAAAATTCGTCAAGCACATTGGTTTAACTGATTATGAAGTTAAGTCAGATAGAATTATTGCGTGTCTTGCAGGAAACCAATTTTAGTTTATCGCAAGCCGCAGAAAAACTAAACATTGTGCAATCGGCAGTCACTCGGCAATTGCAATTATTTGAAATTGAAATTGGATCGCCCTTATTTGAGCGTAAAGGGAAAAGATTGGTGGCTATGACGCCACTTGGCCTTCGTATCATGGTGGAAGTCAGTGCCATCAATCAAGCGAAAAGTAATATTCAGTCGCTGGCGGCAGATTATCTTGATAGCGATCATGGTGTTTTACATATTGCCACCACGCATACACAAGCGAAATATTTTTTACCTGAACCTATTTTGCGTTTTAGAGAAAAATATCCCGGTGTGCGAATTTACATAGATGAGGCGTCACCCGAGCAATTGATTGAAAAGTTACATACGGGCAAAGCGGATATTGCTATTTGCACTGAAAAAGTGGCAGATGATACGTATTTGATGGTCAAGCCCTGTTATGAATGGTTTCACTCGGCCATCATGCCCAAAGAGCATCCGCTTGCGCACGGTGAGATTACCCTTGCGCGACTTGCCTCGTTTCCGATTTTAACCTACAGCTTAGGTTTTACAGGTCGCTCGAATATTGAAATGGCCTTTAAAAATTCAACGACGGTACTCGATATTGTTTTATCTGCTGCGGATACCGATGTGATTAAAACCTATGTGCGCCTTGGACTTGGCGTGGGCATCATTGCCGGCATGGGTTACGATTCTAATATCGATCATGATTTAGTGGCTCGAAACTTATCCCATTTAATTCCCTGTTCAAGAACTAAAATTGCGTATCTGAAAAAAAATTATTTGCCGCTTTATGGTCAGCATTTTGTCGATGAATTATTAGCCGCGGCGTCAGAGTTTAAATTTTAATGTACGTCTAAAGTTTATATTTTTTAATCTGAGCAACTTGTTACTTTATGGTAAGAAAACATGGTAGAAGTTACGCATTGATGAAAGTTTTGGATTATGCTTAGGAACCGTCATTGATTGAAGATAGCCGTGATAAGAAAGATAACTCGCCCAAGTACAGCTCGTTGCAATTTATCGATGTATGTCGGTTTTTTATTGAGTGAACCCCACGCTGTAAGTTGTCGTCGATTGGGAGAAGTGATGAATATTTCGCATGATAGCGTGAATCGTTTTTTGAACCGCGAATCGTATGATGGAGAAGATTTGTTCAATGAAGTCAAGCCGTTAATAAATTTAAACGGGGGCACATTAAGCGTTGATGACAGCGTGTTAGATAAACCTTATGCAACCTATATCGCTTTTATTGGATATTTCTGGTCTGGGAAACATCATGCTAGCGTACAAGGCATCAACCTGGTGACAATGTATTATACGGATATAGAAGGCAATCATTATCCTGTGAATTTTAGAGTGGTCGATAAAAGTGAAAACAAAACGAAAAATGATTATTTTTTGGAAATGCTTGCCGAGCTTTTATCGTGGGGACTCAATCCTGCAATGGTCACAGGTGATAGTTGGTACGGTTGTGCAAAAAATCTCAAAGCGATAAGAAACTATGGCTTGGGATTTATGTTTGCCATCAAAAGCAATCGTACCCTGTCCATTGATAAAGGCGTGTGGCAGCAAG
>JBDLTP010000011.1:0-17847 GCA_039805765.1 Pseudomonadota bacterium
GCGACATGGTAAATTACGATAATTATCAGCTTTATTAGATACAATATAACATATCAAAAAAATAATGCAAAATAATCGCTAATACATCAGATTATAAGGTTAAATCTCATCTTCAAGCGTAGGGTGGTGAATATTTATGAATAAATTAACTCTAATTGAATCAGAAACAGGTAATGTAATTCAAATTGGTTATGATTTTAATTGTTCCTGCCCAACGTTACCCTGTGACGCACTGCTTGCAATGCCTACCAGTGAATCCGAGCGCTGCGTAATAATCATATCTTCAAGTTCAACGCATTCCTTATTGGCCTTGAGTTTCTTGGTTTTTTTATTTTTTGTTTTATCCTTATCATTTATTGTTGAGGCTTCTGTATTCACATCCGTGTATTCTCCGTGTGCATAAGCAGAAAAACTGGCAAGAATAGCCAGTGATAATAAGGTTAGCTTAAATGGGTGATTTTTTTCCATCATTATTCCTTAATTATTTTAATTAAAAATGGATTTGTAAAATTTAAAGTTTGTAATCAATGGCACGATTATTTTCGCTGTCTTTTTTAATATCCGTTTCAACCTTTTGCGCGGCGCGTTGTTGCTGATAGTTTTTCATCATTTCTTCCCAATTTTGATGTTGTTGATACGCCGCATCGCCTTCTGTTTTGCGTTGTTGAAAAATTTCTTTGCCCATTGCAATAAGTTCAGCAGGCGTTTTGCCATCAATGGATTTAAAAAAGATAGCGTTGTCTTTTTCTGCTTCACGCAATAAGCCAAACGCAATTTCATACTCAAGGCGTGTAATTTCAGGCAAACGCTGTTTTATCATTTGCACCGAACGATAAACAGTTTTTTCACTGTGACCGTTGATTTTTTGACCACCGTTGCAAGCGACTAAAAAAGTGCAACCGAGTAACACTAAAATTATTTTTTTCATTTCCCATTGGCCTCTTAAAGTTCGTGAAAGGTTTGGTAAACTGTTGCCACCTTTCCATTTTTTATTGTTCTTTTTATTATGAATAAATCTATTTTGTTACTTTGCAGCACTTTTTTACTTTCAGGTTGCGCTTCTGAACCTACGCCCGTCACAGTCGAATCGTTCAAACCAGGTTTGGGCGAAATCATGTCTTTAACCGCTATGCGTCACGCTAAAATTTGGTTTGCAGGTCAAGCCGAAAATTGGGCGTTAGCCACTTACGAACTCGACGAACTCAAAGAAGGTTTTGAAGATGCGGAGTTGTTTCACCCAACGCATAAACATTTAAAACTTCCGATGAAACAACTCATTTCAGTCACGATGCAACAACCGATGGGCGCGTTAGAAAAAGCGGTTGAAGCAAAAAATCTGATTGAATTTAATAAGCAATACGACCAATTAACAACGGGTTGCAATGCGTGTCATCAAATGGCAGATTTTGGTTTTAACGTGAACGTGGTCACGCGCCCGAATTTCAATCTGTTTTCAAACCAAAATTTTTCCGCGCATTAGTTTTCAGTTTTTGGTTTTAACTGACGATTGACAAAAAAACCAATCCCAAATGCAAACGCCACAACAATCAGCGCGATTTTTAAAAATCCACATGCTGATTGTGGTTCACCTGCAACCGTCATCGCAACAATTAACGGAATATGCAACGCGCTCGTTTCGGGCGCGGTGTTTAAATTCGCATCTTCAATATAAAGCACGACATCATATTTGCCCTGTTTTTCAAAATTCACTGTTGTGGTTAAAACGCCTTGTTTTTCAATTTTTGGCTCAGTTTGAGCAATCAAGTTCTTTTTACTATCAAATACTTTTAGCCAAACAGGTTTGCGGCGCACGTCGCGGTCAAGTAAATCAATGGTAATTTGTGCGTTGCCCAAATACGGCAAATCTTCACACAAGCCTGCAATCGTGGTTTTTTTGTCCTTTATTTGACTGATGGGATAAACGGCGAAATTAGCGATATAAAAATCATTCGTTTGCATACAACCAAACATATCAATTTTTCCACCCACACCAGTACGCGGCGCAAGTGGCACAGACGCAAAAACGTTTGCAAAAAGCAAAAACAGCAACACCATTTTTAAAAACACTTTCATGGTTGCACCTCTTTGTTTTTGAGTTCAAAACGGCAAATGCCACTGACCACTAAACCGTCTTCTGTCACAACGCGATAACGAATCGCATAACGTCCTGCTGCTAAATCAACGGTGGTTGCGCTCAAAATACTGCGCTCGCCGATGGTGAGTTGCACATCGTGTTTATCCACGCGCGTTCCCGTGCTATCGACAACAACTAAAGACGGTGAGCGTTCGCTGACGTTGCCACTAAATGCGAGGGTAATTTTGTTGTCGAATTTATTGAGTGCAACGACAGAGTTATCTTTTGGTGAAACGTCCATCAAAACGCCTTCTGCAAACGTGTTTTGACTAAAAAAGCTGAATAAAAACGCGATAAAAATCACGCGCATTTTGGTTAATTTAAAGTTCATTTTCATCCCAACAAATCCCGAAGAAGCAAAATAACAGGGTCAATCACGGGGTGAATAAATCCGAGCGTTACCACAAGCAAACCGCCTGTAAAAATTGGCAACCAACTTTGCAAAGACAAATCTTGTTTGCGCCACAAATAATGAAAAACTGCCCAACTGCCCAGCCAGACAATTAACGCTAACGCTTCTTTGCCCGCGTAAGAACCTGTGCTACCCAACGCGCCACTTCCCACCGAACCTGGAATCCATTGTCCGTAAGACCAAATAAATTTATCCCAGTATTTTGAAAGCCGTGAAAAATGATGCGTAATCATCAAGGTATAAAAACCCAATAACGGCGCAAGCGTCGCGGCAACGACGACACCTGAAAAAATCGGCGGTGAATTATTTTCTATTTCGTTATTCATAAAATTTCTAAAGCGTGTGCAATTTGGCAAGCGTTAAACCCGCCACAAATCCAAATAATAAAAACAGCCACGACAGCAACATCAAAATGCCGACAAAATTCAAAATATCGCGCCTCGTTACAATCGCATTACCGTAGTAAAACAACATAAACGACACAGAAAGCATCAACACAAACGGAAATAGCGACACAAATTCTTTGAATTCCATCATCACGTTATGAAAAGTCGGGATATGCGAGAGAATCCAATCTTTCGCACCCCCTTCGCCGCGATAACGCATATAAACCCAATTGCCACTGATTGCGCCCAGCAAATTAAAAACGGTCGCAGCGCTTGTCCAATAACGCAAGGTTTCAAAATTGATATGCACGCCACGCATTAAGTGATAAGCGCGATGCGTTAAAAATGTGCCAGTCACTAAGGCAGAAATCGTTGAAATTCCATGCACGCCCGCTTCGATGTGAAAGGTGTTCGGAAAGAAAAAATTAAATCCGCCCAGCCAAAGTAAAACAAATAACGCCAGCGCAGCTTGGGTACGAACTAAGGTTTTAGACAAACTGCTGTGATGTTCTACGGTTGCCATAAAAAAATATTCCATAAAAAAAGCCGCTACAGGTTGAAGTAACGAATAACGGCAAGAGGGGGGTTAAATCGTGTTTTTCAAATCCTGAATTTCTTTGATGGCTTTTTCTAAGCCTTCTTGCGCTTCAACAGTTTGTCCTTCTTTTAATTTCGTGCGTACCGCTTTCAAATGAATAATTGCCGTGTCACGCGCTTTGTCGGTTTTGTAGTTTGAGAAAATTTCGCCAGTTGCTTCTGAGGTTTCTTTGATGAGTTTGATAACTTCCTCTGCACTCGCCCCACTTTTTAATACCGCAAGCGCCTCATCACCTTTTGAAACAGCAATTTCAACCGCTACAGCAGGTTTTTTTGCTTTTTCTTCGGCCGAAACATTCAAAGAAACCATCATTGCTAAGACAATAAACGAAGATAACAAAACTTTTATTAAAACTTTCATAGATAAATTCCAAATTAAAAATAAATAAAAAAGGTGTCCTCGCTCCCTTGGAGGAAAGAGCGAGAACGGTGTGCCAAAAGCCTTTAAAACAAACAGACTTTTGAATTAAGCGCAAAAACTACAACAATTAAAACTTAACGTGAGACAACGTTTTGCCAGCGGGTAAATGACCACCGTTATCATCTTGACCATCTATACAGCCTGATAAACCAAGTACAACAACCGCCATAGCTAAAAGTGAAATTACTTTTTTCATGTTTCCTCCTAAAGGAATTTATAGTTAATGTAATTTCGTAGTTGCTTTGCTGACAAAATCAGCGCGGCATTTTATGAACGTTTAACCGTTCACACCGACACACTACGAGGCATCGGTTTTTTAATTTTTAAATCTGTGAACGTTTGAATTTCACAACGTGTAAAGTTCTTGCAAGCCCAATTCCTGCTAAATGCAACAACGATGTAGCGCAAATAAAGCCCATGCTGTAAGAAATTAAATCCGCCGAATCGGCAATTTCTGCGCCATGTGCAAAGCCGTGAAATAAGGCAAAAAATCCGACAATTAACGCGCTAACTTTCAAATCAAATTGCACGTTTTTGACCGCTAAAATGCTTAACACAAAACCTGAAACTAAAATGAAGGTTTCGGCGTAATCAAGCGAAATGCCTGACGTGCCAAGCAATCCACCTAACGTCATCACGCTTACAAACGTAAGCGGTAAAAGCCACATCGCAACGCCGCGCAGTTGCGCCGCCCAAAAGCCAACCGCAAGAATCGCAACGATATGGTCTGCGCCTTGTAGCGGGTGTAAAAAGCCGCTGAAACAGCTCAATTGCATTTCGTACAATGAATGGGCGTAGGCGAAATGCGGAAGCAGTAAAAAAAATGATAAAATTAAGCAGTGAATAAAATTTTTTGACATTACATTTCCTGAAATTAAAAATTTGTTTGTTTAGATTTAAAAAATCCATAAACATACATACCCATGAACAACGCAATGAGTAACAAGTTATTAAAATTTACATGGTTATTTTGTGCAGATTGCGAAGTCATTTTTTTCTCTTGCATTTCGTAACCTTTCACCGCTTGCGAGGCATTTGCAGTAGGTTTTGGATTTTGTTGTGCTTGCGGTGCAGGTGGCGGGCTATTTTCAGGCGGCATTACTTCTGCCGTTGCCGCTTTTTTAGTAGGCGTTGGCGCAGGTTGCATTTGTGCTAATTTTGCATCACTACAACTATCTGCAGTACACGCAACACCGACTTCTTTAATCACTTCGGCATTTTCTTTTTCAAGACGTTCGACAGTTTTAGCGTCAGCTTTCCAATAGCCTTTTTTTACCGCAACCAGCATTCGGTCTACCATTGCCTGATAAGCAAGTAAATTATTGGCTTCGCGAAATTTATCTTTGATGTCGAGCTGATTTTTGTCTTCAACATAGGTTTCGTACATTTCCTGCCATTTTGCACCATCAACGACTTCAGGCACGGTCACTTGCCAACCCCAAAGATTTTCAACCACCATATTGACAAATCGTGCGCCCGAATACCCCTCTTTCATCATGGCTTTAATCCATTCAGGATTGAGATAACGCGAACGCATTTCACGTCCCATGTATTTAGCGAGCGTTTCTTGTTTTGCATTCGCTGGGTCGCTGAGATTGGTAACATACGTTTCAGGTGATTTACCATCTACTGCACGAATTGCCATTGCAGTACCGCCCATGTATTGCAAAAAATCGTTACCATCGAGCGTTGCATAAACATTGCTTGAACGACTATGCACCACCATTTTGCTACCTGATAACGCTTGTTTGAGAAGATTTACCGCGAGTTGTGGCACTTTTTCATCGGATTTATCGCCCCAAAAACCTTGTCCATATAAGTGGCTCATTCGCATGAAATAAATGTCGGCAAGCTGTTTGTCGTCTTTCCAAGTGTTTGATAAAGGAATGGCTTTTTCGAGGTTCGTACCATACGCACCAGAAGGAACGGTAAATAAACGCACCGTTGCTAATTTTTCGGCTTGCGCTGCATTCACACCTTGTTTTATCAAGTCGGCTTTTGTTTGTGCAACGTGTTGACGCAAAAAGTTATCAGGTTCGTCTTGCTGTTTTGCAAGCGTTACCGCGTCGTCAAGTAGATTGATTAAATTACCAAACAAATCGCGATATAAACCAGATGGCACGATGGTGACATCAATGCGAGGATGTTTGAGTTGGTTGCGTGGAATCGCGGTTACACCAGAAATACGTCCACGCGCATCCCACACAGGTTTAACACCAAGCAAATGAAAAATTTGGCTTTCCATCACGCCTTCGTGGCGTGAACTTTCTACACCCCAAAGATTAAACGTTAATTTGTCAGGATATTGCCCGTGTTCTTTTTTATAATTTTCAATCAATTCCAGCGCGAGTTTTTCGCCTTGCGCGTAACTGGTTGGTGACGGCATACGGCTTGGGTCAAATCCATAAACATCACGCCCTGTTGGCAGCGCATCAGGATTTCGTAACGGGTCTGCGCCGATACCCGCTTTGATATAACGCCCCGAAAGTCCTGCTATAAATGCCTCTAATTCAGCATTTGCACTGTCGAGAATGGTTTTATCTAATTCGGAAATTTTTTGTTTGCGCTGCGAATCCGAAAGGCTTTTATCTAATGACAAAATCGCTTCCGCTGTTTTTTGACGTAATTCTTTCGTTGGCGCAACGCCAAAAGTATGCAAACCAAATGGCGCGGCTTTTTCAGCAATTTCTTTGATGTAATGCTCGACTAATTCAATTTGTTCATCGTTTTCAATTTTAGTCAGGTTCAAATCTTTCAAAATACCGATTTCCTGCGCTTTTTGATTGAGTTGCACTAATTGATTCGCCGCCGCTGTCGCACTTTTATCTTTGGCGACGTTGTAATCGTTAATACGTCCAGCTAATTCTTTAAGTTCGCCTTGCATTCCCGCTTTATCAAATGGCGGCGTTAAATGATCGATAATCACTGCCATACTGCGGCGTTTAGCTTGTAGAGCCTCGCCCACGTCATCCATGATGTATAAATACAAATGCGGCATTGCACCAATGAGCAAATCAGCAGGGTCGGATTCACTTGCGCCCACTTCTTTTCCTGATAACCATTCTAATGAACCGTGTGTACCAACGTGCGTGACAGCATCCGCGGCAAATTGATGTTGCAACCATAAATACAACGCAACATATTGATGATGCGGCGCAACGGTTACGTTGTGATAAAGTTTTTTAACGTCTTGTTCCCAACCTCTCGTAGGTTGCGGCGTGAAGACAACATTGCCATAACGAATTTGCGGAAATACAAAAAACGGCACATTTTTTTCGTCGCGCCAAACCATGATTTCACTTTTTTCAGGTTCGCCCCAATCTTTGACCATTTTTGAACGTAGCGATTCTGGAAACTTGGCAAACAATTTTTGATACTGCGAAACAGGAAATAATGCTGCATGACCTGATTTAACTAGCGTATTTAACGCGGTTTTATCTGGTTTGTTGATATTGGTACCGAAATTTTTGATGTCTTGAAATAACGCTTCTTTAGTTTGTGGCGCGTTTTCGAGGTTGTAGCCTTCGTGTTTTAAACGTTCAACTAATTGCCACAAACTTTCAGGCAACACGTTCAAATAAGACGCACCAATGTTTTCTTTACCAGGTGGATAGTTGTAGTAAAGAATTGCTAATTTTTTATCGTGATTTGCAATCGTGCGAAGTTTTACCCATTCATCAATACGAGTTGCGGCACGTTGCACACGTTCTGCAATCGGATGTTCTTCGAGATAACTCAACCCCGTTTCTTTATCGGTTAAATGTTCTTTACTTGCCACAACCGTCGGCGCAATTAAACCACCTAATTCTGCGCCTGCAATTTGCCAACTGCGTTCGGTAACATCTAAACCGACATTAGAATTTTGCCATTCTTTTTCACTTTGGCTAGATAACACTATCGCATTCAAAATCGGCACGTTTAGTTTTTCAAAAACAGCGTTCGTTGCTGGCGTGACACCAATTTTAAGTGTTAAACCAATAATGGCTTCAACACGACTTTTGCCATCAGGCGTTAAATAAAACTGTTGCAATGCCGTTTCAGGTGGATAACCAAAAACAGGCAAAGCGTTATAACCGCGTTTTTTCAATTCACCCGCTAAGACTTGCACAGTTGCCATTTGACCAGCGGTTAAATTCGCCCGTCCAAAATGAATACCAATAAAAGGTTTATTAGCTAAACAATCGGCGCAGGCTTTTTCGTAGCTGGCAAAATCCGTATAAATTTTTTCATCACCAACGTGATAAATACCAACTTCTGGTAACGGTTTAGGTGTTTCAATAGCAGACGCGGCAATCAAACCTTCTTTGTTTAAAACATAACGCAGCAAATTGGTTAAATTTTCTTGTCCGCCTGCGCGGTGATAAGCCAGTGCAGTTTCATCATCAAGTAAGCCAATCGCTTTTTTATCTTCTGAGAGTTTCGAGCTTTCAGGATACAGTGCATACACTTTGCCACTCGTTTGAATGACGGTTTTTAAATCTTCTTGCACCGCGTTAAACATTTGTGAGCCCATGATTTGCACAAAAACCAGTTGCGATTGTTGTAAGGCTTGATGTTGCTTATCATCAAGCGTATTTTTTAAATACACTTGAAAATGTACCTCTTTCATTTCAGGTTGTTTTTGCAACGATTTAACCGCCATCACCGTTGCTCGCGAATCGGTATCACCGAGCAATAAACTCACCGTCACATCTTTTGCGAGTGCGACATAACTGATAAAAAATAGCGCCAAAATGAGAACAAATTTATTTTTCAGGCACATAAACCACCTTCCCATCGTCGAGTTGATAAGCGGTGCCTAAACGCTCGCCGCTTCCTTCGAGTTCTTTATCGCTGACTTTGGTCACTTTAATTTCTTTGCCTTTTTTGGTGACCATTTCAATTTTTCCATCAGCGGTTTTTTTAGTAATAGTCACTTCAGAATTTGGGTCGAGTAAATCCATCATGTTGTACGCCATAAACAGCGCAATCATCATACTGACAATGAAAACAATGCTGGCATCAAACAAATTCGCCACCCCAGCAATCGGGTCTTCTAACGGGTCATTGTTTGTGATTAAACGTTTGTGTCGTTGCATATATTTCATGAGCTTAATTCCTGCTCTAAGATGTCTGGCATTTTGTGCTTTTCTTTGATGTGACGGTGCATTGTGATTTCAGTATGAAATTCCATTTCACGAATATCCGCGCGTAACCATTTTTCACGCATCAGCGCGATAAGATACGCAACAACACTACTGGCAAGTCCTGCAACCGTTGCCGTAAAAGCGTTTACCATGCTTCCCGCCATATTTGGGATATTGCCTTCGGCAAGTGAGGCTAACGCAGTTCCCATTGGAATCAAGGTTCCCATCAAGCCCAACGCGGGTCCTGTGCGAATCATAAAGCGCACTTTGTCGAGTTGGGAAATTTGTTCAAGTTCGGTAATTTGTAACAAACGTTCAACGTGTGCTTGTTTGAGTTCTTCGTTTAAGCCTTGATTATTTAACAATTTTTCTAAGGCTTGTTTGTAACTTTCCAAAGCGAGATATTCGCCTGCTTTACGTTCTCGCCATTCGCGTGTGAACGTGCCAAATAAAAAAATGGCATACAAACAAAATGCCGCAACAGTCGTTAAAACGGGGTAATACAAAAACGTTGAAACACTGTATAAAAACGATTCGATAAAATTGATGTTTTCCATGTTCTAAACTCCTTAATAACTAAAAGAAACTTCGCCATAAACGCTACGTCCGGGCTGTTTGTAAAATTGAAAATAATCTCTGTCCATCAAGTTATCGACGAACACGCCTAATTTAACGTTTTGAGTCACCTTGTAATTTAAGCGCATATCGACTTTAACAAACGTGTCATAACTGCCAAATACCCCATTTATGGTATCTAAATTGTCATCGTTAGAATAAATATGCCCCATGTAACGCCCGATGACTGAACCTGACCAATCGCCTTTTTCAGCTTCTAATCCCATGCTATACATCGTGCGTGGTAATTGCGTCATCCATTTGCCTTCGGTAGAACGTTTTGCGGTATTTTCAGTAATTTCAGAATTGTTCAACGTGTAAGTGCCAACGAAACGCATCCAATTCCAATATAAATTTTGAGAAACTTTGAGTTCCACGCCATCGACTTCGGCTTTCCCTGCATTCGATAAACTGGTGGTGTCGTTTGCGGTGAGCGTGGCAAACGTGCGTGTATACATCAAATCACTCAAATAATGGTGAAAATAAGTTGCAGCGATATTTGTCCCAGTGGTGTCAAAGAATTTTTCACCGCCTACTTCCCAAGAAAACATCGTTTCAGGTTTTAAATCAGGCGCGGCTTCAGAAGTCACTCGTGCGCCGCCAATTTGTGAAGTTAAAACAGAAGTTGTGTAAAGGTCTGATAAGGTAGGTGGACGAAATGCCCAACCCGCTGAGGCAAATAATTTGCTTTTTTCGATGGGATTCCAGACTAACGCAAATTTAGGATTGAATTGTGAAACTGAGCGATTAGCGTAGTTTTTGGTAAAAGTGCCGCTCGTGATTGTTCCTTGTGTTTCCCAATGATCAAAGCGTCCTCCTGTGTATGCGGTCAAATTTTCTAAAATACCCCATTCATCTTGGATAAAACCAGAGAGCAAAGTGCTAGAGCCTGTGCTAGTTGAATCGTAGCCTTTGAGCGAATTTTCATCACGAAAATTATTCAATTGTCCGCGATAACTATCAACGGTGTTGTGATTGCTTGCAAAGCCAACGGTTAAATAATTTCGCGGTAAAAATTTAACGGGCATTCGCACAGAAACATTGGTATCTAAACGGTCATTAGGAATAGCTGATAAGGTGCCAGCCCCGCCGTTATAAGTCACAGCAGGATTTGCGGTTGCTGAATTTGAAGCCGTTGGTGACATAAAGTTAAGGTCTAAATAACTAATGTCTGCTTTTAAAGTAATTTCGTTACCAAAATCGTGATTTAACCGCGAAAAATAACGGTGAGTATCTTCATAAGAAGGAGTTGAAGTTAAAAAATTAACTGGTCGAACACCGCCACGTATAGATTTTCCGCCAATCGATGCTGTGCCTAAATTGTCAACAACTGCACCACTGCTATTTCGTAGAAAACTGGTGTATGGGCTATAACCGTTGTCGTTACTGTCCCAAGCAAAACCCGCCATAATGTCCGTATTTTCATCAATATCGTAAAACAATTTAATTTGCGCGTTGTCTTGCGTCCAAGGTCTTGCACCTTTTAATCCCGTCCAATAAGCGGGTGTGCCTTGACTGGTCGTTGTGGGAATTGCGCCTGTTAACGGATTTGTTGTGCTATTTGTCGCAGTTGGCGTGCTAATTACATAATCGCTGTCACCATAACCCGCGCTGTCCATGTGATTGAAACTAATGCTCACGCCCAAACCATTTTTAAAACGGTCTTGATAACTGCCACGTGTCCACCACTGATCAACCGAGCCTCCACCACCACCTGTGGTAAAGTGAACAGCGCGTTCAGTTGGAACCTTAGTAATCAAATTGATAACGCCGCCCATCGCGCCACTACCGTATAACGCTGAAAATGCACCAGGAATAACTTCGATACGCTCGGCATCTTCCATCATGAATGTGTTCCAGTTGATAGTACCAAAAGAACCGCTGTTAATTGGTTGACCATCAATTAACACGAGAGAACGTCTTGAACCAGAAATTCCGTGAAAAGCCATCGTGCTTTGTCCACTGCCCGGAAAATTTGTCCCAAAAGCGCTGCCGCGTAAATACATTCCAGGTACATCTTTTAGTGCATCACCAATGCGAAGGGTTTGCCTACGATCCATTGTTTCTCTATCGACAACGGTCGCATTTACCGGTGCCTTTAACTCGCTAACTTCTGAGCGTGTTGCCGTCACCACCATTGGTGTAAATTCAGTAACTTCTTTTTGCTCTGTATCTTCTGCTAAAACAGAAAAACTGCTAGCAATTGCTAGTGATAGTAACGTTAAATTAAAAGGGATAGGGGGTTTCATAAATTCTCCGGAAATTGATTTTTATTTTTGTTATAAAAATTTTGGACGCAAAAATCCCTGCTTGAGAAACAAGCAAGTTGTAAATATAAAAATGGAAAGGTTGAAACGCGCGAGGCGTTGAGAAATAAAACGAATTTTTGAAGTAATACAACAACGAGCGGAGAATTTTGAATAAAGAAAGCAAAATCAGGTCGCTGTTTGATATAAAAAACGTAGCAAACAAATTGCGAAACCGTGAACACAAGCAATAGCGTACTTAAAACGAAATACGTTTTTGCAAAAGTCAAAAGTTGCAAAATAGATTCCAGCGGCGGCGAAAAGCTGCGCCATTGCGGTGAGAAATTTATCAACGGCGGTTTTTGATCAATGGATTTGAGTTGCGAAAAATCGCTTTGTGCAATTTGCGTGTAACTTGCTGAAACGGTTTTTATCGATTGCGTTGCTGTGACAACGTTTAAGGCTTGCGCGATAAAAAACGCGATGGAAAGGAAAACCACTTTTGCAACTAGAATGCCTGCGCCGTGAAGTAGCAACGTTGCAATCATAAAACCTAGCGTGTAAGAAATTAAACTTGCAGAAGTCGAGATTTCTGCGCCGTGTGCGTAACCGTGAAAAAAAGCAAAAAACGCTACAATTAACACGTTAATTCGAGTATCGAAACGCACTTTGCGAATGATTAAAACGCTAAAAACAAGGCACGATAAAACAATTAGAATTTCCGCGCTCGGTACAGCAAGATATTTTGCCGCGCCAGAAATTCCCCCTAAACTCATTACACCAACAAACGTTGTCGGTAAAAGCCAAATCGCTTTTCCACGCAACTGTGCCGCCCAAATACCAACGCCAAGCATCGTAACAATGTGATCCCACCCTTCTAACGGATGTAGAAAACCACTGTTTAAATCAGTAATTGAAACATCAATCATGATATAAAAAACATACAACAACCCTATCAGCAGAAATGCTAATGCGAAATAAGGTGTCAGTAATGTTTTTAGTTTCATAAATAATTGTAAAAATACTCGGGAATATAATTAATTTTAGCTTTTAAATTTTAAAGGATAATTCTTTAGTCACGACATTTCAAGTAAGTTTTTATTACTGATAGATAGTGGTGTATTTTTTTATTAGAACAAAAAATGATGAAATACGCTAAAGCATCAAATAATCAAGCTTTAAGCTAATGTTAAAAGCCTTTCCCTGTATTCTACAATTTTACAGAAATATATCGACAGCATTGCTCCAATGCACTGCAGTTACGCCTAACTCTTATTTTGTTCTTCATATAGCTGTAAATGAATCAATTGCCTGTTATTCATTTGAAAATGTGGCATATTGTCGCTCGACAATATGCCACATTTTCAAGTAGTTAAAATATTTGCAGACTTTCTTCGTCATGCAAAAATGTCACAAAGTTAAAAATGTCTAATCCACAATCGCACATCCCAATAGAGGTCATTAAATGTCACAAATAGTTTTAGCCGCCACTAAACGAATCGATATCAAACAATTTTTAAATAGCATAAAACGATTCTTAACCGAAGCCGTCCTAACAGATACAGGTATGATTACCATTTTAGCCTTGATAATGACGTTTACGGGGTTAATGTTAATACAAAGTACACTCACGCAATCCAATGAAGCAAAAAGTGTTGCATGGTACGCAGCCAATATTAAGGACGCACAAGCAAAAAATAATGAATGCCGCAGAGATAATAATGCAACGCAATTACAGTCTACCCCAGACTGCGTGAATGCACTACACGCTATTGAAATCAGATTCAAATAAACCATACTTAACATTTACTAAACAAATAACCCTTCATACAATTTAAAGAGCGCGCGCCTTTGCTAATCAAGGCAGCGCTCCACGCAATTTGCACTCAAGTAAACCCGACTGCATCACTTCTCACATAAACGTCATAATAGCTCACGCCATATCAATCGAGATTTTTTATATAAATCAGTGTATTTCTTTTTATGTCGCCGTTACTTATATGCGTGATATACCCTATTTTGATATTTTTTTAAGTGATATGAAGCACTACAAATTTGATGAATTGTGATAAATGCATGTTAAATAATTAATTTTCAATGTAAAACAATGAGTTAATAAGAATGGTTGCGATATTGCTAGTATTTTTCGACGCCAATTGCGTTATAACATAAAACTTAACTGGACTTACAATAACAATGAAAAAAATACACTATGCAATACTCCTTGTTTTTAGCATGATACTCATGCCTACATTAACCCAAGCCGCATTAAGTCACGAAGCACTTATGTCACTTACCCCCTCCCCTAATGTAAAGGATGCAGCTTATGGTGGTGTAGGTATATTTGTTTATGATGATATGAATTCACTCGATGCACTAGGCCCTATGCAGGTATTTAGCGCGGCTGGATTACGCCCTTTTTTAATTGCAAAGAAAGCGGGAACGGTAACGGCAAGTAATGGTTTAACCATTAATGTTACAAAAGGCATTGCTGATGTTGCTAAACTTGGTGTTTTAGTTATACCCGGTGGTGCAACAGGAACTGTGATGCAAACGATGGATCCTGATGTACTTGAATGGATTAGAATGATTGATAAAACAACCGTTTATACTACGAGTGTGTGTACAGGTTCTTGGATTTTGGGTAGCGCGGGATTGCTGACAGGAAAAAAAGCGACATCAAATTGGTATCGAGCTAGTGAAATTTTAAAGAAATTTGGTGCAATTCCGCAACCTAAAAGTCGCTATGTGTTTGATGGTAAACTGGTTACCAGTGCAGGCGTCACGGCAGGACTTGATATGTCACTTGCGATCATTCAAAAACTCTATGCCAATGACACAAATAAAGGCAAAGACTTCACGCAAGCTGTTATGTTAGACCTTGAGTATGACCCTAAACCACCTGTATCTGGTGGGACACAAGCGAAAACATCAAAAAATGTTTTTGCAGGTATGCAATTGATGTATGACATGTTCTTTTACGGTGATGCTCCCTATGACTGGGTAAAATCACTTCAACCCATACATAATCATTAATAAATTCACAAAGTTGCTTGATTTACTGCGTGCTATCCCGTTTCACTCAAACGACAATCCCTATAAATGGATTCTACATCTAGGAGATGATTTTCGTCGTTTGAGTGTCTGCTTGATGTAGATCAAAGCCTCATTTTATGAGTATCAATCTTTTCAAAATCTCAGTGAATCACTTTATGAAATTCTTGCAAATATCGGTACTTCTTACACCATGTATTTAGTTAAAATGTTAATGAACTTTTGAGCCGTTACTTCTTGGTCATCTTTTAATTTATCATGCACCGTTTTTAGGACAGGGAAATTAGAATCATTTTTAACGTGATAAATCTCACCTTTCAATATTTTTAAATTTCAATAATTTGAGATTTAAAGAAATCAGAATTCATATATTCCATCATATTGAGCGAGGGCGTTAGTTCTACCCCCATTATGGGGTAGCAGTAAAACCGATTCATAAGCTACACCAATACAATTAGGTGAAGACTGTCGTCGCTTGAGGGCTTGTTTAACGTACATCAGCGCGTCCTTTTGAGAATCAACGAGTGTAATGAGACTTCTCCCCTTGCACCCTACTCTTCCGTAGTTAACTTCCACAATCCATTGTCCAAACAAATCTTGTCCGTATTCTATACGATAAAACCGATGCAGGTTTTGCTCGGGGTCATTTGCCTGTAAATAGGAAACTAATGTCAGCATGGGCTTAGAGAGCTAATTCCAGAGCGATAAAATTTTTTCATTAGTTATTTATCATTTATTTTAAGGCTTGTGGCGCGTTAATATTAAACAGCCACAAGTATGTTGGAAGTTTCTATTCATGCCATACAGCTCAATTACAGGGGATTGACCAACAGATTACTGTTACGCGCTACAAAGTTTATTCATAATTAGTATGGCACCTACATAAGCAGGTGCTATGTCGTGGACTCTTAACTCACCACAACCTGAGTCACAGTCATTTTATCCACTGTACCATCATCAGATTTATGTTTAGCGAACCAATTTCGCACCACTTCACTTAGCCGCCATAAGTTTTTATAGCCAAATATTAGGGTGCTTTTTATACTGTTCTTGCAATTTTCGCTGACGTTTAACTTTAAGTGCCACGGCCTTACGCCTAGTTGGTGTTAGTCCTTGAACTAGCTCTTCGACTTTAATCAGTTGACGTACCATTGGCATATAACAACCTTTAACCCAATTTTCCGATAATGCACACCCAGGATGCGTGAAATATTAAATAGTACCGTGGATTCACACATTAAAAATTTACGCCACAAACTTAATAAAATCTCACTCAACAAAGACATTACTCAATCGGTATATGGCGCTGGCTATAAAATTTCAATGCACTAAATTCACAAGGATACCCATTGCAGCAAGGAACCCCACTTTTCTCACCACTATAGGTGCAAAATCTCCACCAAATGTAGAAAAGTACTCTATTTAATTAATGCCTCTACCCCATTAATTTTCCCTGTGACCTGTAATTGCTTTTAATCATTTGGAAAAAGTATGATTCAAAAATGTTTCAGTGAAACATTTTTGTTTCATTTTTTGTTTCATTGGAACGTTTTAGGTTTAATGTGATTACTCATTTATTTAGATTAACTATTATAAATCAATGATTTTATTGATTTGGCATTGTTAATGCTGAAGTAAATGTATAATAATTTTAATTTTTTATTAATAAAAATATGTAATATTCAGTTTCAATTCATACTGATATGTTATAAGAGAATTGCAGTTATGTTGTAATTGAGCTGCAAGAAGGTTTTAAATCAATTCTTTAAAAGGCGTAATATAAAATGAGTAAAAATTCAGCAAAAGCATATCAATTTACAATACAGAATAATGTTGTTGTTGGCGTTTCTGAAGTTAAAAATGGTCGGGTGAAATTCGAAAAAATGGATTCCGATGAACAATGGTCATTTGACGCGATTACTAAACAAGTAACGAAAACTGAAAATGAGCATGGTCGCCTTCAAACAACCGTTTACACAGATACAGATGGTGATGGACTGTTTTCTCAATTGAATAGCTCTTATGGTGCTCTTTCGTCAACAGGCACACTGTCTTCAACGAGTGTAAATAATGGCTATAAATTTGATGTAGTCAATCAAGTTGTCACCGCCATTTATGAAGTCAAACAAGGCATAGTGAAGCAAGCGCGTGTGGACTTTGATGAAGTATTTACTCTTCAAGGAGTAGACATTGTAAAAACAGAATCTGAACATGGTGTGGTTGAAACGACAACTTATTCAGATACTAATGCTGATGGTATTTATGCAAAAGTTTCCACAACGTATGTATCTTCCACGGGAGCTGTTTTAAATAACACTTATCATGGCGATGAAAAAAACGATCGTTGGAGCGGTAGCAATAATGACGATTATTACTATGGTGCGCTAGGTAATGATGTGATTAATGGTGGTAGTGGCAATGACGATTTGTTGGGCGCAGATGGAAATGATAATCTTGCCGGTGGACAGGGTCTTGATAAGCTTTACGGTGGAGATGGTGACGATTTATTAATAGGTGGACTTGGTCAAGATAATTTGACTGGAGGTAGCGGTAACGATATCTTCAGGTTTGAAAATAGTAGCGAATCGGGTTTGACCAGTCATGATATTATTTACGATTTTTCATTAGGCGATAAAATTGATTTATCTGCTATGGATGCAAAATCAGCAAGTCGCATAAATGATGCGTTCACATTTATCGGCACATCCGCTAATTTAAATACCACCGGCGGAAATGGTGTTTTATGGTTTGAAAATAACACGCTATATGGTAGCAACGATAATGATTTAGCAGCAGAATTTCAAATACAAGTATTAGGCGTGAATACATTATCGGTAGCCGATATTAATTTATAAA
>JBDLTP010000012.1:0-4340 GCA_039805765.1 Pseudomonadota bacterium
TGCATCTTGGCTTTTTGCATTTCCACAATGAAACGCTCACCACTAGCACTTTCGCAATAGATGTCAAAGATGGCTTTACGTTCTTCTGCGGTGTTTGAGAAGTTTTCGGGATTTTTAAAACTAAGTTGCGCAATTTGATGATGTGCAGGCAGTAGCTGATTGAGAAAATCAATCAATAAATCTTTGCTGCCTTCTTCACCAAAGAGCTTTTTGAAACCAAAGTCGGTATAGGGATTGAAGTATTTGCTAATCATGTGAGAGGGAACGAATGGATTTGATGTTACCTAAATCATAACACGTCACTGCCCACAATGGCACGCACGCCCAAAAACCCAATAAAAAACTGCTCTTGCGTCTACTAAAAAGGACGGTTTTTACTTTTGAAAATGATGGTTTTGAGCGTGTTGGGCATTTCCTTGCTAAGAAGCTCTTGTCATTGCTTCTCTGAGTGTTGAGTTGACAATGGATTGGTAATCAACACCTCCGGCTTTCTGTTGCAACCACGTTATGATATCTGCATCCAATGTTAAGTTCACATTTTGCTTAGCTGACACCGTTGCAAAGTTTCTGCGTTTTACCGCCCTGTTCAAATCAGACTGACTAATTTCTGGATAATCATCATTAAACGTTTGTGAAATAGAGTTTTTGTTCATTTTTAGCCGCCTTTCGTAAAGAAATAACACGAATTTCATCAACTGTCTCTGTGTGTACTAAAACAACTACAGTGCTATTCAATAATCCTAATGTAACAAACCGTTGTTCGTTATAAGGCATACGATTGTCTTCAAAAGTAAACGTATTGCCTTCGAATACAAGATAAGCTAATTCAAAATCATATCCATGTTTTTCAAAATTAGCGGATTGCTTTACATCATCCCAAATAAATTTAATTCTAATTACATATAAATTCCAATATCAGCGATATCATACCATATTACATAAATCCTAATACAGAGGCCTTTTCACCCCACAGCACCACCAAATGCCCAACAAAAAACCGCCCCTGCGTTGCCACAAGGACGGTTTTTTTTATTTTAAGCAAGTTTAAGCTACTATTTCTTCATAGGAAAATGCAGGCATTTCAGCCCTGCTTTTAGCGTGTTCTAAAGTTATACCGCATACGTTTCCAAAGGCGTCCATATCGAAAAGTGTATTCTCATCAAAATCTTTCGTTTCAACTATTTCAGCTTGCCTAAACTCAATATAAAGGGTGTCTGTATCTTGAAAATATTTAATTTTCATAATTTAAATGACCTATCAAAAAATGCGTTATGAATGGTTTCACCATCTTCGAGTAAAACAACACGTAAATACCTTCCTTCTGCTTCTTTAATTGAAGCCCAGCGTCGAACTCGACCATCTTCTTGAATAAATTCTTTGGTTGGATGGCTAACGACATATTCAATCCAATCCATTTTAATGGATTCTCTATCTTGACGTAATCGAGTAGAGTGAAAGTATTGTGTAAATTGCATATATGTGTGATAACTTAAAATTGGATTATCTCACATAGCATCACTTCCAACCATCATAAAATCAACGCCCAACAAAAAACCGCCCCTGCGTTGCCACAAGGACTGTGATGGTTAACTTTCAGTATGAAAGCAAATCCCCCCCAACCCCCCTTCAAAAAGGGGGGAGCGTATTTGGGATTTCTAGTGGGCATGTTTCATCGTTTACTGTTAAAAAATCAGGTGCTTTTTCTCCCCCCTTTTTGAAGGGGGGCGGGGGGGGATTTGCTTTTCATCACACCACTCAACGCCCAATAAAAAACGCCCCTGCGTTTCCACAAGGACGGTTTTTAGTTCATCAATCCTTTAAAACAAATAATAATTACGCGTTATCATGAAGAACGATATCACTTATACCTGTTAAACTAATTGCACCTGTTGAAGCGTTGTTGAAAATCAAGAAATCATGATCTGTGTTAGCAGAACCAAGAGTAAATACTTTTGCAGAAGAATTCCATGAGCCTTGAAGATAGTAAAGACCTGCCGCGTCAGAAGTTGCATCGTTGAATATAGCAATTGCATTATTCACTTTACCAGCGGTCGCATCATAATCACCTGCAACGAATGCAGTGCCATCAATTGAAGTCCCATTAAAAATTGAAATATCTGCACCTAGCGTTGCACTTGTGCCGTTACCAACAGAACCGAAGTCGGTGATAGTATCAACGCCATTAGCGAAGGTAATCGTAGAGCCATTAGCCGCCACTGTTGTTGCGGCCACACCATCACCGGAGTTGAATACAAAAGTATCATCCGTAACACCAGTTCCTCCAGTTAACACATCAGCTCCCAGACCACCTGTTAATCTATCAGCTCCTGCACCACCATTAATGGTGTCATTTCCTGCACCACCGCTGATAGTATCACCTGAAGAACCACCCGTAATAACATCACTTCCTGCTCCACATGTCACGCTCGCTGTTGCCAAAACGGTCGCTGCACCTAACGCTGTTGTTAAATCTAAAGGAGTTACTGAAATATCTGCAATAGTGATTTTTAAGCGTAAACCTGCTGTTGTACCTGTATAAGCGCCAGAAAACACATCAGCACCATTCCCCCAATCAGTAATGACGTCTGTTGATGTCTTTGTACCCATAAGAACAAACGTATCTGCTCCTGCGCCACCAGTCATTTTATCGGCACCAAATTTACCTATAAGGGTGTCACTTCCATTCGTACCAATAATGATGCTGTCCGTAACACTTTGTATCAATGCAACGCCTGAGTACGCTTCACCTTGAAGTGTCGTAGTTTTTGATCCTAAAGTAACACCCCACTTTGAGGCGTTATAACTACTATTTACTCCATCAACGTTGAGAACCGGCCCCCAAAATGTAATTGCCTGACTTAAATCTAACGCATTATCCACTTGCCCAGAAGCTAAAGGACCAGCCAATCCATCAATATTATTGTAATTGTAAATTGCAACAGCATTTTTCCTAAAAGAACCAGTAACATCTACATTATTTAAAGTAATTGTTCCCAAAGTTGGCCCACTTTGATACCAAGGATTTGAATTTATATTCCCATTGACTATTGTTGTGTTATTGACACCATGAAGCTGGATTCCATAATATGGTGAACTATTTGATGGAGCACTGTTGCTGCCGATAATTTGAACATCAGTCAGACTAGCAGACCCATCAAAACCAAAAGACATAATACCTTGGTGAGGAGCACTATCATTTGCTGGATTAGTTGCTGCGACTACGGTACTTTGATCGAATTTAACTTTATCAAGCACTAAATTTCCAAGACTTGATGGCTCATTGTTAAGCATTACCGCTAATCCAGATACATTTTGATTATAAAACTCGCTATTTCTTACAATCAAACCACCTACTTTAGCGTTCTCAGCGCTTGCTGAATCAGTAACATCCCCTCTAACATAAATACCTCGGGCACCATTGACGTATTTTATATTTTCTATAGTTACTGTACCTGGGACTGTGCCGAGTATTCTAAAACCATCTGAACCATTTAAACTAAATGATGTATCTAAATTAGTTGTATTTGGATCGTCAAAACCTCTAATTGTTATTGGTTTAGTTATGTCGTAAGCTGCACCGCCTGTACCTGCATAATATTCTTGAGGTGCTAAATCAATAACAGAATTACTACTAGCTTCATTAATTGCAGTCTGCAACGCTGTACTAGCATACAATTTGATGGTGCCATCATTTTTTGTCAATCTTATAGGCGCTTCTGCTAATGTTGGGTTACTTGCTGAACTCGTAACAGAGTTTCCTGCCGCATCTCTCAATTCAACAGATACAACGCCACCGCCTAAAGGAATTTTAGATTGCAATCCGTCGATAGTAGATTGACCTAAATCGAACGTGACTGAAGTATCTCCAGATGCAATTGAAGTATCACTTGCAATAATTGTTGAACCAACTTTCAAATAGGCAACTGTCGCACCTTGACCGGCGGTTATTGTTGCTGATGCTGTTAAGTTTGTATTAGTTTCATTAATAGTATTGGATGTGACCGTTTCGCCTGAAGTTGTGACTGCAACGGAAGTTGGAGCTGTTGGCGCTGAAGCATCAACTAAATAACCTGAATTATCTGCTACTGCAACGGTCGTTAATGTCGCCGCATTGCCGGCTACGTCATTAATTGTGCCACTATTTAAAGTTAATGCAGACGTTCCAGCAATTGAAATGCCGTTTGTATCCGTTTCGTTAGCCAAAATGGTGTATCCAAACACTAAGGATACAGTCAAAAATAATATCCCGATTTAATGAGTTGAAATGAGATAATGGAAACCTAACTATTTCTCAGGGCAAGTTATCAAATGATCAGTTATGAAAAGCACATTGAAGTAAA
>JBDLTP010000013.1:0-18342 GCA_039805765.1 Pseudomonadota bacterium
GCAAAAGCAGCTATTTACCATGTAGCTAATACTTCTGGGAATGATATTGTCGCTGGAGAAGTTGAGTTGATTGGTGTTACTACAGGTGTTGTAGCCGCAGTTGACTTTGTAGCTTAACCCTAAAGCCTCAATCCAATGGGCGTCTAGTACGCTTTGACTGAGAGAAGAAACCGTCGTTGTAGAAATGCAGCGGCGGTTTTTTTATGTATTGGAGGTTTTGTGTAAGGCTGAGTGGAATAGCAAGCTCGCCACCGAAGTTGCACATAACGTCGCTTTATGTGTCGCTACGATTTTCAAATAAACGATAAGTGACTTCACCGGCGATTTTATGTTTTAAATTATGCCAATTTTTCGGAATGTGCGCGTCAATATTTAACGTGTTTTCTGTTTCGACATAAATTTTTGCATAAGGGGCTAACCACTGGTGTTTGTCGAGCAATTCAATGCTTTGCGCCATTAAACCCAGTCCAAACGGTGGATCTAAAAATACAATGTCAAATTGTGTACTGGCGGGGGCGGTTAGATAGGCGAGGGCGTCTTTTTGAATGAAGGTCATTTGAGAGGCACTCAGTTTTGCGGCATTGTCTTTGAGCGCGTGATACGCGGGGACATTATTTTCAATAGCCACCACTAAACGCGCTCCACGCGACGCGGCTTCAAATCCTAGTGCGCCACTTCCTGAAAATACGTCTAAACATTGACTGTTAAAAATGTCGGCCTGTAGCCAATTAAACAGAGTTTCACGAACTCGTGCCGGCGTTGGACGGAGTCCTTGTTCGTCAATGACCGCAATTTGGCGACTACGCCATGTGCCACCAATAATTTTAATGCGATTATTCAAAAGGTTTTTCCAAAATGTAAAGGTAAGTCAATTTTTGCACAAAGGCAGCTTAATTAGAACATATATGACCACGTTGCAGATAGTGCCCCTTCACGCGGAAGTTGGTATCCATTGACATCATCATGGACAGGCTCTAGCCATTCAAAACTTAACCGGTTGCCTTCTAGCTTGCCGCTGGGCATGGCAGCGTTAATACCAAAACCCACATCCACAAATTGGCCGCCATAATTATTTGTGTAATCCATCGCGCCAATTTGATGATAGACGCCACGATAAGCGCCTTTGAGTGAACCTTGATGTGTATAAATGCCGCGCACAGAAGTGGATAGCCAATGCGTCCAGCTATAACTTCCCCAACTGGTGGCTTGGAAGATATCGCCAAGCGCAAATCCCGATGAATTAGTTGATTCTAATTGCGCGGTGCCATTAAGTTGTGCGCCAAGTGACCAATCATCAATTTGAGTAGTGTAGGTGACTGCAGGTTTAAAGTCCCATGTGCCGCTACCTAGCTGCATTCCGTAGTGGATATAGCCTAAATCCTGTTGATGCGTGTTGCGTAATTGAATATCTGAATCACCCGTTGGGGCGCTTATACCTAAACTGATGGTGATTTTTTGGGAGCCTTTTTCAAACGCATTAAATAGGGCGTAAATTCCTGTATCACCTATGCCGCCTGTTGTGTGTTCATGTTCAGAGTGCAAAATCGCAGCGCCTAATGGCGTGGTCATACTCGGTGCCTTAGGGGCGCCATCCAGTGGGCGCATGGTCATGTGCATATCCATAAATTGCGGCATAAGCATTAATGTCAGCCAATCGGTTGGCGCGTACATTAATTCAATCATGTGCATATTCATGCTCATATTTTGGGGTGTGACGTAGCATTGTTGCCCACCGCAAGCGCGGTTGACAAGCGTGGTATCACTCACGGTATTTGCCCCATTTTGGGTTGCGCCGGTTTGATTGCTGTACATATAGCGATAACCAATCATGGTTTCACCAGCTTGACTGAGAACATGGTCAAACATAATACCTGCGGGGGCGCCTGCGCCATGATGATGGGCGTGATGCTTATGTTCAGCGTGTTCGCTGTGCATTGAATTAGCGAGTGATAGCGTTGATAGATCGACTTTCAATGCGGCATTGATTAAATAGCCATCAAAATCGGCATAATTACCTTCGCCGCCACCACCGAGTTTTAAACCACCTGCGTGAGTGTAATATTCTGCGCCAGCCTGCAATTCAATCCCTTTGGCGAATTTTTTAGTGACGGATAAGCCACCGCTTAACGCACCATAACCCGATAATCGATAATCACTGGAGTAATTTTTCGGTAATAATTTAGGATCGTATTTAACGCTGGTGACTTTTTGTGTAACAGGATCAATCGTAGTTTTGCTGGCTGCTTGATTAGAGACTAAATAGGGCGAATAAAAATCAGCACTGTCCTGTGTGTAATAGCGAACACGCGGCGTAATTGACCATCCATCGCCCAAAGGTTGAATCCAGTCAGCTGAGAACGTATGCGCCGCAATCCCCCAATCGTCATGAAAAAAACGGTAATCTAAATGCAATGCCGCATCAAGTGAGGCAATGTGTTGAACGTAACGCAGATTTTCAGTCCATTGATTACGCTCGTTGGGGCGCTGTTCTAAAAATGCGCGCATAGTCGCTTTGAGTTTGCCTTCTGTATCGACGATTTGCGTTGGATCAATAAATAGTACTTCCATGACTTTGTATGGATTCGCCATATATCCCGTACTGGCGGTATAACTCACACTGCCTTCAATAAGCGCGGATTTATTTAATACCTGCGTGATACCTACATTCCCCGCCCAATCTTCGCGTGATCCAGTGACTAGTTTGACGCCATTGGCCAGCGATTGCACACGCCTGCCAAAGGTGCTTTTTTCAATATAAGGTGCGGCATCGTGGTCAAGCATCGCTTCGGTACTGCTTGAGGTGTAACTGGAGCCAAAATTCACGCTGGTGAGTTTTTGATTAAAATCAAGACGACCAGCGAGATTGCCAAAGCTCGAATTGTAATCGTTTTCCGCAGACGTTCCCGCGCCAACATCTAAGCTCGCTTCGTCCCAATCGTAGCCAACACGAAAATCACCTTGTTTGCGTGTTTCGGGTGATGCAGAGGAGAGTGTATGCACTAATTGGGTGTTTTTTGAATAAGCGCCTGTATCTCTGTTTTGTTGCAGGGGATTATGCTCTGCATCGACATAAACCAGGCCGCTATTGGGTTGCAAATAAGGTGAGGCACCGCTAATAGTCGTCGCACGTAAAGGGCTGGCATTGTTGCCACCAAAAGCCAGTGGCGCGGTGGTAATGGGCGTGGCGCCGCTCCATGTATCTTGCGAGTAATTAAACGCTAGGCGAACACGGTCAGCGAGTTTTAATTTGGTACTACTTTGTAGACTATCTACTTCTATAGGTTTTAAGCCGCTTTGGGTTGTGAATAAATTTCGCGCCCCGTCTTGATAGTTGCCGTATTGAAAGGTGGTTTCTTCGTCGCTTGCGTAAATTGTTGTTAACGGGAGGGCGAGGGCGGCGGCGGTGAGCGCGGCAAGAGTGCTTGATTTAATAGCAGCCACAACCACCTCCGCTGGATGAGTTTCCGCCCGATGCGGCTTCACGACTGCCGTACTGGTGTGAGCGTAAACTGTCTTGTATGGGCGTGGGTTCAAGGCTCATGTGTTCTTTTGCAAGCGTACCGCGCTCCCACGGTGAAATGCTAGTGCAACCAGGCAGAATCAATAAACAGATAAGTAAATAAAAAAAACGCTGCATGAGCTTATTTTTCAGCGATCAATTTGGCAATTTGCATTTTTAACTCGTCAGTTTCACCTTCTCGGAAGCCTTGGTGAATGTAGCGAATCACGCCATGTTTATCGATTAAATAAGAAGAGGGCATGGCCTCGACATTAAAGCTTTTGGCGCATTGTTCACCACCGTGATTGGTGATTGTGAATTTTGAAGGATGATGGGCTAAAAAAGCGTGCGCATCGTCAATTTGTTCATCTAAATTCACACCAACAATATGCAGACCTTGGTTGCCAAATTCATGAGCAAGTTGATTCAAAAACGGAAACGACTGTAAACACGAGCTACACCATGATGCCCAAAAATCCACATAAAGCACTTTGCCCGCATATTCGTGAAAATGCGCGGGCACATTATTAAGTGACGTCAACGCGCAATGGGGTGCTTGCTCGCCTACAGTTGCAGCATTCACATTTGAGGTCAGCAGAGCGGCTGCGAGGAGTAAACTTTTTTTCATTGATTTTGTAATTCATTTAAATCAGTTTCAGTGTGGTCTCCATTAGCATCTTCACAATGATAGACCAATGTATAATTGACTTCGCCTATTTTATTTTTGTTTATGGTCATATTATACGCACCGCCACCACCTTGGAAATCAACGCGACTCGCGCCCTGCGTGGTGATATTTTTAGCTTTTGAATCTTTAAAAATTTGTGCGCTGATTATAGGGGCGTCAGCAGATTTATTGCCGCTAATTTCAATATGAATCTTATCAGTTAAATTATCACAGGAGATATTAATATAATCAGTTGAGGAAATATCATTACTCAATCGACTACTAAAATCGTGCGCAAACCCATTGCTCGACAAGCTAATTAACGCCAAAAAAAGAAAATTTTTCATATTTTTTTGTCCTTGGTTATTTATCTTGAAGTGTTTTTAAAGGAGATGTTTGTGTTGGCATATTCGCACTATTTAAACAACTGTATTCAAAATGATAGGATTTTGCCGCATTGGTTGGACTATTGACCATGACATTATAAATTCCGTTGCCACTTTGAAGGTCTATATTTGCTCCGATGGTGTTTTTCGCCTTATTTCCGCTGATGACTTGCGCAGCGAGCGTGCCCGTTGAGGCAACGTCTGTATTGGATGGCGGTAACGTGGCTGGTTGGGAAAATGTGTTATTGAATAAAGTGACTTTCACGCTGTCAGTATTACCTGACGTTGCATTTTTTGCACAGTTAATAATATATTTTGCCGTCTTACCATTTGCTAAGGTTTTGGTTTTTGAAGGTATATTTTGTTTTGTTAGCGTTGAGGAGCCTGTTGTGGCTTGCCCGGTTGCATTTAAGCACTGATATTGAATCGTGTAATTTTGAACTGTTTTTATGGATAAATTGGTTCCTAATGTGTCGATACCTAGCGTGTAGGCACCATTTCCACCTTTAAGGCTGAAAACGTTATTCGTACTTGCTGAGATATTGGTAATTTTTGAACTTAATTTTGATTTTGTTAAGGTTGCGTTTAAAAGTTGAGGGGCTACGAGGCTTTGTGTCGGCGCTTGGGTCGACGCATTATTGTCAATGAGTTTAAAATTTAAATGGTCAGTATCTCCAATGGAAATATCATTACTCTTTGTGCAAGTAATTTCAAAAAAATCAATGGCTCCTGTATTTGCAGTTAATGTCTGAGTATCTGAATCCAGTCCAAAAACGACCTGGGGTAGTGAGCTACCTAAAATAAGAAAAGACCAAACCAGATTTTGTGTTATTTTTTTCATGAATGCCATTTAAAATAAATACTAACACCGTATTATCTCGCATTATGGTGTTAGTTTGTATTTTTTGTTGATAATCTGTTGAGGAATATCGGCATACTTTGTGTAACTATAAAGTATGCCGACAATGAATTACATAATCAAAGAAAAATTATCCCTAAGTGTCAAGCATTTGTGACGCTACAAATTCTGTTTAGTAGTTGCAGTTTATGCTTTATTTTGTTGGCCAGTAAATAACACCATTTGAGCCTTTAGGGAATTTAGCTTTTGGAATGGGTAAATATTTGTCGATATCGGCGTTGGTTGGTTCAATATAAATCGTATCGTAATCGGTTGCATCCGCGCAAGAAACTTTAGTTGAAAGTATTGCTGCTCCAGTTGCATCTTTTGCACCTGTATCCCAACCAGTAACCGTGCGATCAATTACACCATTATTGGTTGCAATTTTTAATGGATTAAAGCCTTTAGTTCCTGGTAATGGATTTAATGCTAAATCACGGTTGACATTTAAAGTTGGCCAGAAAATAGGGTTTGAATTAGTAGATGGGTTCGGCATGATAGCATCATCATTAAATAAATTAGTCTTCGATCCAATCCAAACGTCTAGTCTTGAAGGATCTGAATTATTTTTAGCGCCGCTCATACACCAATCAGCAACAGCAACACGAATTTTTAAAGTTTTAACACAAGAGTCAGGTTTGAATTGAATAGCAGGGATACTAAACGGCGCCTGACCTGCAGTCGTCATTGTACCATCAGCTGGGTTGTTTTTTAATGCACTTTCTAACAAAACAGGACCTTTAAAAGGTGATGGCCCCGCCCAACTTTGCCAACCACGGATATTATTATTTTCATCCCAGATATTGGTTGTGTTGACGAACATATTGTTTTGCGTTAGTGGTGTAGGAGCGACGGAATAAGGCACGGTGGCAGTTGATCCAACAAGGTATGCTGAGAAATCAGTTATGACGGTTTCCGTACCCGTCAGTTTGGGAGGAGTGCCTTTACTAGCTCTTAAAATCACATCACCTATATTTTTATAGCTAGGGAAAAGCACGCTAAGAGCGATAACGTCTTTTTGTTTTATACCAACAGCCCCTTCAGCAGTAACATTGCTTGCACAACCATGTCCAATATTAATTGCATTATAATTTTTTAACGCTGGAAAAGGCCCGCCTGCTGCAGCCTCATTAATAGCGCTATCTTTAAAGCCTGCATGCGCATGGGCGAGTTGCGTGGTTCCGGCCAATAAAGCCACTGATGAGCAAAGTGTTAGAATTTTGAATGTATTCATTAATCATCTCCAAGTAAGTAATTATATTTTTTACAGCCAATTTTTTATAAATTGTCATCAGTGATATTGCAGTATATGTGCCATTATATTTTTTTTGTTTAGGCAATTGAAATTAATAGACTATTTTTATTTTAGCGCGAATATAAATTGAATATATGAATGAATTAAATACGGCATATCCCATACTTTTTGAAAAAAATAGGGGATATAACACAGTAATTTTTTTAAGGTTATTTGAAGTTTTAGATTAATTTAGGCAAAAACAGTTAAAAACGTATCGTAGGTTGGCGTGTTATTTAGAAGTAAATCTTGTGATGCGCTGATACCGGTTAAATGAATACGCGTTGTACTGTTATTTTGCGTATAAATAACCTCTACAGTGTTATCTGAAACACTTTCATTGCTAACCGTGGGGACAATACGCTGATCAGAAAATTCTAAACTGTCGCCATGGTTAAAGTTCGATATATAAAATGTGTGGTTATTGGTTTCTGGTACCATAAATGTCTTCGATATTGTTTGAGAATTATCATCATTTAGGGTGTAAATGCCGGTTTTGGTTCCATCTGAATTGGTGACAAGTGAATAAATCGTTTGATATTGATGAGAAACTAACCCATCTAACCAAGTTTGCGTCTCACTGCTTTTGATAAGTGTTTTCGTTTTATCATTACTTGAATCGTAAGTGTATATGGAGATGAAACGATGACCATTTTCAGTTGAATTATAGGTTTCAGTCTGTGTGCCATCGGTGTTGTTTACAATCGTATAAGCGCGAGCAGGGCTTATGGTTAATGAGGGGGGGATGGAAGCATTCCCCACGTTTCCAGCTAGATCGGTGTAAGAGTCTTTAACTAGATTGATGTCTGCATTGGCTTCATTTAACAGATCGTTTGGTGTAAAGATTACGGTGTAAATTTTAGGATCTGTGCCGGCAGTGAAATCACTTAATTTTCCATTGGTTGAATTAAAATCACTAATATTAAAATTTTGAGGAATTTCACTGAAGGATACTTTAATCAATGCCGTTTCATCTTGCGTCATGGTTGTTTTATCCGAAGTTAATACCGCGCTAGGGGCTTTAGTATCTAAAGCATAGTCTTGGAGCGTTGTTGGGCCAGCAGATCCGATTGCATTCTTTACTCGTACTTCAAGCGTATTACTGCCTAATAACGTTATATCGGTCAGTGAGAATGTGGCCCCAGCAGTCTTCGCGATATTCCATGAAACACCTTTATTTAACGAAATTTCGACAACTTCTCCCTCCATTAAAAGCGCGCTGAGTGTTCCATTAATAGCCTGAGTTGCTGTATTGGTAATAAAATCGCTAGGGCTAATTCCGGTATCTGCAGAGAAAGTGAGTGTTTTAATCGTGGTTGTGGGCACGAGAGTGGATGATAATATTCCAGCTTGCCCTAAATTTCCTGCAGTATCGGTATAGCTACCCGCTGGAATAGTCATATCGGTTAATGATGCCGTCGCTTTGAATGTTACGGTATAAACGCTACCACTCCCTTTAAAATTACTAAAAACCCCTGACGTAGACTTAAAATCAGCCAAGGTAAATCCTTTGGGGATTTCGCTAAAAGTGGCTGTGAGTATGGTTGTTTTGCCGGCAGTTAAGTTACTGACATTCCCTGTAATCACCACCGATGGCGCAATCATATCAAGTGAAAGATTAGGCGATTTAGCCGCATTACCTAGATTACCCGCGTTATCACTGTAACTGCCGCTGTCAATCGTAATAGTGGTATTTTTGGCAGTTGCAGATGGTGTGGGTGTAAAAGTGGCAGTATAAACTGATCCATTTCCTTTAAAATTACTAAAACTCCCCGCAGAAGATTGGAAATCCTCAATGGTAAATCCCACGGGGACTTCACTAAATTTAGCTGTAATGGTCGCACTTTTGCCTATTTTTAAGGTTTTAGCGTTGCTTGATATCAAAACAGTTGGCGCAATCATATCCATAAATAATGCTGGCGCAGCAACTGAATTCGCAGCAATTCCAGCAGAAATAGAAATAGCAGGGCCTGTGAGCTTAGATGAAACTGTGGGGGTGAATAGAGCCGTATAATGTGTGCTGTCAATTTGCGTAAAAGCACTAAATTGTCCCGCTTTAGATTTAAAATCACTCAATGTGAATTTTGCTGGTGCATCACTAAATGTAGCTTGAATAACCGCTGTTTCACCGATTTTCAGCTTGGTGACATGACTCGTGAGAGTGACTTTGGGTTTTGTTATCATGAGTTAATCCGAGGTGGTTTTGTGTGAATTTTACCTCAAAAATATGAATCTTAAAGCTATAACCACTTTCAAGAAGGATATTGAGAGTGGTTATAGAGATCCTTAGGAAGGAAAAAAGGGAATTAATTTGACGTGGCGAAAGCGGTTAAGAAATTATCATAAGATGTCCCAATAGTGGCATCTTGAAGTGCAGATATTCCGGTCAAATTGATTGTAGTGGTTGTCGTATTATTTATGTAAATAATTTCTAGTGCGCCATCACTATTGCTGCTATTTGTGATTTTCGGTGCATCGTTCGTTGGAAAAATTAAGCTGTCGCCAACCCCAAAGCCGGCGATGTTATAAGTGTAGTTCCCTTCAGCGATGACGAAGGCAAAATCAGTGCTGCCTGCATCAAAAGGGTGGAGCGTATTTGTTTTTGAAGCGTTCACTTCTTCAAGTGTAGTGGATGTGATTACCCCATCATTATTCGTGCTAAACGTTTCGCTTTGTGTGCCATCAGCATTGATGGTCACTGTGTGTGTAATTTGATTTTTGTGAGAAATTCCTGTGTCATCCTGCCAAATTAGGCTATCAGAGTCGCTGACACTAGTGCGTTTTCCTGTCGAATCATAGTCGTAGACAGTCGTTGTTTGATGACCATTATTATCATCAGTGATATAGGTTTCAGTTTGGCTATTATCTGCATACACATCAACAATGCTAATAATATTGCCTGCTGCATCTAATTCAGTGGTGGATGAGCTGATTTGTCCATCATCATTCGTTTTATAAATCTCGGTTTGCGTTCCGTCCGAATGTAAAGTGAGTGTATGCGTGTTTTCTTTTGTATGTGTGATATTCGAACTGTCTTGCCAAGTGAGTGTATCGGATTCAACACTCTTGATGAGATTGCCATTCGCATTGTAGTCATAACTGTTACTGGTTAGACGACCATTGCTGTCGTCGGTACTATACGTTTCTGTTCGTGTATTATCAGGATGTACTTCAATTAGACTCAATAGGGCACCAGAGGAATCATACTCGGTGGTTTGCGTGTAGATTTGACCGTCTTCATTGGTGCTAATGATTTCGGTTTGCGAACCATCAGAGTGATTGACTACTTTAGAGGTCGTTGCTTTTAGGTGAGCTGTACCCGAATCTTCTTGCCAATTGAAACTCTGTGAATTGCTCGTGCTAATCAATTTTCCAGTTGAATTATAAATTGATACGGTGCTGATATAATTTCCGCTGGTATCATTGCTGCTTGATACCTCTGATCGAGTTCCATCCGTATTATTTACGGATAAATAAATAGACGTTCCGGTTAAATCACTTTCATAACTGTATCCGGGTAATATGGCATCAAGTGCACTGGTAATCGTTTTTGCATTATTGCTGAGCATCGCAATCATATCCGCAGTTGCTGTTATCTGCGCATTGGCCAACGCCATATTTTCACGTGCAGTCGCAATTTCAGCGGCAGTTGCTAAGGCTTCATTCTCATGAGCAATGGCATTTGCAGCCGCCTCTGCTAAGGCTTCTTTCTCATGAGCCGTGGCAATTGCAGCGGCTTCTGCTAAGGATTTAATTTCGCGAGCTGTTGGGCCATCGATATGAAGGGCTACTTTTGTTAATGTCTGTTTATCTAACGTTTTTGCATTCAGATCGACAATTTTATTACCATCAAGAAACGTCAGTGTTACTTGCGATGATGACGCTAACGTAATACTGACTGTTTGAATATCACTATGAAGGGTTAATACCTTTCCAGAAAGTTTAGAGGTGAAGTCGCCTGAATATCCATTAATAACTACAATGTCACCACTTGTTCCCGTAAGAGAAATTGATGTCGAACTGGTTACGGGTTGGATTGTAAATGTATTTGCACTTGCCTTACCCGATTCTGTCCATTTTTGCTGAGTAAATGTACCTGAATCTAAAGGTGTAATACTTGCCCCATTTACTTTCATTGTGTTTGTAGCCATATTTATCTCTCCTGAATCTGGACGGATATTGAGTGTTATTTAAAAATTAGTGGTGTGAAACTTACTTTTTATTATTGGTTGTAAAATTAACGGTAAGTTAAAAATAAAAAAGCATTGCGTTAAATAATGCACAATATGCGCCATAAACTATTAAGTGGTTTAATTTTATGAAATATATAGATTATTTAATTTTTATGAAGATGAATGAATTTAAAAAGTGTGGCATATCACACACTTTTTGGAGAAAAATAAGGGATATGCCGCAATTTAAAACGTCGCAATTTTGTTTATGCCATGAAGTGTACAAAAAAAATCGATAGCGCAATCAAAATTCCCCTACAATTTCGTTTTGGCAAAAACGCCTTTTTATTCATCCACTTTATATTTATAGACATCAATGAAACTCTTTTCATGGCTTACTTTACTTATTTTGCTCAATGGTCTTATTTTGTGGGCAACTAATTTACCGCAAGACGTTGGCGCGGATGTGCCTGCAGGAAAATTGAGCAGTTTATCTTTTGCGCCTTTTCGCGATGGACAAGGTCCGATGGATGCAATTTTTCCTAGCGCTGAGGAATTAGATGAAGATTTAGCACTCATGGGGCAGGTGACGCGCAATATTCGCACCTATGCGAGTGCGGAAGGCAGTATGCCGCTCATTCCCGATTTGGCGAAGAAACATGGATTAACTATGCTTCAAGGTGCGTGGCTGGGGGCATTAAAAGCAGATAATGACGTTGAAATTGCGGCATTGATTCGCTCAGCGAATGAGCATCCCGAGGTGGTAAAACGGGTACTCGTGGGAAATGAAGTCTTATTGCGCGGGGATTTAAAACCTGACGAGCTGATTAACTACATTCGCCAAGTCAAAAGTGCCGTGAAGCAACCGGTTTCGTATGCGGATGTGTGGTCAATGTATATGAAATACCCCCAGCTCATTAAAGAAGTCGATTTTATTACGATTCATATTCTGCCTTATTGGGAAGATGAGCCCATTCCAGTTGAAAATGCACCTGCACACGTTGAGCGCATTGTGAACCAGGTTCAGCAAGAGGCGAATACTTTGGCACCGGGAAAATCGATTTTGATTGGTGAATCTGGTTGGCCAAGTGCAGGGAAACAGCGTGGTCGCTCCATTCCAAGTGTTGTAAATGAAGCGCGTTTTATCCGGGATTTTATTGCGGTTGCAAATAAAAATGGCTTTGATTACAACATTGTAGAAGCATTTAACCAGCCTTGGAAAGCGGCTTTTGAAGGCATTATTGGCGCAAATTGGGGACTTTATGACAGTAATCGCAAGCAAATGTTTCCCTTAACGGGAGACGTGCAGGAAAATCCAGCATGGCGAACGTCGTTTTTGATACAAACCGGTTTATTTTTGCTGATTGTGCTTCTAACACGCAAACAGCTTATGGATTTACGCACCCGTCGCACAGTGAATTTTTTAGTGGTGTCCCAACTATTAAGCGCGTTGCTCGTGTCGCAAAGTGACGCATTATGGCGGACCAGTTATACGCATTGGCAACAAGCGCAAACACTCATCATTTTATTGTTTAGTGTTTGGCTGATTTTTTTGATATTGCAACGGATGTTAATTTTGCTTAATGAGAAAGTCCGTCATTCTAAAAATAGCCAACGTTTATATTATTCACTCTTAATGGTTGTCGCGTATGCGTTGATGAAAACCGTTATTTTAGCGTGGGATGGGCGTTACGTGGTTTTTCCTACTGCGGTGACGCAAATTATGGTGGCGGGTTTGCTTGGACTCGTGAGTGTGAATCTTCTTTTTGGTAAAATGTCTTTTTCTCGTAGTCTGCAGTGGCAGGCTTTACTGGGATACACGCTCGAAAATAAGCAAATTTGCACCCAAGTTGCCGCGGTATTTATGGGGCTTGGTGTCGCATTGCTGGTGGGGGAAATCTTCGCGTTTATGATCAGCCGCGATTTAATTATGGCGTATCCTCAATTTTTTAAACGTTTGTTGACGGCAAGTTGGTTTACAATGAGCAATGGTCAGTTGCAAGGCTGGTTGCTTAGTTTGTTAATATTGGGATTACCTTTTTATATGAACAAAAAAGCGCCTCATCTGAATGAAAATTATTGACGCAAGACGTTGACACCCCTATAGTTTGATGGCCTTTAAAATTTATATTTTTATCTATCTGGAGAAAAAAACGTGAGTAGTGACGCTGTAGTGCATATCAATGACAGTGATTTTAACGAATTGGTTTTAGAATCTGAGTTACCCGTATTACTTGATTATTGGGCAGAATGGTGTGGCCCTTGCAAAATGATTGCCCCCATTTTAGATGCGGTAGCAGAAGAGTTTGAAGGTAAATTAACAGTCGCAAAACTTAACATTGATGACAATCCACAAACGCCTCAAAAATACGGTGTTCGTGGTATTCCAACGTTGATGATTTTTAAAAGCGGTGAAGTTGAAGCCACGAAAGTTGGCGCGTTAACGAAAGCGGCATTAGTTGATTTTATCAACGGCCATTTGTAATTTACGCACTCAATTCACGGATGATAACGCTAAACTTGGCTACGCTAAGTTTAGCGTTTTTAGTTTTACGCAACGGATAATGAGATTTTAATGCAACGTTTTTTCAATACTATTGGTGTTATAGGCAAACTCAACGATCCACGTGTGGCGAGGACTCTCACCAATGTGTGCGGTTTTTTGCGCGAGCAAAATTATCAAGTTTATGTTGAGCAGGGGAGTGCGCAATTTGTATGTGATAGCGCGGATGTTAACATTGGCAGTGTGCAGCGACTAGGTGAAGAATGTGATGTCGTGATTGTGTTGGGGGGCGATGGCACATTTTTAGCCGCGGCTCGAGATATTGTCGCCAGCAATATTCCGCTGATTGGCGTAAATTTAGGTCGGCTCGGATTTTTAGTTGATATCTCACCTGATCAACTAACGCAAACGTTGACGCAAATTCTCTCGGGAAATTACACGCAAGAGCAACGTTATTTACTTCGCGCAAAAATTTTGCGAAATGAACACGTCATTCACGAAGAAACCGCTGTAAATGAAGTGGCGATTCATCGTTGGATTACGCCGAGTATGATTGAAATTGTCACCAAAATTGATGGCGTATTTCTCAACTCACAACGCTCAGATGGTTTAATTATTGCCACGCCAACAGGCAGTACCGCCTATTCACTTTCAGCGGGTGGACCTATTTTATATCCATCACTAAACGCCTTAGTGCTTGTGCCACTCAATCCCCATACATTGTCTAATCGACCTATTGTGATTCACGATTCGGCTGAAATTGAAATCAGTTTTTGTCAACGTGAACAAATTAACGCGCTGGTTACGTGTGATCATGTTGAAATTCCAGATGTGTTAATTAGTGATAAAATTCTCATTACCAAAGAACCGTTGCCAATTACTATTTTGCATCCAGCGGGACATGACTTTTTTGATATTTTGCGTAGTAAACTCAATTGGGGTTAATTGAGCGGCATTTATGCCATCGTCATCAATAATGAAAATGAAATTTTAATGGAGTTTGTCATGAGTTTGTTACCTGAGAATTTAAAATATGCGCTCTCACACGAATGGGCAAGCGCGGAAGCCGAGCATATCGTTCGCGTCGGTATTACTGATTTTGCACAAGAAGAGCTGGGTGATTTAGTCTATGTTGAGCTACCTGATGTGGGGCGCAAGGTTGACGCCAATGAAAGTTGCGCAACGATTGAGTCAGTGAAAACAGCCTCTGATATTGCAAGTCCTGTCAGCGGTGAAATTGTCGATATCAACACAGCCGTCGTCGATGATCCTGAAAAAATCAATGATGATCCCTATGGTGCATGGCTGTTTTGCGTGAAAGCGGATGATATGACGCAACTTGAGCACCTCCTCAGCGCAGAGGCTTACCAAAAAATGATTACAGGATAAAACGAAATGGCGTATCAAACGGCAACAGGATTAAAACGGCTAATTAATGCCGCACATTATTCGGCAGCAGGATTTAAAGCAACATGGGCGCATGAAGAAGCGTTTCGCCAAGAAGTTATTTTATTTTTACTCGCCGCGCCCACTGCTTTTTTTGTTGGCAAAACTGCGGTTGAAATTGTATTGCTTGTATCGAGTGTGATTGTGATTTTACTCGTTGAATTGCTCAATTCAGCGGTGGAAGCGGCGGTGGATAGAATTGGTTTTGAGCATCATGAATTGTCTGGTCGTGCAAAAGATATTGGCTCTGCTGCGGTGATGTTGTCAATTTTAGGCGCGGCAGCAACGTGGTTAATTATTTTATTTTATTAAATGGTAAAGGATTCAAATGAGTGCGTTAATTTGCGGTTCAATGGCTTATGACACGATTATGGTGTTTCACGATAAATTTAAACACCACATTCTGCCTGAAAAAATTCATATCCTAAATGTCTGTTTTTTAGTGCCTGTGATCCGGCGTGAATTTGGCGGTTGCGCAGGAAATATTGCTTATAATCTTAAACTGCTCAAGGAAGAGCCACTCATTATGGCCACCGTGGGGCATGATTTTGAACCTTATGCCAAGTGGCTAAATCAACACAAAATTAGCGGTCAATTCATTCGAAGCCTAGATAATGAATATACAGGTCAAGCGTATATCACCACCGATGAAGATGGCAATCAAATTACGGCGTTTCATCCTGGCGCCATGAATTTTTCCCATTTGAATCATGTGCCAACAGTTGCGAATAGTGTCCGTATTGGCATAGTATCACCCGACGGTAAAGAAGGCATGCAGCAACATGCGCAACAATTTTTTGATCTTGAAATTCCGTTTATTTTTGATCCCGGTCAAGGCATGCCCATGTTTGATGGGGCGGAGTTATTAACGCTTATTGAGCAGTCCACATGGCTGACGCTCAACGACTATGAAGCAGAAATGATGCAAGAGCGAACAGGACTCAGTCTGGATGAGCTGGCGCAAAAAGTAGAGGCATTAATTGTGACGCAAGGGGGAGAAGGGTCAACGATTTACGCTGGCGGTGATAAAATTCATATTCCCGTGGCGCCAACGTCAACCTTAGCCGATCCAACCGGTTGCGGTGATGCGTATCGTGCTGGCTTGCTTTATGGACTGCTTAATGATTTAGATTGGAGCGTGACAGGGCGCATCGCGTCGCTCATGGGCGCCATGAAAATTGAGCATCATGGTACACAAAATCATACGTTCACCCTTGAGCAATTCAAAGCGCGTTATGTTGAAAGTTTTGGTAGCCATTTTTAAATTATGCTAAAAAATACGCAAAATCTATTAGAAATCATGACGCAACTGCGTCATAAAGAAACTGGTTGTCCGTGGGATGTCAAGCAAGATTTTGCGAGTTTAATTCCTTACGTGATCGAAGAAGCTTACGAGGTGGTTGACGCGATTGAACGTGAGGATTTAGACGATCTTCGTGCAGAGCTGGGGGATTTACTGTTGCAAGTGGTGTTTCATTCACAAATTGCCAGCGAGCGGGGCTTATTCACTTTTGATCAAGTGGCGCAGTCCATTGCGGATAAATTGATTCGTCGTCATCCGCACGTTTTTGGGGATGTTGTTTTTGAAAATGATGCACAGCGTCACGCCGCGTGGGAACATTCAAAAGCCGATGAGCGAAAAGAGAAAGAGCCTACATCGCAAAGTGTTTTATCGGGCGTGGCGCGGTCACTCCCTGCACTTTTAGAATGTGAGAAAATTCAAGATCGCGCCGCGCAACATGGCTTTGACTGGAAAAGCGTTCCACCGGTATTTGATAAAGTGCTTGAAGAACTCGGCGAAGTGAAAGAAGCGTGGGAATCCGGTGATCAAGCGCATATTCAAGAGGAGATTGGCGATTTGCTGCTTGTTGTCGTCAATTTAGCGCGGCATGTAAACGTGAATCCTGAAATTGCACTCAAACAAAGTACACAGAAGTTTTCAAAACGATTTCACTATATTGAAAAAAGCGTTGCCGCTTCGGGGCGTGAATTAAAATCATGTGAACTTGATGAACTGGATGCGCTTTGGCATGAAGCAAAGCGGGAATTGAAAATTTCCTAAATTTACCGTTAATTAAAGAGGTCTTAACATGAACAAAATAATCAATATTGTTTCCGTTGTCGCAGTAGTCATTGTGGCAATTTATTTTGCACCGTTTTTAATTACAGTCATATCTTCTGGGATTGTACAATTTTTGGTGAGTGTAGGCATGATTTATCTCATAGTCAGAACAGCATTAAAGTCAAACTCGAATGATTATGATAAGTATCAATAACGCAACGTATTATCATGGCCATTCAAGAAGCGGCATATAAAATCGTCGAAAAAGACGGTTGTTTTGAGTTGCGCGATTATGACGCGCATATTTTGGCAGAAATACTGGTTGATGCGCCTTTCGAAAAAGCAGGAAATAACGCCTTTCATCCGCTTTTTGAGTATATTTCGGGTGCCAATCAGCTAAAAAATGCGTTGGACATGACCGCGCCTGTTTCACAGCAAGTGGTCAGTCAACAAATTGAAATGACCGCACCGGTCAGTCAACAGCGACACGAGGGGAAATGGGCAATTAGTTTTATGATGCCAGTCGCATATTCGCTTCAAACACTTCCAGCCCCAACCAATAGCGCAATTCATTTGCGTCAAGTGCCAGCGCGACGCATAGCGGCAATCACTTACAGTGGATTTTGGAGTGAAAAAAATTATCTTTGTCATAAAACAAAGTTGGAATCATGGATCACACAACACCCATGGCGCGTTGTCGGAGAGCCTGTGTGGGCGCGTTATAATTCGCCGTTTACACTTTTGTTTTTTCGACGTAACGAAGTGCTGATTCCCATTGTGATTGATTAGTTTATAAAGCCGATTCGCTGCGCTGTTTGTGATTTTTCCATTTAGAATAAAAATAAGCACTACTTGAAATCACGCCAGTGACAGTGGCGCAACCAGCAATAATAGGGGCTGCGGTAACGATAAATGGCTCAGAGGCAAGGCCAAGTGCTACGCCAATGGCATAGAATCCGCTCGGCTCTGCGTAAGTGGCACCAATGCCAACAATAGCCGAAACCACGGTCGCGGTCATGGCGATGTCTTCAGCGCGTTTGGCTACTTTTTCGTGTATTTGTTCGTTTTGGTCTGTCATCAATCTTAAAGTAAGTTATACCAAGTTTTTATCATGTTATCAAAAAATGGCTGCTAGTTTAATAATTATTAACCTAGGTCATTTCATTTTCGTCCTTTATTTTGGTGGTTTTCGTAACGTAGATGATATTCCTATTCACTTCCTCATTTTCTGCTGAATCGATATGGGGTGGCAACAAGAGTGGATTAGTCTAAATACTAAAAAAGCATTATTAGTAACCGACATTCCGCACCTATCAAAAGCAATTTTTGATTTAAAATGTAGTCCCCTGAAATTTACTAAAAGAGTTGACTATAAAAACCTACAGCAGTTACAACTTGGATCATCTCGGCTTAAT
>JBDLTP010000014.1:0-4442 GCA_039805765.1 Pseudomonadota bacterium
GCATTTTCTGGTAACTTAGGTGATCGGTGCACCGCGCCATGTAATTCGTTCCCTTCCCATTTCGATCCTTTAAAGAGTCCTATTGCATAAGTGGGCATAGTTGAAATCACCGCCAAATCAGCGACAATTAAGCCCGATGTTTCATCACTTAAACCATGACAGCCACTACCCAATTTACGCCTATCGACAAACACATCCTCCAACCACTGCGTTCCAATACCGCCATAAGTCGAAATTAATCGGCATGGTACATGGTCAACATGAAATTTAGGACACATCGCTTTATCAAGGACACTCAAACGCAAGCCCACATGCTCAAGTTCAAACAAATGACTAAAAACATCGATCAAATGGGCAACATCAGCGCAAAAATCGTCATACCCCTCAAAATGCAGATATGACGGCAACAGTGTTTTAATATCCAATGTGGCAATCGACATAATTTGCGTCAAATTGATGTCTTGCTCAACTGCCAGTAACTGTGCAATAAACGCCTCTACTGAAGCTGACATTTCACGCGAAACAATACACATATTGACATCGGATTGATAAATTTTCGTCAGTGCACTCAGTTCATTAGAAAGTACAGCATGTGAATAAGACTGTAACGCAACATTAATAGCAGGAATTTCAAGCATAAAAAATCACTCAAGTTGAAGAAACTGTTCAAAGACAATAATGGACTGCATAAACATAATGCCTGAGGCAAAAATGGTTGTTTGACCAAATAAATTGAGGAGCGTTGAATGTTGATGCAGTGCTGGAATCATGTCAGTGGCGGCAATGTAAATAAATCCACCAGCGGCAATTGGCAATAAAAACACCAGTGAAGACTCCGCAACTTGACTCAGTATTAACGTAAATAGAGCGCCTACTACCACCGTCAACGAGCAATAAAAATTATAGATAACGGCTTTTTTAGGCGAAAAACCGCCATAAATTAACGCGCCCACATCACCAATTTCTTGCGGAATTTCATGTGCAATAATCGCAAAAGCGGTCGTTACGCCCAGAATAGGGTCTGTTAAAAAGCTCCCAGCAATTAACACCCCATCCACAAAATTATGAAGCGCATCACCCACTAAATTCATTTTTGCCATGGGTTGAATCGCATTGATATCTATCTCGCTAAAATCCACTTGATGGTCATGTCGCCAGCGCACAATTTTTTCCAAGACAAAGAAAACAAAAACACCCATTAAGGTCATCAAACAAACCCTTGAAACCGAACCTTGCCGTTCAACCGCATCAGGAATCAAATGAATAAACGCATCACCTAATAAAACACCAACCGCCAACGCCACTAAATAAGGGACAATTTTTTGTAATTTAGCAGGCTCAATCCACAGCACAAACAAGCCGCTTAATGAACTAAAACTCACCAGAAGACTTGCGCCAATAACGCTCAAAGTGATGTCTGATATCGCGCTCACAGCGATACCTCAAACAAATTGGGGGCGATAGCCATTGTTTTGTTTGATGAAGAATAAACAAAATGTGCAAATGAATGCGATAGCCAACTCACCAATCCGTAACCCATTAATCCGCAAACAATAAGCAACAATACTCGTTCTAAAACGGTCACTGTCTTCATGCGACTTCACCATTTTCCATGTCATCGCTTATCCAAATAGGAAATTCGTCTTTATAGTCACGCCACACCTCTTCGCCAGCTAACCATTCATCATCGGTTAATAAACAAGCGTTTAATTCTGATAGGGCTTTTTGTTCATCTATATGTTGCCCAATAAAGACAAGTTCCTGTTTACCTTCACCAAACGATGTTTGCCAACGTCCAGCGCAACCATATTGCATCGTGCCCCCTGCTTGTGACCATGAACCCGCCCATTCCAGGCGTGTTGCCAACCAAAAAAAGCCTTTAGATCTCAATAAAGTGCCGTTATCCCATTCATCACGATGCAAATAATCATAAAAACGCGCTGTATGAAAAGGTCGAGAGGCTTGGTAAACAAAACTGCTAATGCCATATTCTTGTGTTTCTGATTTGTGTGTGCCACGTAATTCTTGCAACCAACCCGGCGCTTGCTGGGCTTGCTCAAAATCAAATTTTTGCGTATTTAAAATTTTTTCCAATGGTACGCGCCCCATTGTCATGGGAATGATATCTGCGTTAGGATTTAAATTTTTCAACATCGCTATTAAATTGTCACGCTCATCGTGACTAATTAAATCAATTTTAGAGATTAAAATGACGTTACAAAATTCAATTTGCTCAATAAGTAAATCTGAAATATTACGTTCATCTTCTTCATTCACCTGCGCGTCAATGTCTTTGAGAAACGCTGATTCAAGATAATTGGGCAAAAAATTGACCGCATCAACAACAGTCACCAGCGTGTCTAAACGCGCAATATCTGACAAACTCACGCCGTGTTCATCTCGAAACGTGAACGTTTCTGCAACCGGAAGTGGCTCTGCGATGCCTGTTGATTCGATTAATAAGGATACAGTCAAAAATAATATCCCGATTTAATGAGTTGAAATGAGATAATGGAAACCTAACTATTTCTCAGGGCAAGTTATCAAATGATCAGTTATGAAAAGCACATTGAAGTAAAAATGCAACGTCTCTTTGTCACGCTATCGGAAAAGGATAAACGCCGATATGCTGCCATTGAAGCGGAGAAATTAAATCATGGAGGGACTGATTATATTTCAAGGCTCTTTGATATTGATCCAAAAACGATACGCAAAGGGATGGCTGAATTAGAACAAGTATCGGATGAGACAGCAGGTCGAATCCGAAAAAAGGGGGTGGCAAAAAATGTCTCATATTGAGCAGTCCCGAAGTTGAAACGAACTTTCTCAAATTACTTGATGAGTTCACTGCAGGTGATCCGATGCGAGTAGGCGTGCTATGGACGAATTTATCACGCCCTGAAATGAGTCGTCGTTTACGTGACATGGGGACGCATTGCAGTCGACATACTGTGCGTAAACTCTTAAAGAAACATGGATTAGGTCAACGCAAAGCCCAAAAGAAGAAATCATTGGGAACCCACTGTGATCGCAATGCCCAATTTGAAAATATAGCGCAAATCAAAGCAGATTATCTCTCCAAAGGGCATCCTGTCATCAGTATTGATACCAAAAAGAAAGAACTGATAGGTAATTTTTCACGCGATGGAACTACCTTCACACAAAAAGCAATTGAAACGCTAGATCATGATTTTCCCAGTGCAGGTGAAGGCAAACTCATTCCGCACGGCATCTATGATATCGCAAGAAACGAAGGGCATTTGAATTTAAATATGAGTCACGATACCAGTGAATTTTGTTGTGATAGCATTGCGCATTGGTGGCGATTGTTTGGATGCCAACATTATCCAAAAGCACTGACGTTGTTGATTTTATGTGATGGGGGTGGCAGTAATGCAAGCCGTAGTCATTTGTTCAAAGAGGCATTGATTAAATTGGCTCATCAACTCGGATTGGAAATTCGAGTGGCTCATTATCCACCCTATTGTTCAAAGCACAATCCCATTGAACATCGACTGTTCGCGCATGTCACTCGTGCTTGTCGAGGTGTTGTTTTTCATTCTATAACCATTGCCAAACAGTTTATGGAAACCACTAAAACCAACAAAGGCTTAAAAGTAACTGTTGATATTCTCACTGGCGTTTATCTTACCGGAAAGAAATGTACTATTGATTTCATTAAAAACTCGGACATTGCTTTTGATGCTCATCTTCCAAAATGGAATTATCGTGTCGTTTTAAATCATTGCTAATTCGGGATGTTATTTTTGACTGGATCCTTACAAAGCCAATCCAGTACTAAAAGCTGGAGGCAATGCGTGGAAAAAAGCACTAAAGCGTGCAAATGTGGATGACTTTAGATGGCATGATCTTCGCCATACCTGGGCAAGTTGGCATGTGCAGGCAGGGACGCCTTTAAATGTGTTACAGGAATTGGGAGGATGGAGTGATTATTCGATGGTGTTGCGGTATGCCCATCTGGCTCCAGAACACTTAGCAGAGTATGCGAATAAGATTTCAAATTCAGCACATTTTACGCACATCAAAACTTTGGACACAAAAAAACCAGTCGCTCTATTAAGCTAACTGGTTAATTTACTTGGCTTCTTGTGGTGGGTCGTGCGCGATTCGAACGCGCGACCATCGCATTAAAAGTGCTTGAGTTTAATGTAATTTATACGCTAAAAACAATAACTTACACTACTTTTTAAAGTGTAGTACGCATTTTGTAGTACGGCGTGTTATGACTTATAATTGTGCAATGTAATTATAAGTCTAAAAAATAGCTACTGGCAAATAAATGTGCACACACATCAATAACCACGCGGCTTGCGACACATTTTGATACTGCATTGAGTGCGGCAACGTTTGCTGATGGGTTATAAATTAATAGCATTTTGATTAAACTCTGCCCCACTCTGTTTAACGCGCAACCCCGCAAA
>JBDLTP010000015.1:0-22591 GCA_039805765.1 Pseudomonadota bacterium
GCCATCTTAGCTTTCTAATCGCTTCATAGCATTGCGCTTCGCTGACTAACTCTTTGATTGTTACAAGTGTATTTTCCATTCGTCCAGTTTAACAAAAAGACCTTGGAATCCATATAGAGCCATAACTTTTATATCATCAAGCAAAACTTGAAGTGAAATAGGTTTGCATTTTAGTGTGACTTTGTCAGCTTCTATTTTCGACAAGTCCAAAATATCATTAATTAATTGCAATAAGATTTTGCCACTGCGGTTAATCGCATCTAAATAGTAATACTGCGTGGAGTCATTTATTAATCCCAATAAAATTTCAGAAAATCCCAAAATGGCATTCATTGGTGTGCGAATTTCATGACTCATGTTCGCAATAAAAATTGATTTAGTTTTGACTGCTATTTCAGCGATATTTTTGGCATTCAATAATTGTTCATTCACTTTAAAATCGGTAAAATCCCAATGGGTGCCAGTCATATTAATTGGGCTTCCCAAAGCATCGAACTCTATATTTGCTAGGGCGCGGATATTACGGATAGTACCGTCTGGCCAGACAATACGAAACTCCGTATCAAATGGTTTTTCACCTCGCAACGCCATTTGAAACTCTAATTCACATCGCTGTTTATCATCAGGATGCAAACTAGTTAGCCATGTGTCATAACTGCAACTGGACTTGTCTTTCTGAATGCCGTAAAGAACGAACATTTGTTCATCCCACTCCATGATGTTGTCAACGACATTCCAATTCCAAACCCCAACACCACCCGCTTTTGTGGCCAGTTTTAAACGCTTGCTGATAAGACGAAATTCATTATCTTTTGCTTTCAATTCCGTAATATCTGAAATAAAACCATGCCAAATTGTACAGCCATCATCGAGTCTTTCAGGATTGGCTATACCCGAATGCCAACGCAACCCTTTTTGGGGTAAATTAACACGGTATTCTACTTTCCACATTTCTAATTTTTCGGCGGATTTATGAATAGATTTTAAAACCATGTCATAGTCATCGGGATGCAGGAGTTTAAAAACTGCTGAAGCATCGGTGAGAACTTGATGCGGCATGATTTCAAAAACATCATTCATTCCATTACTGATATAGGGAAAGCAGAACCGCCCGTCTTGAAATAGTTTTAATTGATAGAGAGCCCCTGGTAGCTGTGACGTCAGTTTATCGAGATTTTCTTGCGTTTTTTGATTCAGCGTACCTAAAGTGACTTGCCATTCGATACTTTCTCTAATGTGAGACTGTTGAAAGGAACTTGAAAAAGCATCGGATACGATACTTCCCAACGTCAGAGCGATTCCAGTTTCTGTTGGCAACCAAGATTCGCTTCGCCCACGCGATACCTCACTCCATAAATCAAACGATTTACGGGGCGTAAGACGATATTCGCCCGCGGCATTTTGAATAAAACCCTCTTCATATTTTCCTGCCCATTGAACGGCGCGTATTTTTTCAGATCGAAACCAGATAATGCAATTATTCATATTTCTGAAAAGTGGTACGGCAAGCAATCCTGATGCAATAAGCTTGAAATTGCTGGCTGGTGCGTAAATATTTTCTAAATGAGAGCAACTCAATACGTTTTCAGGCGATTTTTCTCTGAGCCATTCCAGTAAATGCTGAGTTTCTTGGGCAGTTGGAATATCTCCGTGAAAATAATTTTCATTATCAATCGAGGCAATAATTCCCGTTGCGTTCAGCAATAATTGCAGTTTTGGTAACATATCGCGAAAAGTGATTTCAATCGAACTTTTACTTAAAGATTGATGCAACTCTTCACTTAATTCCGTTGTCTTATCCATCAGAATTTTATGCTGCATCGCTTCAATAAAAGTCAGTTTCTCCGATGCCAACTTGCTAATAAAAATTGCCTTTTCTCTCATGGCAATAGATAGCTGTTTAGGCGAATTATGGTGGCAAACAAGTAATCCCCATAATTTTCCATTTTGGAGCAGGGACATCACCATGGAGGCTTTTATCCCGATGTTACGCAAATATTCTGTGTGAATAGGAGATAGACTTCGCAAAGCCGAATAACTCATGTCGAGTGATTTGCCATCTACTTGATTAAGCGCAGGAATAATCGGGACAGGAATCGCATCAATATCGGCAAGAATTCGAACCAAATTTATTGTATAAAGTCTTCGCGCCTGAGCGGGTATATCGCTTGCGGGGAAGTTCATTCCAAGATATGAGGGTGAGGTGTCAACACGACTTTGACAGATGATTTCGCCGTTCCAATTGTCATCGAAACGATAAACCATTACGCTGTCATACGCTGTTAAATCACGCACTAGGCAAGCCATTTGATTTAAATAGTCAGTGACATTTTCTAACAACGTTGTGGTAGTCAACTTTGACTTCTGCATGTCTAAAAGTAGAGTTGCGAATCGCGCTTCCTGTTGACTATTTTCATTATTAATAATCAGCTCAAGTGCATATACGCTATCGGACTTATAAAGATGTACATCAAATTCTTGCCAGGCATTTTCACAGTTAAAATTTAATTTTCCTGTAGCGGTATTGGTTTTTTCTGCAACCTCAATCATGGCAACGACCCGACTCAATGAGGCCTCATCTAAGAGTGTAGCCAGTTCCATTTCTAGAATAGTCGAGGGGGAAATACCTAGAAAATCCGCTATGTTCTCGCTTGTTTGGATGACTTTATAGATATTATTGAATACCAACAAGGCACCATGTGGCTGAATACTTCCAATTAAATGAATAGGTTCTGCGGCACAATTTTCGAGTGCTTTTTCAAATTCTTTCTGTTTAATGTCTATCATTATTTTGAATCCTAGTAATCGATACTTTAAAGACCGTAACAGTTTTTAAACGTTTTGAGTGGTATCTTGCAGATGCGACTCAATCAATTCAAATAATAAAATTGCCATTTTTCCGACATCGTCATATTGCTCAACGCTACAAACTGAATTGGCAAATACCCAAAACTCTTGCCATTTTTGAGCGGTATTGTCACCATATCCACTAAAAAAGCGCATAGGATATTTATTCCCAATTTTACGCGCTAAAAATTGCCCGCCCATGGTAGAGCCTTCTAGCACATAAATCATTCCGACTAATTCCGCCACATTCTTTGGAGCAGGGAAGGCTATGTTTGAAATATAAGGGGCTTTCTCAAGCTCTTTTAAATCTTCTTCTAACGCTAAGGTTTTAAGCCGTGATTGGTAATCAAATAAAATGGGTTGGTTCGCCAAAAAAATCAGGATATTTTTTTCGACAGCCGCATAAACACCGTGCAATGCGGCAAGGGCATTAGCATATCCCTCAAGGGAAACGTCCCCAAGCAGCTGCAATAAAATTGGCTGATGTTCTAATTTATCATGCGCATTTTTAATAACGTCTCTTAAATGCTGATGCAATTCATTTTGTTTATTTACCATTCAATAATTTAATTTTATCGTTAACATAATGTTTAGTTTAAAAGCAGATTTAATTTTTGGCAATCATGAAGATTCGTATTTATAGACATAAAACGGTTAATGGTTTTTTTATAGATGGAGTAGTGACAAAAAAACCGAGATTAAGCTATTATATTTTCCAATAATGCCCACTGAAAAATTCTTAATATTTATGTCAGAAGAAAAAGCGCTCGTTCTAGCCTAGAGGCGTTAGCGTTACTTGAACACAAAACATTCGATATCATCTTAATGGATGTCCAAATGCCTGTAATGGATGGATTTGCGGCAACCAAAAAAATACGAAAAAATCCAAAGTTTCTGCATTTAGCCATTATTGCGATGAGCGCAGGGGTCACATTTGACGAGCAAGAAAAATGTCAGGCAGTGGGGATGAGCGATTTTATTGCCAAGCCCATAAATCCATTGCAAATGTTAAAAAAATTGCTGAAAACATAATCATTCATTCTCAAATCCAACAGATTTTGGAGACTAAAATTGATCAGTAAAAATGTGAAGTTATTGGTGGTAGATGACAACGAGCTGATTCGCACCTTATTTCGATTATCATTTAAAAAATTTCCTGAAATTGAAATATATGAAGCCGAAGATGGCATGGCAGGTCTTAAAAAGTTTGAGGAGTTAAAGCCTGATATCGTGTTCTCAGATATTATGATGCCTGGTGATATTGATGGCATAAGCTTATGTAAACAAATTAAAGCCAGTGTTCATAACTGTCCTGTTATTTTAATTTCAGCTAAAGGGCAACAAAGTGATATTGATTTAGGGTTGGCTGCAGGTGCTGATTTATATAAAGTCAAGCCTTTAAGCCCTAAAGAGTTAATCAGTATTGCTGAGCGTTTTATGACGTAAACATGTCGTGAACACGCTCTAATAAGCAATCTTTAGACAGCAAATGAATGATTTGATGCCGTGAATTTATGAAAAAGACCAGGCGACATGGGGCAGTCTTTGAAATTAAATTAACAAATGACGGATCATTGTCATATTTTCGTCACTAAGTTGAAAATTAAGTGTGTCCAAATCCTGTTTCATGTGGATAGTGGAGCAGGTACCTGTTAAGGGCGTAATACCACTTTGAATTAAAAAACGAAAAAAGACTTGTGCTGGTGTCTTTTTCACTTCATCAGCTAATGACTGCATAACGTTGCTAGTGAGAATATGAGGATTGGCTGTGAGTGTCCAAAAACTTTGATACGTGATGCCTTGTTCTATGCAGAATTGACGTAAAGGTGTGTCGTAGTCGGTGTCTTTATAAAATCGATTTTGAAGAATAGTTGGTTTGACTTTGACGGTGTTAAACAATTTTTCAAATAATGCCAAATCATAGCAATTACTTATCCCAAGACGTCCTACACCGCCCATATTATGGAATTTTTCCATTACATGCCAAGCTTCAAGGGTTTGCTCAAAAGTAGGCAATGGAGAGTGAATTAGAAGTGCATCTAGGTAGTCAGTTTGTAAATTATTGAGCGAAGCATTGAATGATTGCTCGACTTGTACGCTTAAGATGGTTTTTTTGTCATAAGGCACATCACTTGGATCTTGACCAGAAAGTGGCGTAAATTTTGTCTGTAAATAGAGGGAGGAGCGATCTATTCCTTGCTCTTTTAATCGCGCTAGCGCAAGCCCCACTCTTTTTTCATCATAATGTTTTGGCTGACAAGCGGTATCGATACCTCTAAACCCGATTTGAATAGCTTGCTCAACTAACGCATCTGTTCGCTCTTTCTTCCACGCTGTTCCATAAAGAAGATTAGGCATAGTCGACATGGACGGAATCATAACAACGCTCCAACTGTAAAATTTTAGATTAGTTACCTGTTTTTATTTGCTTGATAAAAGTATCATAAAATCTAAAATTGAGCCTGATTTTTTAAAAATCAGGCACTCTTAATTACATCATAAAATCTTCAATATCATATTTTTGTCTTTTTTTAAGTAATAATGCGCACGATTTCCTCTTGTCACTTTGGCGTTAAAAACTCCACCAATTCAATCATTTGCTTCGTTTTCATTGATTGCGCAACATAAGCTGATTTATGCTTTTATTTCGTCTCGTTAATAACAATTAGAAATCTTAGTTGTCATTATTGAAAATAACAACCTAATAATTTCTTTTTTTCAATTATTTTTAGCGATAAATGGAAATAATAACTTATTATTTGAGGGGTAAAACTGTATAATAATGCTCAATTAGGGCGGTTGTTGGTGCGGCAGAAATACCGCTATTTCGACAATTTATTCTAATTTATGATTTTATATTTAAATGCTAAAATAGTTTTTTATTAAAGCGTTTTTTCATAATCTTTAGGGTCTGCCATGTGAAGTAATACCCTGTTTAATGGGTTGATATTTTCAATGGCATGCGGGAGAATAATTAAAAACTTTCATTAAAAAGGTAATACGAATGGCAAAGATATTAGTCATTGACGATGAAGATCAATTACGTGATTTGTTGCAAAAATTATTAACGCGTGATGGCCATGAAATATGTATAGCGCATGATGGGCAAGAGGGAGTTGCGAATTTTTTTCAATTCAAGCCAGATTTAGTGATTACTGACATCATTATGCCAAATAAAGATGGTATTGAAGTGATTACGGAGCTGCATCACATGCACCCAAAACTTCCGATAATTGTTATTTCTGGTGGTCGACGGGCAATTGCCGCAGGATTTAATTTGGATTCATTGGAAATGTTAGGTGTTAAAGGTATTCTTCAAAAACCGTTTACGCATCAACAACTGCAAGAGATAGTTAACCTTGCATTAAGCTCATAAAAAATTGATTTACAAACCAATAGTGATTAATCCATCACTAAATATAACAATTATAAATAATTATAAAAATTCATGAAAAAAATAACACTCATCGTCTTTTTAACGCTGTTTTCCTCAAACACCTTTGCTGAATATCATGCGGAAGGTGAAATTGTAGGCTATGTTTCAAATAGCCTAGCGAAATTTTTTCCCAGTCTTGTAAAAAATGAGCAAAAAATCGTACATTCGGTTAGACAAAAAGATGGAAAAGTTTATAAAATGAGACGCATTTTTCAAGACGCTGAAGTTCAGTTGAATGGTCAAGGTGAATGTATTGTCCATCCAGAGCATGAGCCGATTCTTTTAGGCATCACGCCAGAGGGGCTTTATGAAGAACTTCATGTCAAGTACCTTAAATTTTTGTGTGTAAAAATGTAATAAGGCACAATGAAGATTTAATTTTTTGAAATGTTGAAATTATTTAGCGTTCAATCACATGTATCGTCGACTCACTTTTTAATGAGTCGATAAACATGCGTGAATGGTTTTATAAACTATCAAGCAACCCACTTTGCCGTTCAATATCTTGAACATAGCGTAAAATAGCACCTTCAATGGATTCGGGTATATCCATAAATTCTAAACCAATATGATCTTCAAACTCATTCGCCTCGGGATCTAGTACCGATCGCGCCATTGAATTGACCGACACCACTTTAAAAGAGACATATATTTTAAAATGTGGCAAATTGAGTAATTTATCGCGGTAAAAGGCGCCGCTGGGTAAATAATAGGAAAATTCAGGATCAATATTGATCAGTTGACAGCCCGACATACTCACATTGACTAAATTGAAACGCATCACATTAGCTAATTTGGGGCTGGGATGAGCGGGATGCGCCTCAAGTTCATCTTCAAATTTTTGGCGTGCGATAGTTGCTCTAAGTTTAGACGAGGCGCCCATTTTAGAATAAGCGCGCTGCCAAGCTATCTTTTCATCCGCATACTGAGTTTGAATGTCTGCAATTAATTTTTGTTCAATTCGGGCAATTGCGAGCGCATAAGCCTGTTTTTTTTCTAACGAAGCATCTTCATCAGGTTCAGCCAGCACAATTTCAATATTCGCCCCATCAAGTGCGGGGCAAGCAACGCGATAATATTCCCGTCGATTGTACCAATAAAGTTGGTTTGGGATAGTGATCATAAAACAATCACTTCCCTTATATTTACTTTTTCTCACATGATCAACATGAAAAGAAACCTGAATACCATTAAAAACCGTATTAAAATGCGGATTTTTAATGTTAACTAATTTTTTGTTTAAATACTCAGAAGAGCCATAATCTAAAACAATGGTGCTATCTTGGTGATTAATGGATAGTAAAACGGTCAATAATGTTTCTTTCCCGCCTAATGATACGGATACATTGCATTTATTTTTGACGAGCATAGCGAGGTTGTTCACTATCATTGCTCGGTTGTGTATCATTGCAGAATCTTGAGACATTGTGCATCACCTTTTTTTAAAAATATAAACTGACTTGAGCAGTTGATGCAATGAAATTAGCTGACAGCAATTTCACGAGTTCCCGATAATAAAACAAACAAACTTTTACCGCGATTTTCTTCTGCTTTCCAGCGCACATTGCCAATTTGTACTTCTGTACCCACATAAACACCTCTATCGACTACAATTCGTGCATTATCAGAGGCAGAAAAATTTTGCGATAATTCATCGATTTCAGTTTTGAGTTCCTTGATGTTAATTTTGAGTTTACTGAGTGTTCGATTCAATTTTGCAATCATCGTATCCGTTGTTTTTTCAGGATGATCATCATAAAAGGCGAGAAGCGTGCCGATGTAGACGAGTTCATCTTGTTTTGCAATTAAATCCTCTTTCATATCGAGTATGCGTTTTTGAATATATGGATTGATGCCGACTTGAATATGGGTTTTAAGGCCTGAGCGCGCGCCCACTACAGCCGCTTTAAGTTGCAGTAATGCACAACTGCTTCCGCCAATAATGGATGATTTATTACTACTATTTTTTGCACCAGCAAAAATTTTATTACCGGCCATGAGTTCAGTATTTAACGCATATTTTGAAATGACGATATCATACCCGGCTTCAACATGATAATTTTCAACAAACTCGACAACCACTGACCCACGAGCAACAATTTTTTGCATATTATTTACATTATTTTCATCGCTAGGTTGCTCAGCGCCTTGGACTCCACTTTTAATGATAATATCCGCATTCGAAAATAATTGACTACTTCCCATTACGCCACCCTTAATAGTCAAGCCACCCATTGATTTAACCGTTGCACCGAGGACATTGCCGTGAATAATGACGTCTTCAAGTGCTTCAATAGTCATGCCTTCCACGACATCGCCCTTAACCACCACGGATCCATCAAAGTTCACATTGCCCGTTGAGAAATCGACTTTATCGAGCGTTAAGATTGAAGACACGGTCATTCCATTTGGAACGGGCACAGGTTGACCGGTGACGGAGGAAAGTAATTGATTTTCGTCATTTGGGTTAACGTAAACGCCTTTCATATCTTTAGAGAACGGAATATTCTCACCAATTTTAGGTTGAACGACTTCACCAAACACGGTGCGACCTTCTTTACCTTGAATGGCGGGGATGCGCTGCATGACGACGGAATCTTTGCGAACCACTGGAATTTCACCTAATTCACGGTAATTTGCAATACCATTTGCGTCAATTTTAGGTTTGCGCTCATGGGTTTCGGGCATCATACTTTTAAACTGGGAATCAATCCCGTCGACCGATTTCACGCCTTCTGCTATTAAAAAATCAGTACAAAAACCTTTTTCCATAATAGAGTCGAATTTTTCGGCTTCCACTATTCCGTAAGTAATTTCTTTTTCTTTGATCGCCTTATGTATTGCAGAAAGCGTTAGTGCTTTCCCGCCATAATTAGGTGTCACCGTCAAACGCGCACGTAATTTATCATCGGATACGGTAATTAATAATGAAGCATCTCGACGTTCACCAATTTCACATTCAAACGCTTCTGCGTTCGGATCACTGTAGCGAACGATTAATTCCGCTATTGCAAGCTCATTTATAAATAAATACGCTAATCCAGCTTCTTCTATGCCTTTTTTAACGACATCAATGGTGAGATCATCTAGCTTATCTGCTGAAGGCGTGAAAACAGCAAGTAATTTGCGTTCACTTTTACTTAACTTAAATTCTAAGCCATGTTGATTTGTCATTTCAGTATCATCTCGTTATGTTTTCATTTATTTATTGCTACACTACTGATATTGTAATGGTTTGCATGTTTATATTCTTTTTAATTTGAGCATTATTCGATTCGACTCACCTTATCAAATTTTAATCCCTTTAATGGTCAGTGATAAAATTAATTTATACTCATGCTGTCTTGCGCTATACATTTCATTTGCACAAGATTTTTAATCGCAAAAGCATATGTTCAGCATTAATAGCGTCATCATTCACGCTTTTTATAAAGGTTAATATTTCAACTACATTCTCAAATTACACAGCTATCCTTTATTGCATCCAATAGGAATTAACCATGACGTGCTGGGTTTTGTTTCTTTAATGTAATCGGCTACAGGCATTTTTTCCCCCGTTAGCGTTTCAATTTCGCGCACAGTAACAAGATAGTTATCGAGTTTATCGCGCGTTGCGTCCTTTGAATTTGGGACTATCCATGCGATGGCTTGTTCATCTTGACCGCTACCTCGCACAATCACTTTCCAAAACGCATCGGGCGTTGTGATGCCATGTGATTTCACAAAAAAATCATCTTTAGGATTATTACCCCAAATCACACCGCCAATAATGAGTAATTCAGAAATGTCCCGATAACATTCGGTTATTTCTTCCGTTACCAGCCATGCCCCCCGATTCATGTTAGCGGCTTGTGGCAGAATATTTGTCATATTATTTGTCGCTTTTATGGCTGACGCGGACGAATCCAAATGATTTGCTGGCACTAGATGACCACGATCATAATGATGTCCATAAGCATTCGCTGTCATTTGCTGACAATTTTCGGGAATGTGGGGATCTAGTGAAAATTTATTCGCGCGCGGAAAATGGCCAGTATCGTGCTGCGCGTTATATTGAAATTTAATCGCGCCGTGTCGTCGGCAGTCAAGCCAGATACTAAAACCTTCGTAATCAACTTTTAGGGTATCATGGTGTAATTCTTTATTATTCAGATGCTTGCAGTTATTTTTTGAGTGGTTTTCACGCCCGTTTTTACAGTTTAGTTGACTGTTTTCACATTGATCAATCCCTGCGTTTTCACTACTGCAAGGTTGACTGATTGCAATATGACTAAATGAGAGCAATATAAAAATGAATAAAATTTTAGTCATGACCATTGCGGTGTCGTACATTCATTAAAGTGAGTCTAGATTTTATCAAAATTACGCAGATAAATGATTAATTTATCTCATTTTACATCATGACCAAGCTAACATAATGGTCGTCAAATGAGCGTAATTATAAAATAATCATAATTACTAAGGTGGATCTAGGTAAAATTAGGGTTGACGACAACACCATTAGTTTTTTGCAATAATGTGATAAATTTTTAGCATATCCGTTTTGCCTTTCAGTAAGCATTCGCCTACCACTTCAGTTTGATAGGCATCTTTGACATAATGGTGCGTTAAATTACCAATGAGAATGCGACAAGGATGATCGCGTGTTGGCGTGGCGATCGTTTTATCAAAACTTTCCAGGCGCGAAGCGGTATTCACGGTGTCACCGATAACGGTGTATTCCATGCGCTGTGAACTTCCAAAACTTCCCGCAACCACCGTCCCTGTAAAAATCCCTGTACGCATGGTGACGGTTGGCAGGCCTTGTGCCTCCCATTTTTCATTGAGCTCGCCAAGTTTGTGGCCAAATTCTATGGCGCACGCAACAGCCTGTTTTGCATCGTTTGCGATTGCATCTTCGGTTTCACGTTTAACAGGAGCCCCAAAAATAGCCATAATCGCATCACCGATATATTTATCAATCATGCCGCCATGTGCCATCACTAATTGACTCATTTCTTCCATATATTCATTTAGCCAGTTCATCAATACTAATGGCTCCATGTGTTCTGAAATGGTGGTGAAATTAGATAAATCGGTAAATAAAATAGTTGCGGTTACCGTATCGGGTTGAATACCATCTTTACTGAAAAATTGGTCACGTACTTCCCATAAATGTGACGCAACTTCTGGAGAAACGTGGCGTTCAAATAATTTCATTAACTGACCACGTTCGGCTCGCGTTTGTGTGAAAAAATAAAACACACTGACAAATAAAGCGCAAATCCAACCAAGTAACGGGGCAATGAGGGGTAACCACCATCCTAGATTGAGTAAGAAAATATTACTGCCTAGCAGGGCGGTAAATTCACCTAACATTAAAACAAAGAAAAGGATGCCGCCTCGATACAGTCCTGCGAATGAGCCAATTAAGCACCAAAATAATAACCATCCATATTCCGCATTATCAGGTATAGCGCGTAGAGGTTGTTTTTGTTTAGTGGCAATATTGAGAAGTTGACTAATAAAATAGCCATGGTATTCGATTCCAAAGCGAGTGACTTCATTTGGCAAAAGCCAATAATCTTGGAGGCTAGGTGCCATAGCACCAAATAAAACGATTTTATTTTTTAATGCATCCTCAGGGACTTTATTATCAAGCAAATCCGATAAGGTATAAGTGCTAAATGACTGCGATAGCGCGGGATAGTCCAGTATAATTTGGTATCCACCTGTATCCGCTTCATGATAGCCCCCAAAATTTGAATCAATTTTTGGAACACGAATGCCATTGATATTGAGTGTTTGCTGATCGTCTAATTGAACAGCCATATTCTCATTAGCCAAATAGTAAACAGAGAGCAGTAGCGGAAAAGAATAGTAGCTAGTGCCATTAACATCTGAAAATAAAAGACCTCGACGGGCAACACCATCGGGGTCTTCAAGAATATTGTTAAAGGCCGTTCGTGCAATACTGCCTTCTAGTGCAGCAGGTGCAGCAACAAAATTTTGTTTTTGATCCCCGCCAAAAAATATCCAGACAATATTGTCATATTTTTTTAAGACATTACTTAGATTATCTGAACCAGGGGGTGTAGGTATATCTCTATATTTATCTACCCCAATGACTCGAGCACCTGCGTCTTCAGCTTTTTGCAAAGCGTCCGCAAAGACTTGATCAGACAGAGGATGGCCAAATCGACGAATATCAGGTTCGGTTTCACTAATGATGACAATACGTTTATCAATGGTTTCCGCAGGGCGCTCAGATAAAAATTTATCAAAAACGCGTAATTCTAACCCCTCTAAAATAGTAAGGGATTGCAGTCCAATAATCAGTAAAAACGAAACAAACCCTAGCGATGCACAAACAACGATAGGATGATTTAACCATTTTTTATTTGCCACCAAGTGTAATTCCTACTTGTTTTAAAAGGTCTTGCACTTGAGATGATTTTTGTTCAGTCACATATTGCAGCGTATCGTACCAAAAACCAGCTTCCGCTAATTTAGCGGCATCATTTAGATCAATTGTGGTCGGATTTCTTCGAATAGGCACACTGATCAAAATATCTTTTCCGCGCTGTGTTGGATCAATTACCAGCGCAATTGACCATAAATAGTCCGATCCTTCGGTGAGCTGTGCATTTAAACTGTTGAGTTTAATGGTTTGAATACCGGCTTTTGTCACTGGAGGCAATGTTTCTTCTGCAATGACTTCACCGGTACTTTCAACAGAAAGTGAGAATTCCACGCTATAAGGCGCTGCCTCAGAAACGTACCAGTACAAATTAGGTGATGCCTGCGCAGTTAAACCCACTTGCCCCGTTGGCACCAAGGCTTGAAGTTGAATTGACGTATTGCTGATGCCTCGTGTGCCTCCACCTCGCTGCGTGGTGGGGGCACCGGTTGCTGGGGGTTTAAATAGAATAGGGGCGTCCGCTAGAATAGCGGTTGATAAGAAAAAGCTCGATAGTAAAAGAATAATTTTAGACATGACTTTTTTAAATGTTAGGATTGAATAAGTAAAACCATTTGAAATTAATGGCAGCTAATTAAGACACGATGTTTTTTAATATTTACAGTGTGGGTTTTTTCGCTATTCTGATACTGACATTTCATTCTGTCAAACATTACGTTTTTAATAACCCAAAAATAATAGTGTTTTTATAGCTGAAAGTTAGAAAATCCTAGTAAACTGTTAAAAAAAGTGAGTATCACTTGGAAATGTGATGTACAGTTTCAACTGCATTGCGATTCGATTACACTGAACTTAACGCCTTATTGATTGATTTAAGCCTTAAGGTTTGCAATACGATTTGCCTTGCTATGAGTGTGTCATATTTGATTCATAGCGTGAAAATGTTTTTATTGATGTTGAATTGCGGATGTTATTTTTAGCGAAGGAGTAGGGTGAGTAATGAAAAAATCTATTTTGATGATTGCATTTTGTGGTGTTATTTTAATTGGTCTATCCTATGAAATGATGAATGATCAACATGAATTCGTCGCTAAAGAAGAAACTATAAAGCAAACACAAGAGCAAGTCGTGCAAAAGCCCGTGATTGAAGCGATCGAAAGTCAGATTCAATCAACTATTGCAGAGACAAATTCGGATGAATTCATCGATAACAAAAATGGAACGGTCACATTTAAAAACAACGGCTTGATGTGGCAACGGTGCGCTGTCGGTCAAGTGTGGAATGGATTGACTTGCGATGGGGATGCAGAAAAATTCACATGGTATAGCGCAATGAAATTAAAAAATCATTTTGCTGGTTATGACAATTGGCGTTTACCCACCCAAATAGAGTTAATGACCCTTGTACACTGCTTTAATGGGAAATTTGACCTAAAAAAAGCAAAGTGTTTAAGTGACTCGCCAGTGAAAAAACCTAATATTCACACCCTATTTTTTTCCAATACCCAAAGTTTGTGGTTTTGGTCATCTTCACCCTATGTTTATAGTAATCATTACGCTTGGTATGTTGATTTTAATCAAGGGCATACCAATTACAATGATAAAAATGCGTATATGAATGTTCGATTGGTGAGATAACGCCAATATCATGCAATTCAAAAGAATGCCAACAGGTAAATATATGTGGATAAAAAAACAAGTGACCTCGGCCTTTGAACTGCGTCAAATGAGCACCATAATTGGAGCGCGACGCATTGCCGACTGGTCAATTGGTGAGCCATTACCGCGTATTTGCTGATGCTTGGAAAAGAAATCCGCGTTCGGGGAATTGTTCAAGGGGTTGGTTTTAGACCTGCTATTTGGCATCTTGCCAAAAAATTTCAGCTGACCGGTGAAGTGTGGAATGATGGCGTGGGTGTTGTCATTCAAGTCGTGGGAAATAAAGACAATATTGATGCCTTTATAGACCAAATTTCACGTCAACTTCCGCCGCTGGCAAAAGTTGACAGTATTGAGGTTCACGCATTTTTTCAAAAAAGGCAGATAGAAGGCTTTCATATTGTTGCCAGTGTATCTAATCAAATTGAAACATCTATCGCTGCTGATGCATCGACTTGCGACGCTTGTTTAGCGGAAATTGCCGATCCACATAATCGTCGTTATCGCTATCCATTTACGAATTGTACGCATTGTGGTCCACGTTTATCGATAATCCAACATTTACCTTACGATCGCCCAAATACGAGCATGGCCAAATTTACCATGTGCAATGCATGCCAACAAGAATACGAGGATCCAAGCAATCGTCGATTTCATGAGCAGGCTAATTGTTGTTCAAGTTGTGGACCCAAAGTGTGGTTAGAAGATAACCAAAGGCGACCATTAGCCTGTGATGATTTTATTAAACATGCCGCTGATTTAATGAAACATGGCTACATCATTGCCATAAAAGGCATTGGCGGTTTCCATCTTGCTTGCCTTGCCACGGATGAAAATGCAGTTCGCAGACTACGTGAAAGAAAACACCGTTATGCGAAACCCTTTGCGTTGATGGCAAGGGATGAAAGCGTCATTTCTCGATATGCATTTATGAGTGAATTAGAAATAAAGGCGTTGCGTGGGAAAAGTGCACCGATTGTATTACTCACCGCGCGAAGCAATGATTTAGCCCCAAATATTGCGCTAAACGATAATAAGTTCGGTTTTATCCTACCCTATACGCCCTTGCACACTTTATTACTGCAATATTTTGATACACCAATTGTGTTCACCTCAGGCAATATCAGTGATGAATCTCAATGTATTGAGAATGATGATGCACACGAGAAACTCGCTAATATTGCGGATTTCTTTCTTTTTCACGATCGAGATATTATGCATCGACTTGACGACTCCCTCCTTCGAGAAATGGCGGGTAGTCTGCAGATTCTTCGCCGTGGACGTGGTTATGCTCCCGAAAGTATTTCGTTGCCTCCCGGTTTTGAGCGTGCAAATATGGTGTTAGCGATGGGGGCACAACTTAAGAACAGTTTTTGTTTTATCAAAAATGGCCATGCTATCGTTTCCGCGTATATTGGGGATTTAGATAATGCCACTGTTCAAAATGATTATCGTCACGCCATTGATTTTTATAAAAAATTATACGAATTTACACCTAAAATCATTGCAACTGACTATCATGTCAATTATTTATCTACGCAATATGGCCAGTTAATGGCTGAATTAGATGACTTGCCGGTCATTCAAGTTCAGCATCATCACGCACATTTAGCCGCATGCTTAGCAGAATGGAATATACCTTTGAATGCGCCGCCTATGTTAGCGGCTATTTTTGATGGTTTGGGCGTCAATAGTGATAATGCGTTATGGGGCGGGGAGTTTTTAGTGGGAGATTATAAATCGTTTAGGCGGCTTGGGCATTTTCAAAATATTGCTTTACCAGGTGCTACAAAAGCCATGCGAGAACCTTGGCGTAATACCTACGCACAATTACAGCATTATTTTGATGTTGACCTATTGCTGGCCGATTATGTTGATTTAGACATTATTGAACGGCTAAAAACAAAGCCCCTTGCAACGTTAGAGAAAATGATTCATCAAAATATTAATTCGCCATTAAGCAGCTCTTGTGGACGCTGGTTTGATGCATTTGCGGCTGCACTGGGTTTGCATAGTGAAAAAATCCAATACGAAGGTGAAGCAGCAATGGCACTTGAAGTGCTTTCTATGCCAGTATTTTCAAGTGAGCAAGCTTATTCACGCGCATGGGAAATTGAAGACAACGCACACTTGTTAGTATTAAATTGGAAGGGACTTTGGCGGGCGGTACTGACAGATCTCAGAGATGGCGTTGATAAAGCTAATATTGCCGCGCGTATTCATCATAGTTTGGTTGACGCAACCGTTGACGTTTTAATGAGGCTTAGTTTTAAAACTGGCCTTGATAATGTCGTTTTAAGTGGTGGTGTATTTCAGAATAAATTGATATTAGAGGCGGTTTCCATGAAATTGCGCCAATGTAATAAAAACGTATTCTATCCTCAGCGTTATCCAATGAATGATGGTGGTTTAGCATTAGGGCAAGCTGTTATTGCTGCGGCGAAAGGTATTCATTAAGCCAAAATAGGCCATAATTTATGCGTCATACTTCAGCAGGGAAAATTGAGCGTATCGTCTTTTTAGTAATCAAGTAAAACTGGACACTTTCAGAGGCTTAAACGTGATGCGCTCTTGTCTGCGTCCGAGAAGAAAAAAGCCCCGTTTATTGCTAAACGGGGCTTTTTATGATTTGAAGTAACGTTTAAAAATTAACCGTTAATCAAATATTAACCGTTAATCAAATAATGAACAAAAATACTTCCAGCGTAACCCGCTGCAATAGCAGGAGTCCATTTCAAATGACTAAAGAATGTATATTTGTGGTTTGATTGTCCCATTAACGCAACACCTGCTGCAGAGCCAACAGATAATAATGAACCACCCACACCCGCCGTTAACGTCACAAGTAACCATTGATATAAGTCCATATCAACGCCCATGTTAAGCACAGCAAACATCACAGGAATGTTATCAACAATCGCTGAAATTAAACCCACTAAAATGTTTGCGGTTGTGGGGCCTAAACCATCGTACATGGCACTAGATAATAATTCTAAGTAACCAATATATCCTAAACCACCTACCGCAAAGACAACACCAAAGAAGAATAACAAGGTATCCCATTCTGCGTGCATGACTTTATTGAAAATATTAAAGCCGTTATGATCACCTGCTTTACGTGCTTGCATTTTCAAGTAGTAACCAAATAACATCAAGGCAGATAAACCGGTCATCATGCCCATGAAAGGAGGAAGATGAAGAATTTGTTTAAAGCTAACTGCTGAGCCAATGGTGCAGAGGAACATAAAGCAAATGATTAATGCACCGGGTTTTAATTGAACCGCTGCTTCACTTGTTTCTTTGGGTTGCTCATCAGGCACTGCCCAGTACATAATCGCCGCTGGAATGGCATAGTTTGCAACAGAAGGAATAAAGAGTTTGAAGAAATCAAAGAATTCTGCGTATTCTGCTTGCCAAACCATTAACGTGGTAATGTCACCAAACGGACAGAACGCACCGCCCGCATTCGCTGCGATAACCAGGTTAACAAAACCAATACTGACAAATTTTTCATTATCCGCACCGACTGCCATCACAACCGCACCCACAAGCAGGGCTGCTGTTAAGTTATCAGCAACCGCAGACAAGAAGAATGTAATGATGCCTGTGATTAAAAATAATTGGCGATAGCCGAACTGTTTTCTAACCAGCCATGAACGAAGCGCTTCAAATACATTACGCTCAGACATTGAGTTAATGTAGGTCATGGCGACAAGTAAGAACAACATCAATTCAGCGTATTCTTTGACGTCATGCTCAAACGCTAAGTGCATCTCGTGCGTAGGAACGCCTTTTTGCTGCGCTAAAATTGAGGCATGCGCCCAAATAATGCCTGCCGCTAAAATCACTGGTTTTGATTTACGCATATGCGTAAATTCTTCGGTCATTACAAAACCGTAAGCAATCAAGAAAATCAACACAGTGTAAATACCGCGCTCAGTTCCTGTCATGTCTAAATTCTGAAAACCTTCAGCAAGTGCCAATTGCGGCACAAGTAAGGTTAACAATGCTAAAACAACAAACTTCATATATCCTCCACCTTATTTCTAATAAATAAAAACGCACATCAACATATTATGTTATCACCAACTAATAAATTTTGTCATTTTATGACTCGGGGTATATGATTGGCACTCACTTTATTGGCTTTTTATAGGGTCTGAAAACCATTTTTTATGTACCAATATAATCATAACGATCAAATTCTTATTGAAGAACGAGTCGCGCAGTTTAGGCGGCAAACACAGCAGTTTTTAAATGGCGAAATTTCTGAAGATGGCTTTCGAGCGCTCCGTCTTAGAAATGGGGTGTATATTCAAACTCATGCGCCCATGCTGCGCGTAGCGATTCCTTATGGTCTCCTGAGCGCAAAACAACTTCATACACTCGCACACATTGCGCGAACTTATGACAAAAATTATTGTCATGTGACCACGCGTCAAAATGTGCAGTATAACTGGCCAAAATTAGAGCAAATTCCTGATATTTTGGCCGAGCTCGCGCAAGTGCAAATGCACGCCATTCAAACGAGTGGTAACTGTATGCGTAATACGACCAGTGATCATTTAGCGGGTGTTTGTGCTGATGAAATTGAAGATCCGCGCCCTTACTGCGAAATTATTCGCAAATGGACAACCCTGCATCCTGAATTTGATTATTTGCCACGCAAATTCAAAATCGCCGTCAGTGGTTCAACCACCGATCGTGCAGCGACTCAATTTCACGATATCGGTCTGCATTTAGTGACAAACGATGCTGGCGAAATTGGTTTTAAAGTGTTTGTTGGAGGTGGACTTGGGCGAACCCCCATTATTGGACAGGTGATTCGACCATTCCTTGAGAAAAAACACATTCTGTCGTATTTGGAAGCGGTACTGCGTATTTATAATTTACTAGGCAGACGCGATAACAAATACAAAGCACGGATTAAAATTCTCGTCAAAGAAACTGGACTTGAAAAATTCACGCAATTAGTGGAAACCGAATGGGCCTTGATTCGTGATAATTTAGAAGTGAGTGACGATTATTTTGCGTCGATGAAAGCGCATTTTACGCCATTTGATTATGATAAAAATGCCGCGCAGGACGGGGCATTTGACGCACATAGACAAGAAAACAGCGCTTTTGCAACGTGGGTAAAATATAACACGCAAGCGCATAAAGTTGACGGCTATCGTATTGTCTTTTTATCAATCAAAGCACCTGATTCTCCACCCGGAGATTTAACATCAGAGCAGCTTGATGCGATTGCAGATTTATCAGTGAAATACAGCTTTGGTGAAATTCGTAGTACGCATCGTCAAAACTTTGTGTTTGCTGATGTAAAGCAGGCTGATTTATTTGCACTCTGGCAAGCCTTAGCGTCGCAAAAATTAGCCACGCCAAACATTGGCATGGCAACAGATATTATTTGCTGTCCTGGACTTGATTTTTGCTCTTTGGCGAATGCAGGTTCAATTGATATCACTAAAGACATAAACAACGTGCTGGATAATTTGGATTATCTGCACGATATTGGTGATGTGAATATCAATATTTCAGGTTGTATGAATGGCTGTGCGCATCAGAGTGTTGGGCATATTGGTATTTTAGGTGTCGATAAAAAAGGCGTTGAATGGTATCAATTTACGTTAGGCGGTTCTTCATCCAATGAAGCGGCTATTGGTGAGCGTTTAGGGCCGTCTATTCCAAAAGCCGATGTCGCGCAAGCGGTGGAAACCATTTTAAACGTATACATTCAAATACGTTTAGATGAAGAAAGCTTTTTGGAGACGGTAAAACGTGTTGGCATTGACCCTTTCAAGGAGAAAGTGTATGCAAGTCATTAAAAATAAGCAGCTGATTGAAAATCATTGGACGTATTTAGCAGACGATGAACCGATTGTTGGCGGTAATATTTGCGTATCACTGGGGCGTTGGCAAAATGAAAAGAATCAGCTAGTTACCCATGAGGGGAATTTAGGGGTTCGCATTGCGCCGGTGGATGATGTGAATCAACTCGTAGAAGATTTGCCAAAATTAGCGTTAATCGAATTAGCGATATCGGATTTTGCCGATGGACGTAGTTTTTCACAAGCGTATATGCTGCGTAATCGTCATGCTTATCAAGGTGAAATTCGCGCAGTGGGAAATTATTTGGCTGATCAAGCTTTTTATTTTTCACGCGTTGGTGTGAATGCATTTGAATCTGAACACTTAGCGCAGACGCATAATACCCTAAATGATTTTACGGTGTTCTATCAGTAAACGTATTCTTTAAATGGAATTCTATGAGAAACACTGGAATTCGTTCGCTCTATCGTGTATTCTACTGAGTATACACACGGGGGCGACATGGCTTCGACGTGGGTAGCGAAACCTAGAGTGCATGTCGAGGACAGTACACCTCGTAAATCCTACTGAAACTTAAGTATTCGCAAACGACGAAAACTACTCAATGGCTCTAGCTGCTTAAACCCAGCACCATTCCTTTGACCATCTGTGCTTATGCGGGTGGAGTCCCTCGGGACGCTCAGAGGTCATTTACATAAGATCGCGCTGAAGTCTGTCCGGTATGGATGCGCTAAAACTCTACGGAATCGTTTGTGACCTTTTTGGCTCGTCGGAATGTCACAGGCTAAATCAAAGAACGAGATAAGCATGTAGACCTTGTGGCGGAGTGCTTACGGACGGGGGTTCAATTCCCCCCGCCTCCACCAAATAAAGATCCAAAGATGTTCTAGGAAGTCCATTAAACCCGCGAATCATAAGGTTCAGCGGGTTTTTTATTGCCTATAATGTCCGATAACGTCCGTTGACATCCAATTTTTTTGTCGGTATAAATGGTAGTATATGTGAACAATTAAAATCGTGTACCGACAAAATGCCAATATCTGATTCCACCGTTAAAGCCGCCAAACCAGAAGATAAGCCCTATAAGCTTAAAGATGAAAAGGGTGTTTATGTGTTAGTTCATCCAAATGGAAGTAAATACTTCAGGATGGATTACAGATTTGATGGCAAACGTAAAACACTCGCCTTGGGTGTATATCCCGAAACTTCACTAAAGCAAGCACGAGATAAGCGAGACATTGCCAGAAAGCAAATAGCCGATGGTATCGACCCAAGTGAACACCGAAAAGCAACCAAGGCGGCAAGAGTTCAAGACGTAGAAAATAGTTTTGAGATTGTCGCCCGTGAATGGGGAAGTAAGCAGGTAAAAAATTGGGATGATAAAAGCAATCGCAACAAAGGGATGTTGGAGAAAAATATTTTTCCATGGCTAGGACATCGACCCATTACGGATATTTTACCCATTGAAGTTTTGACTTGTTTAAGACGGATTGAAGAAAGAGGGGCGATTGAAACTGCTCACCGAACACTTCAAATTTGTGGGCAAGTTTTCCGCTATGCCGTTGCAACCGCTCGCATTGATAGAGATATTACAGCCGATTTGCGTGGCGCGTTGCAATCAACGAAAGGCGGGCATTTTGCATCAATTACAGATCCTAAAGAACTCGCGCCACTATTACGAGCTACTGATAATTATAGTGGCACGTTTACGGTAAAAGCCGCGCTAGAACTCGCGCCATTGGTGTTTGTTCGACCTATTGAATTAAGGCTCGCCCAATGGGATCAAATTGATTTTGATGCTAGAGAGTGGCGGTATTTAGTTACCAAAACACAGACGCAACATATTGTTCCTTTATCCAATCAAGCCATAAATATACTAAACACCATTAGACCCATCACAGGTCTCGGGAAATATGTTTTTCCAAGTGCAAGAACGCCCAACGGTTCACGCGCCATGACAAGTGAGGCATTGCTCGCGGGATTGCGTCGAATGGGGTTTGATAATACGGAAATGACAGTCCACGGCTTTAGAGCCACAGCTCGCACAATACTCGATGAAGTGTTAGGCGTAAGACCCGATTTTATAGAGCATCAATTAGCACACAGCGTCAAAGACCCCAACGGACGCGCCTACAATCGCACAGCGCATTTACCAGAACGACACAAAATGATGCAACAGTGGGCGGATTACTTAGATTCGCTCAAAGCTACCCAATAACTAAGCCTAGCCCGACGGGGTGAAAGTCGGTCATGCCTTAACCGATTGGCTTAGTTTCTTTTTTAAGGCGTAACACTTATTAAGGATACAGTCAAAAATAATATCCCGATTTAATGAGTTGAAATGAGATAATGGAAACCTAACTATTTCTCAGGGCAAGTTATCAAATGATCAGTTATGAAAAGCACATTGAAGTAAA
>JBDLTP010000016.1:0-39512 GCA_039805765.1 Pseudomonadota bacterium
GCGATGCGCTAATGCCATTACTTAAAAATTTACGCATGGCGTGGGACAGTCAAAGCGAAAAAACGTTTGATTATGTCATTATTGAAACCAGCGGCGTTGCTAATCCTGAACCCGTTTTAGAGATAGTATTAACACAAAAATGGCTATCGGCGCGTTATCGCTTGCAAGGCGTTATCAGCACATTTTCGGCTATTTCGGATGAAAACTTGTCGCGCTTTCCACAAATGCAAGCGCAACTTGCATGGGCGGATACCGTTGTTTTAACGCACACTGATTTAGTCACGCCCCTGCAGCAGCAAAAATGTTTGGCAACAATTGAGCAATTTGCGCCTCACGCAAACACAATCAATGCGCCATTTGGCGCGATTTCTCCGAGCTTGCTTTTTGCAACACAAAATGCGGATAAAAAAACATTGCAAGGCAATCAAGTTGACGATGATTTGACAGCAAAACGGTTTAAACATATCTGTTTGCGTTTTGAAAGTCGAATGGAATGGCATTTACTGCAAGCAGTTTTAATTGATTTACTGACCACTTATCACCCTGAATTAGTGCGCGTCAAAGGGATTATTTATACCCAAGAACATGAAAAACCGATGATTGTGCAAGGCGGAAATGGTTATTTGCATCCGCCGACCTTTTTAGAGCTACGTGAATTAAACGATGACATTGGACGCTTAGTGTTTATCACCGATGGTCACCTAAACCTTTTGGCGGAAGACTTGATGCAAAAATTGCGTCTTTCTGCCTGATTATTTAACCCAACATTTGTTACCGTTTTAGGAAATTTTATGTTTAAAAAAACGCATTTTTTACCCCTGTATTGTTTCGTTTTTGCCGCACCGCTTTACGCCGCTGAAGAATTATCCGTTCAAAAACTTGACGATATGATTGTTAGTGCGCCATTTATTGAGTCGGTGGAAGATTCGTCGCATCCTATTACGTTATTAAAAGGCGATGAGCTGCGAAATAAAGTGGGTTCAACATTGGGTGAGACACTGCAAAATGAACTGGGCGTGACCAATCAATCCTTTGGTTCTGGCGTTGGTATACCGGTTATTCGTGGGCAATCGGGATCGCGGGTGAAAGTACTTCAAAACAGTTTAGGTAACAATGATGCGTCTTCATTGAGTGCTGATCATACAACGGGGGTTGACCCGATTATTGCTGAGCGTATTGAAGTGCTAAGAGGTCCATCAACGCTTTTATACGGCAGTGGCGCGATGGGCGGGATTGTAAATGTGATTGATAATCGTATTCCTGAAACCCTGTTCGACAAAGTCATCGGTGGGGCAGGTGAGCAACGTTATGATTCGGCTACGGATGAAACCTCCAGTGCGCTCAAACTCGAAGGCGGCAAAGATCATTTTGCGTATCATGTTGATGGTTTTTATCGTGATGCGGGTAATACGAGTATTGGCGGCATGGCCATTGATGAAGCGCGTTCGCGTCAACATGATCCGAGTTTTAATGCGGTGCCAGCAGGTGAGCTGCAAAATTCGGATGGTTTTATAGATAACACACAAACGCGAACACGCGGCGGTAGTGCAGGTTTTTCAATGATTGGCGATAGTGGTTTGGCTGGCGCGGCGATTAATCAGTTAGAAAAAAATTACGGTATTCCGCCCGATGGACATGGCGAAACGCCTGTGCATGTTGAAATGAAACAAACGAAATATGATTTTAAAAGTCAGCTCAATGACCCGTTTGCCTTTGCACAAACGCTGAAAATGAAATTTGGTTATACCGATTACGCCCATACGGAGTTTGATGGCAATATTGCTGGCACGACTTTTTTAAATCAAACGTATGAAAGCCGTTTTGAGCTGGCGCATACACCGCTCATGAACAATAACAAAGGTGTTTTAGGTTTTCAGTCGAGTAATGGTGAGTTTGTCGGATTGGGTGAAGAAGGCAAAATTGTGCCGAAATCCAATATTAATACTTACGGTCTATTTAATGTTGAATCGCTTAAAGCGGGCGCGATGACGTATGAAATGGGCGGGCGCATTGAATCGACGCAAATTACCCCAGACGGACGCGCTGACGTATCGTATATTCCACTGAGTGGCTCACTTTCTGCGTCCTGGGACGTGAATACCCAAAATAAACTCGGTTTAGCCTTTACCCATTCGCAACGCGCGCCGCAAATTCAAGAATTATTCTCAGACGGATTTCATCATGCCACGCGCAGTTATGAAATCGGTAATGCTAATTTGAAAAAAGAATTGTCCAATAATTTGGATTTAAGTTACCAATTTGACGCCTCGTGGGTGCGGGCGGATGTCAATTTATTCCATAATTGGGTGAGCGATTATATCTATCAACAACGCGACAGTGCGCAACTTTTTAATGCGGAAGACGGCGAATTTATTGCCAATGACAGCGATTGCGCGGAATGTTTTCCACTTTTGCACAGTCAGCAGAAAGCGGCTATTTTTAAAGGTTTTGAAGCTAAGACGGTATTTCCCGTTATGGATAATAAATTCGGTTTAGTGGATTTGACCTTATTTAGCGATTACACGCGCGGCACCTTCGACAATGGCGGTGATGTCCCAAGAATGCCTCCACTACGTTATGGAGCGCAAGTGAGCTATGACAAAAATGGATGGTCAAGTAACGTGCGTTTAACGCGCGGTGAGGCGCAATCGAATGCGGGCGACAATGAAACGACGACACCGGCTTATTTATTATTGAATTTAGGCACACAGTACAAAATTGCCCATTTTGCACAATCGGATATTTTGCTGTTTGCGAAAGGTAAAAATTTGCTCGATGAAAATATTCGCAGTTCAGTTTCTTATTTGCGTAATTTTTCACCTGAAGCTGGACGCAGTGCGGAAGTTGGAATTCGCGTCAGTTATTAACGTGGTCAAAGGTTCAGTAAAGTGATGATTGATTCTGCTTAGCTTTGAGCATCACCATGACGATAAAAGGTGCAAAAAAATTTAAAAAAATTTAAAAAACTTTGATTTCGGGTGACGATTATTTTACGTTGGAAACTAACTTGAATGAAAAATATGCGTTTTATCAAGGTGAAATTTTTGCCATGTCGGGCGGAGCATTTAACCATGCTACAATGAGTGCTAATGTAGTCACTGAATTAACAATGAACTTACGTGGAAAATGTTGCCAAGCAACAAATAGCGATATTATTTTGAGATAGACGATGACATGTTCGTGCCTAGCCTTCAAGAAATGCTTTGTTTGAGTGAACTTTACGAAAAGCTACAATTTCCCCCTCGTCTTGCTGTTAATTTTAGTCATAGTATTGTCACAATGACTACATACACTTAGATTATCGTTAAACTACTTAAAAATATGATAAATGCCCCCTATGACAGATAAAACTAACCACGATATTGATTTACAAAAACCTGAACTTTATATCAATCGTGAACTGAGTATTTTGGAGTTTAACAAACGTGTGTTAGCGCAAGCCAAAGACGAGAGCGTCCCGTTGCTTGAGCGTCTGAATTATTTGTGCATTTCGTGTTCTAATTTAGATGAATTTTTTGAAGTGCGCGTTGCAAGCGTCATTGAAATGGTGACCATGGATCCTGATACGCGCGGCATTGATGGTTTAAAACCTAATGAACAATTGGATTTGATTTCAACCTACACGCGCAAATTGGTAGCGGATCAATATGATGTGCTGAATACGATTTTATTGCCAAAATTAAAAGAAGAAAATATTCATTTTATTCGCCGGCAACAATGGACAGAGTTGCAGAGTAAATGGCTGGAAGCGTATTTTAATGAAGAAATTTTACCGATTTTAACGCCCGTCGGACTCGATTCTGCGCATCCTTTCCCGCGAATTTTGAATAAAAGTTTAAACTTCATTATTTCACTAACAGGCAAAGATGCGTTCGGGCGAAATAGCGGTCGCGCTGTTCTGCAAGCCCCTCGTTCTTTGCCACGCACCATTAAACTTCCGAGCAAAGAAACGGGCAGTGGTCCAAACGATTTTGTTTTCTTATCGTCGATTATTCACGCGTTTATCGATCAACTTTTTCATGGCATGATTATCAAAGGCTGTTATCAATTCCGTGTGACGCGAAACAGTGATTTTTTTGTTGATGATGATGCGATTGATGATTTGCTACTTGCTGTTCAGGGTGAGCTTGCGATGCGAAATTATGGCGATGAAGTTCGGCTGGAAATTGATGCCAATTGCCCTGACGAAACGGTATCGTTTTTACTTGATCGTTTTGATATGACACGCGATCGACTTTTCCTGGTTGATGGCCCCGTGAATTTGAGTCGCGTGCAGGAAATTAATGATTTAATTTTAGATCGCCCTGATTTGAAGTTTGTGCCATTTAAGCCCACGATTCCAATTGAATTGGCACGTCAAAAAGATATCTTCTTAGCCATTCGGCGTAATGATATTTTGCTACATCAGCCGTTTGAATCTTTTTTACCCGTGGTGGATTTTATTCGTCAAGCAGCGGCGGATCCAGATGTTCTCGCCATTAAACAAACCCTTTATCGCACAGGGGCAAATTCACCCATCGTCAGTGCATTGGTGAAAGCTGCGCGAAGCGGTAAAGTGGTGACAGTGGTCATTGAGTTGCGGGCGCGTTTTGATGAAAAAGCCAATATTGATTTGGCTTATAAATTACAAGAAGCCGCCGTGCATGTTGTGTATGGGGTCGTGGGTTATAAAACCCATGCCAAAATGTGTCTGGTGCTTCGTCGTGAAGGCAAACAACTGCGAAATTATGTGCATTTAGGCACGGGGAATTATCATCCGAAAACCGCGCAAATTTATACGGATTATGGCTTGTTTTCGTGCGATAAAGAATTGGGTGAGGATGTGCGTCGCGTTTTTACTCAGCTCACAAGCTTAGGTAAAGTGACCAAACTCAATAAATTAATTCAATCACCTTTTACCTTACACAGTGGTTTAATGGAAAAAATTGAGCGCGAAATTCGTCACGCAAAAGCGGGCAAACCCGCGAAAATTATCATTCAAGTTAATGCCGTGGTGGAACCCCTAGCGATTCAAGCGCTTTATCGCGCCTCACAAGCGGGCGTGAAAATTCAAATGATTGTCCGTGGCATGTGTTGTTTGCGTCCAAATATTCCGGGTATTTCAGAAAATATTGAAGTACGCGCCATTGTCGGGCGTTTTTTAGAGCATGCACGAATCTATGCGTTTCTCAATGATGGCAATCAAGAAGTCTATGCGTCAAGCGCGGATTTGATGAATCGTAATATGTTTAAGCGTGTTGAGGTGTGTTTTCCAATTGAAAATAAAAAATTAGCCCAACGTATTTTGCGTAATTTGGATTGCTATTTAAACGATAATTCTCAGTCGTGGATTTTGCAATCGGATGGTTCTTATGTGCGCGCGACGCGTGGTAAAGATGAGCCCATTATTCAAGCACAGGCGATGTTATTACTTGAGGCGCAAACAGCGTAATGTTCATAAATTGTGCTAAAATCTGAACTATTCGTTTAGGTTTTAGCACACGCATTGTGACATTATGGAAAAAATAAAAGTTTTATTTGTATGTATGGGCAATATTTGCCGCTCCCCCACCGCTGAAGGCGTTTTCACGCATTTAGTCCATGCTCAAAAAATAGCGCATCTTTTTCAGATTGATTCTGCAGGGACACACGCTTATCACATTGGCGATGCCCCAGATTTGCGTTCGCAAAAAACGGCGTTAACGCGCGGCATTGATATTAGTCATTTGCGTGGGCGAAAAGTCATTTTTGGTGATTTTGACGATTTCGATTTTATTCTGGCTATGGATGATGCCAATCATTCTATTTTGATGAATGCGTGTCCCCCGCAACATCAACACAAAATTTCCCATTTCCTCAGTTTTGCTCCCCAACTCAAGACCCGCGAAGTCCCCGATCCTTATTATGGTGGCGCCCAAGGTTTTGATCGCGTATTTGATATGATTGAGGCGGCAAGTGAAGGATTTTTAATGCATTTACGCGCTGAAAAGCGGTTAGGATAACTTATGGCAATTGTAACCAATACACTCAATTATTTAGATGGCGACACCCATTTAGAAGGTTTTTTTGCGTTTGATGATGCCATCGTGGGGCAACGCCCTGCAGTGATTGTCAGTCATGCGTGGGCAGGGCGAAGTGAATTTACGTCAGAGAAAGCCATCAAGCTCGCTGAACTGGGTTATGTCGGTTTTGCGCTGGATATGTATGGCGCGGGAAAATTGGGGCAAACCGATGAAGAATGTGGCGCGTTGATGCGTCCTTTCGTGGAAGACCGCGCGTTACTGCAAAAACGTATTGGCGCGGCGCTGGCCAATGTGCGATTACTCCCTTGGGTGGATGATAAAAATATTGCCGCTATGGGTTTTTGTTTTGGCGGTCTTTGTGTGCTCGATTTGGCGCGAACAGGCGCAAACGTCAAAGGCGTGGTGAGTTTTCACGGTTTATTGCATGCACCGGCTAATTTAGATCATCCTAAAATAACCGCCAAAGTGCTTGCGCTTCATGGTCACGATGACCCCTTAGTCCTGCCAGCGCAAGTAGCTGATTTTCAATCTGAAATGACAAAAGCCGGTGCAGATTGGCAGTTGCACACTTACGGCAATACCGTTCATGCCTTTACGAATCCGCTGGCGAGTGATTTTGCGGCAGGGTATCAATTTTGTCCAAATGCCAATCGTCGCGCGTGGCAGGCAACAGAAGATTTCTTGGCGGAAATTTTTGCTAATAAGTCTTAGTCTGTGAGTTTTGCGTGAACAACCATTGGATGTTTTTTCCTTCAACTTTAATAATAAGAAACCATCATGAACGCATTTACTGAAGTATTTTTATTGATGTTTGCTGTTGTGACAGCAACGCAGTATTGGCTAGCAAGACGTCAAGTTGCTTATGTTCTGGCCAATAAAGAGTCAGTTCCCTCCGCTTTTACACAAACTGTGTCACTTGCAGCGCACGAGAAAGCGGCTGATTATACCCTTGCAAAATCGAAACTTGGCGATGTGGAGCGTGGCCTCGGCGTGGTGTTACTTTTAGGATTGACGATTTTTGGCGGTATTAACGCGGTGTTTGAATTTTGTGCCGCGCACATTGCCTCTCCTTTAATGGCGGGGGTATGTGCGATTGCATTGTTAACCTTATTGATGTCACTTTTTGAAATGCCGGTGAGTTGGTATGGGACGTTTGTGATCGAAGAAAAATTCGGTTTTAACAAAAGCACGCCTGCGCAATTTATCAAAGACGAGTTGATGCAATTAACCCTTGCGGCTGTCATTGGTTTGCCGATTCTTGCGCTGGTACTTTGGGTAATGGACAGCGTGGGTGAATACTGGTGGGTCTTTGCATGGGCGATTTTGATCAGTTTTTCACTGTTAATGAGCTGGTTATTTCCGACATTAATTGCTCCGTTATTTAATAAATTTACACCTATGGAAGATGGCGAGCTGAAAACGCGTATTTCAGGATTGCTTGAGCGTTGTGGTTTTAATAGCCAAGGCATTTTTATTATGGATGGCTCAAAGCGTTCAGGTCACGGTAATGCGTATTTTACGGGGATTGGCAATAATAAACGTATTGTGTTTTATGATAACTTAGTCGCATCACTTGATGATGAAGAGCTGGAGGCGGTATTAGCGCATGAGCTTGGGCATTTTAAATGCAAACACGTGGTGAAAATGCTCATTACCTCGTCTATCACCAGCTTAATTGGTTTTGGACTTTTAGGTTGGATGATTAAAGAAGACTGGTTTTTTACGGGATTAGGCGTTTCGCAGCCCTCGAATGCCGCAGCGCTTTTATTATTTATGTTAGTGGCGCCGATTTTTACTTTTTTCATGCAACCGGTCAGTGCGTATTTTCAACGTAAATTTGAATTTGAAGCCGATGATTTTGCCGCGCAACACGCGCAGGCAAGCAGACTTGTGAGTGGCCTTGTGAAATTGTATGAAGAAAATGCCAGTACGCTAACCCCTGATCCGCTTTATGCGTCATTTTATTATAGTCATCCGCCCGCCGCGGTGCGTATTGCCCATTTAATGGGCAACAAATGAGTGTTGATGCGCTTGAAGGATTAGTGCTTGCCCATTTAGGGCAGGGTATTGCGGTAGAACACGAAGGCGACATTATTTTATGTCAGCCACTAAGAAAATTAGACACCGTCACGGTGGGTGATCGCGTCATGTGGTCACTCGTCGCGCCTGAGCAAGGGCGCATTGAGGCCATTTTGCCGCGTCGCTCCGTGTTGACGCGGCCTTCTCGCAACGAGAAAATTCGCCCTGTTGCGGCAAATATTGATACCGTCTATGTCGTGTTTGCTGTTGAGCCTTCGTGTGATTTTCTATTGCTCGATCAGTATCTCGCCATTTGTGAAAATCGAAATTTCAATGCGGCGCTGATTTTAAATAAAACCGATTTACCTATTACGCCCGAGATTGAAGCCGAACTGGCTACTTATGTAAATTGTGGCTATGCACTTTATCGCGTGAGTGCTAATTGCCCAGAAACGTTAGGTTTGCTTAAACAGGCTATGCGCGGTCAAGTCAATATTTTTACCGGTCAGTCGGGCGTGGGCAAGTCTTCACTAACTAACGCCATTATTCCCGATAAACAACTCAAAACAAATACCGTTTCCGCCACTACAAAACACGGTCGACACACAACGACAGCGGCCACACTTTATCATTTGCCCGAAGGCGGTGACTTAATTGATACGCCGGGCGTGGCCATTTTTGGTTTAGCGGATATATCCCCTGCGCAACTCGCGCAAGGCTATCGAGAATTTTCCCCTTATTTAGGACAATGCCAATTTAATGATTGCAGCCATAATTTAGATAAAGGTTGCGAAATCCGAGCGGCAGTTGAGCGCGGTGATATTTCTACGTCGCGTTATTTACGATTTTTAAAATTACATGAAAAAATGTGAGCATGATGATAACGAATCTTCAATTAACTGCCGAGGGCAAATTAAAACATTTTCTAACGCCTGAAGGCTTAAGTTCTGCTTTACTGACGGCTATTCTCGATAAAGCAGAAACGTTTTTTGATCACAGCTCAGCGCCAGTGAAAATTAAATCGGTGCCGCTACTGCGTGATAAAACAGTGGTGAATTTATTTTTTGAAAACAGCACTCGCACTCGCACGACCTTTGAGTTGGCGGCCAAGCACTTGGGCGCTGAGGTGGTAAATATGAACATTGCCACGTCAGCGACATCAAAAGGCGAAAGTTTGCTCGACACCATTCGCAATTTAGAATCCATGTTTGTTGATGCGTTTGTCGTGCGTCACGCTGTCAGTGGCGCGGCGCATTTTATTGCTCAGCAAACCGCGTCACATATAAGCGTCATTAACGCGGGCGATGGTCAACACGCGCATCCCACGCAAGCCATGCTTGATATGTTCACTATTCGCCAGCATAAAAAAGATTTTTCCAATTTACGCGTGGCGATTGTGGGCGATATTTTGCATTCACGCGTGGCGCGTTCTGAAATTCATGCGCTCAATATTTTAGGTGTGAAAGAGATTCGTGTCATTGCGCCTAAAACGCTGTTACCGGCAAAAATTGAAACGTTAGGTGTCACGGTGTCACACGATATGGCGCAAGGACTTGAGGACATTGATGTGATTATTATGTTGCGTTTGCAAAAAGAGCGCATGACCTCTGCGCTACTGCCTAGTGAGCGGGAATATTTTCAGTGTTTTGGATTAACCGAGAATCGCTTGAAACTCGCCAAGCCCGATGCGATTGTTATGCATCCAGGGCCTATTAACCGCGGCGTTGAAATTGAATCACACGTTGCCGATGGTAATCAATCGGTGATTTTGCAGCAAGTGAGTAATGGCGTGGCGGTGCGAATGGCGGTTATGGCAATGGCGATGCTGTCTTAAGTGACATGGTCATATTCAAAATAAAACGCCCACAAGGACCATAAATACAGTGTTCTTGTGGGCGATTTAGTTACTCAATATCTTTTTTCCACTGCGCACGAAACCACAAATACGCGCCAATTCCCACGGTAGTTAAGATAAAAAGTCCTATCAGTATAGGATGTTCATAAAATGTTTCAAAAAATGCACCTGTGCCATGTGACGTTCCACGATAATACGGCCCCATCATTCACCCCTTATGATTTTTGTTATTGTTGTAAAATTTAAGTGGATCTATTTCTGACTCTTTACAGGGGGATTTTATCACGATAAACGATTCACACAAACGTTGTCATGCTACATTTTTAGCGGGCAATAAAAAGCCCGCATAAAGCGGGCTACCTGAGTAATTGTTTTTATTATTATCCAGTCATTCTAGGCAATTTTCTAGCGACGTCGACTCAAGTTGAAAATTTCTACTATTTATTATTATTGTTATGTTAGCTTCTAACAAAGCTACCTACCTAATTGCTTTCCTTCGAAAGCAGGCATATTTTAACGAAAATTACGATTATGTCTATTTAAAAAATAGATTGTTTCCAAAAAAAAACATAAGTTTATTTTTAATTTCTTTAAATTCAATTGCTTATGAAATTCGTGTTGTTTTGAAAAAAGGCAATGAGTGCTTTTTTTAGGGGAAACTTATAAATCATCTACGCGTTTGTTTATTAAAATGGGTGAATAAACCACCACGAATAAGGTAAATGCCCCCAACCAAGCCAGTGTGGCTAAATAAAACAGTACATTTTGTTGGGCGCTCAAGGTGAGCGGCATCACAACGCGAAAGAGCGCCGCGAGATTGATAAGCACAAATGCAATCACAATGGGTTGAGATGCTTTAAGGCTATGGCCAGTATGACCCAGTGACAAACGTGCCATCATGCCGAGTGTGAGTGTGCCAATACCCCCTAATGTGAAGGCGTGCACGGCCAGTGATGGGGCAATCCAATGCCAAGCCGACAACGCGGTTAGAGTAAATCCTAAAATCATCCAGCTATACCCTAGATATAAAATCCAAAGTAGGGGAACAAAACTGATTCTATAGAGACTCCATCTTGCCAAACGCCAAGCGTTTAAACCTGCTGTGATTAAGGCTACCACACCTAACAATACACCAGATTCTGTGGCGCATTGCAAACTAAACAAAACCATTGTGCTACCGATCACTAAATAATCAAGCATGGGACTGCGAGGGATAATCACGCCCTTTAAGCCACGTTCAATAAAAAAGGGAAAGATACGCCCTGCGATAAATACGATCAGCAATACAATGGTTGCAAGGGCGATATTTATGCCCATTGAGGCGCTCGTACTGGAAAAACCAAGCATTTGGGCATGAATACACGCATTGGCAAGTATTAACCATCCTAGTAAACCGACAAATGCTAAATTTCGGTAATGCTTTGCTTGAATTAACGCTTTGCCGACCACGAAAGTGAGCGCCGGTAAAAAGGCGAAATCCACAAGAGCAATGAGTTCATTGGGGAGTAAACCAGCATAAAATGGCAAAATTCGCCCATATAGCCAAAGTAAACTCAAGCCGACTAGGCCTTCACCTTGCAAGGTAATTTTGCCTGTCCAATGACTGGCCGCTGTTAGCAAAAAACCGGCAATAACGGCCACACTGTAGCCGAGGAGCATTTCATGTGCGTGCCAGTAAGTATTGGCAAAATAGGTCGTGTTAGTTAACGAGCCTTGCGTAAATTGTTGCCAAATAATCAGTAGCACCAAGGCAGATAGACTGGCAAGTAAGAAAAAAAGGCGAAAACCTAAAGTGAAAAGGGGCGCGTTAAAATAGTTGGAAAACGAGTGTGGTGTCATGATTATTTCTATATTTGGTATTTATTTGTGGTGTAACAAGGTTATACCTTAACAAATTTAATAAATTAATGCGTTATAGTTGCAAATTCTAAACAATCGCTTTGTAATTAAGAACCTTTAATGCAAAGCAGTGTATATACGGTGGTCTAAATCATCAATAATAATGGAATGTTTGTGGGGGTTTATTCATCATTAAAAAAAACCACCGCTGATTTCAATTTCGTCGGTGTTTTTTGTGGCGCGTGCGGAATTTAAACTGAAAAATCCATATAATAGTTTTCGTCGTCGATTTTATAAAAATCTATATCGGTTCGTCCATATTTCAACAAATGCTCCATTTTTACAGGTTCGCCAAGTGGAACACCTAACCTTTTTCTAAAGTATTCGCCGATTAAACTGTTGTTATGTGGGGTATGGATTGCCTTGCCGTTTGCTTGCGCTCTTGTGAAAAAAATAATTTCATTGTCACCCGTTAGAACAGCAAAATGCCAATCGTAATCACGAAAAAAATCAGTTTTCCAAAGTTTCGAGGGAAGTGAAATTAAATTTTTGTTGAGATAATCAGCGTTTAGCTCAAATTTTTCCATGAAATTGAATAACTATGATAATTTAGTTGCGTCGATGTAATTTTTTTGGGCGTTAGGTGAATGTGTGTAACTGGATTAAAAATAACATTCATTTGAGGATATTCATCTAAATTGCTGATGACGATTAAAGCATAATCGTCACTGTATTCTTGTGCTTTATTAAATTCATTTTTTGTCATTCTAATGCTTCCGTAGTTTGTTCGTAACCCTTTTACTTCGGTTAAAAAGAAGTGATTTTTAACTTCAATTTGAAAATCATAACCATCACCAAATATTCTTGCATCTTCAAGTACGCCACTTGCAAATGAATCAATTTTTTCATAATTTGAAATGAAAAAAGTCTCTGCTTCCTGTCCGGTTAATTGCAATTGTTTGAATTTACTTTTTACAATCGGACTTATTGATAATTCTTCACTGACTAATTTATCGGAAATGGCGTTATTTTTGATATAGAGTTTTACAATATCTGCGTAAGCACTAGCATCAAGTGAGCCAAAAAGTGAATCGATAAAAATTTTACGATGGATGTAAGAATCGCCTTTTTGCCACCAACCCCTTCGATTATTTTCAAAGAACGGGTCAAATAAATCTTGCCTGTTTTTAACTGTTCCAACGGTTTCTGCTATGCCAATTTGAACAATATATTGATAGAAATTTGCTTTTGTTTTAAATCCAAAAAATTCAATAAATCGATTATCAAATTTAGCGAGTCCATAGCCAATTAGATTCAAAACTTCATAATTTTCGTGCTTTCCTTTTGTATCCATTTTTATCGTATTTTGATTATGACTAAAAATTTTTGATGAATGGTTTTTTAGACTACGTGTTTTTTTGAAAGCTCTTAATTTAGCAAGAGTGGTCAGTTTTTTTGACTTTGATTTTTCACCCCGCAATCACGTCTAAAAACTGCTGTTTTTTTTCAACAGCAGAAGTGTGTCACTCTAAATCTTGGAAAGGAGAAAAATCTATTCTATATTTTGGATTTGCTCGCGCATTTGTTCGATTAAGACTTTGAGTTCAATGGCGATTTGTGTCATTTCAATGTCGGCGGCTTTTGAGCCCAGTGTATTGGCTTCTCGATTGAGTTCTTGCATCAAGAAATCAAGGCGTCGTCCCACGGGTTCAGATTGTTTAATAATACGTAGCACTTCATGAATGTGTGTCGTTAAACGATCCAGCTCTTCGGCAATATCGAGTTTTTGTGTTAAATGGACGAGTTCTTGCTCAAGGCGATCCACATCGGGATTGCTGACGAGTTCATTGACACGCTCTTGCAGTTTGAGGCGAATATTCGATAACACTTCAGGCATACGCTGCGCGGCTTGCGTGACAAAGCCTTGCATTTTATAACAACGCTCTTCAATGAGTCCCGCGAGTTGTTTGCCTTCACGCTCACGCGTGGTAATTAGCTGTGCGAGTGTATTTTCAATGAGTTCAACTAAGCCATTTTGGAGTGTTTCACGATCAATTGGGGCTTCTTGTTGAATGGCGGGAAGCGCCAAAATATCAAGCGCAGAAAAACGCGCTGGTGCGGGCATCAAATGTTCGATTTGTTGGGTGATTTTCAGTAATGCGGCAACCGCTTCTAAATTGACATTAAAGCCTTGGCCGTCACGGTTTTGTTTTCGGTAGCTAAATCCACATTCAATTTTGCCGCGATTGAGTTTTGCGCTAATTAAGGTTCGCGCATCACTTTCGATAAAACGCAGTCTTTCTGGAATTTTGACACTCACGTCACAGTAGCGATGATTAACGGTGCGCAGTTCGCAATTGATAATTAAATCACCAATTTCAGCTTCGCTACTTGCAAAAGCAGTCATACTCTTAATCATTCGTATCTCTTTCTCATGTTGATAAATAATACGCTCATTCTACCTTGCAGAGGGGGAGAGCGTACACTCTTTAACGGTATCTTCTGCACTATTTGCGTTGCGTCGCGTTGGGGGCTTTAGGCTTTATGCGTTATACTGTACGGTAACTTTATTTTAGGAATAAATTTTTATGAGACCTAGCGGGCGCGATGTTGCACAATTACGAGAAATAAAACTCACTTGCGGTTATACCAAACATGCCGAAGGTTCTGTTTTAATCGAATTTGGTGATACTAAAGTGTTGTGTAATGCGAGTGTAGATAAAACGGTACCGCGTTTTTTAAAAGGAAAAGGCGAAGGCTGGGTCACGGCAGAATACGGTATGTTGCCACGCTCAACGCATACGCGCATGGGACGCGAGGCCAGTCAAGGCAAGCAAAGTGGCCGGACACTTGAAATTCAGCGGCTGATTGGACGCTCACTTCGCGCGGTAATGGATTTAAAGGCCTTAGGTGAGCAAACAATAACCATTGACTGTGATGTCCTTCAAGCAGACGGTGGTACGCGTACAGCGGCGATTACAGGCGGTTATGTGGCGCTGATGCTTGCGGTGCAAACACTTTTGGCGCGTAAACAAATTAAATTTAATCCGATACATGGTCAAATTGCCGCTGTTTCGGTGGGAATTTGCAACGGTGTTCCCGTGCTGGACTTGGATTATCTTGAAGACAGTAGCGCGGAAACAGATATGAATGTTGTGATGAACGATGCTGGCGCGTTTATTGAAATTCAAGGAACAGCTGAAGGGCATGCGTTTCGTCGCGAAGAATTGGATTTAATGCTTGAACTCGCCAGTAGCGGCATTGATGTTTTATTGGCAAAACAGTTAGACGCATTGCAACAGTATCAAAAATAATTGGAAAGGGGAAAAGCCATGTCACACAAGATTACGCAAAAAATTGTTGGCTATAAAGTGGTCAATAAAGAAGAGCAGGAGGCGCAATATGAAGCACAGATGCGACTTGAAGCGGATGCAGAAAAGCAAGATTTAGAGTCTATGCACGAAACGCTAAAGCGCCCTGACGTGTTATTTGGAACGACTTATAAAATTAAAACGCCTCAATCCGAGCATGCTATGTATATCACAATTAATGATATGGTACTGAATGCAGGGACAGAATTTGAAGAGCGTCATCCGTATGAAATTTTTATTAATTCTAAAAATATGGAGCATTTTCAATGGGTACTCGCGTTGACGCGCCTCATTTCAGCGGTGTGGCGTAAAGGAGGGGATGCGTGTTTCTTAGTGGATGAGCTTAAAGGCGTATTTGATCCCAAAGGGGGGTATTTCAAAAAAGGCGGTGTTTATATGCCGTCGCTGGTAGCTGAAATTGGCTGCGCCGTGGAAACGCATTTAAAGCGCATGGGCATTATGAAAGGCCATGAAATGGAGCATAATCATAAAGCGTTCTTGGATTTAAAACGCAGAGAATTTGAAGTGAAAACACAAGCAACGCAGGTTGTTGCCCATTCACAATCAACGGACGGTTTTCCTGAACAAGCAACTTTATGCGGTAAATGTCATGTCAAAGCGACGATTGTGATGGATGGTTGCATGACGTGTTTGAATTGTGGTGAGAGTAAATGCGGTTAAGAAACCGTATTTGAGTTAGTTTTTTCAATGGATAGAGAGGCAATTTTATGTCATTAAAGCAAGAATTAGTTCAAGAGATGAACATTTTGGCGCGTTATAACTTAACGAGCTTACAAGAAGGCATTAAAGTTCATCATGATGCAGATCCTGAGATCATTTCAGCGACTGCACGATTATTTCACAAAGGGTTAGTATCGCAAGAAGACGGTGGTTATTTAACGCATTTAGGCGTTGAAGTGGCTGAGAAAATACAGTCGGTTTTAACGATATTAACCGCTGAATAACGTTTAAGTTATCTGCTATTGTCGGGATTCAACTTAGAATCCCGACAGATTTAGGTTTGATACTGGTTATATTTTTAGTGCTGCAAACACAATTTCCGCTGCCGCTAAGGTTTTTTCAAGCGTCTTTGCATCATGCGCCGCTGATACAAATCCTGCCTCAAATGCAGAAGGTGCTAAATAAATGCCTTCGTCGAGCATCCCATGGAAAAAGCGTTTGAAATACGCTTGATCACACGCCATCACTTGAGCGAATGTACTGACTTTTTCTTCTGGCGTAAAAAATAAACCAAACATACCGCCCACTTGATTGGTTGTGAGTGGCACGTCCATGCTTTTTGCAACGGATTTTAATCCTTCGGTTAATTGCGCGGTTTTAGCCGATAACGCATCATGAAAATTCGGTTTAGCAATCAATTCTAGCGTTTTAAGGCCTGCGGCCATGGCGACAGGATTGCCTGATAGCGTGCCTGCTTGATAAACTGGCCCCAGTGGCGCTAAACACGTCATAATGTCGTGACGACCACCAAAAGCCCCGACAGGCATCCCACCGCCAATGACTTTGCCTAAAGTCGTTAAATCCGGTTTAACCTTGTAATAGCCCTGTGCGCCTTGCAAACTGATACGAAAACCGGTCATCACTTCATCAAAAATCAACACAGCACCGTATTGATCGCAGATTTCGCGTAATGTTTCTAAAAAGCCTTCGGCGGGCGGAACGCAATTCATATTTCCGGCGACAGGCTCAACGATAATGCAGGCAATATCATCCCCAATTTGTTTAAATAAATCATGAACCGCTTGTGAATCGTTGTAGGGGAGCGTTAGCGTGTCACGCGCAACGGCTTCTGTGACGCCTGATGAACTAGGGACACCAAAGGTTAATGCGCCCGAGCCGGCTTTAACGAGTAGCGCATCACTGTGACCATGATAGCATCCTTCAAATTTAACGATTTTGGCGCGATGGGTATAGCCTTTTGCAAGGCGAATGGCGCTCATGGTGGCTTCTGTGCCTGAGCTGACCATGCGCACAAGTTCAATGGACGGCATTAATTCGCAGACGCGTTGCGCCATTTGTGTTTCAATTTCGGTGGGCGCACCAAAACTTAAACCTTTTTCGGCGGCTTTTTTCACGCACTCAATCACTTCAGGGTGCGCATGACCTAAAATCATCGGCCCCCATGAGCCAACATAATCCACATAACCACGGCCATCTGCATCATAAATGTAAGCTCCCGCAGCGTGGTCAACAAAAACGGGTGTACCGCCTACGCCACTAAATGAGCGTACAGGCGAATTTACACCCCCGGGGATAACGTGTTTGGCTTGATCAAATAAGTGGTCTGCGCGTGTCGTCATGCAATATTTCCTTTGAAGTTTTATGAAGTTATTTATGAATGTATGAATTAAATCGGATCGTTTGTGTGTTGACGCATTGTAAATAAACGATTGAGTGCGGCATGAATTTCATCAATTCCTGTTTTTTTGAGTGATGAAAAAAGTTGCAACGTCAGTGGACTTGGCAGTACGCTAAGTTCGCGTTGCACTTCAAGCATCGTCGTTTTGGCCGCGCCAAAGTTGAGTTTATCGGCTTTCGTTAAAATAACGTGTAGGGGCAACTGTGTATGTTGACACCACTCTACCATTTGCCAATCAAATTCTGTGAGTGGATGACGTACATCCATGACAAGTACCATGCCACATAGGGATTTGCGCTTGGTTAAATACGTTTCCATGAGCTCATGCCATTTCTTTTTGACCGGCAATGGCACTTTGGCATAACCGTATCCGGGTAAATCCACAAATCGTTGATTTTCGGCAATTTCAAAAAAGTTCAGCATTTGCGTGCGTCCAGGGGTTTTACTGGTTCGCGCAAGACCACTTTGGCGGGTGAGTGTATTGATAGCGCTGGATTTTCCCGCGTTCGAGCGCCCCGCGAAAGCGATTTCAAGGCCTACGTCTGCGGGGGTGTCACGCAGGTGGGGTGAGCTGTTGATAAATTTAGCTTGATAATACAGTGGATTCATAGCGTCTCGCGTCATGGAATAATTTGGAGTAGAATTTAAGCACACACGCGAGTTTGTGTATAGCCAACGCGCTTTACTTTTAATGTTTTCCAAGGAAAAAAATCGATGCAGAAAAAAAGTCTTATCTTTGCTTTAACCGTCCTTTTCAGCAGCGGGATTGCGCCAGCTCAAGCGCAAATGACACACGCTGACAGTGCAAATGCCGGCAAACAAAAATCAGCTTCCTGCGTGAGTTGTCACGGTGAACATGGTAACAGCACAATGCCTATGTTCCCAAAACTTGCAGGTCAACACGCCACTTATTTGGTGCTACAGTTGCAGGCATTTAAGTCCGGTGTGCGTCAAGATCCGATGATGGGCGCAATTGCAATGACGTTAACAGAAGAGGATATCACCAATATTGCCAATTATTACTCGGATCAAAAAATTACGGCTGAACCCCTTGCAGAGGAAGACGATGCAGACGAATTGAAACAGCGTGATGCACTGATTGCACAAGGCGCGGATTTATATCGTAATGGGGATATTAAACGAGAAGTGTCAGCGTGTATTGCGTGTCATGGTCCTTATGGTGATGGGAATAAACCGGCATCGTTTCCGTCGCTTAAATCGCAACATGCTGATTATTTAGTCAAAACGCTTAATGATTTTAAAGCAGGTAAACGTAGCAATAATAATCTCAATATGATGCACATGATTGCTGGCAAAATGAGTGATGCAGAAATTAAAGCAGTCGCACTTCGTATCTCGACTATGAAATAATAGTTTTCATCTTGTTCATTTTTAATTAAAAAGAGAAAAATAGCATGTTAAAAAAATTAACACGTCGTAGCCTATTAGCCTTGTCATTGGCGGTTGCAGCTACTTTAAATCCCGTATACGCTGCACCTGAGTCGGTAGGTTATGAATTAGTCTCACCTGCGCAACCGACGCATGATGTGAGCAAAATCGAAGTGATAGAATTCTTCTGGTATGGTTGCCCACATTGTTTTGATTTTGAGCCTACGCTGGCAAAATGGCTTAAAACCATGCCCAAAAATGTTGAATTTATTCGCCAACCAGCCGTATTTAGCGATTTATGGGGCAAGCACGCGAAGGCTTATTACACGGCAGAGGCCTTAGGCGTGGTCGATAAAATTCATGCTGATTTCTTTACTGCGCTACAGGTGAAAAAAGAGCATTTAGAAACCGAAGACCAGTTGAGTAAATTTTTTGTTGCACATGGCGTGAGTGAGGCGGATTTTAAAGCCACCTATAATTCGTTTCCAGTGGATATGAAAGTGCGTCAGGCGGCAACGACAGCGGCTCGTTATGGCGTAACGGGTGTGCCTGCGATTATTATTAACGGAAAATATAAAACTAGCGGCCCTGTCGCAGGTTCGCATGAAAAAATCATTGAAGTGTTAGACCGTTTAATTGCGCAAGAAACAGCCGCGCAAAAGTAAACGTTTTGACTGAAAACTTAACCGTCGTCGAAAAGAGGGAATAAAGGACAAAATTATGGCATTTTTTAATTCACATAACACTGATTTAAGTGAAGAATGGCGTAAAAGATACCTCAATCTTTTCGACGCGCAAAATAAAATTGAACACGATTATATTGAAAAAGAAAAGACACTGCGTCAGCTGATTATTCAGCTTAGTTTAATCAATGAAGGTAGCGATAAGTATTTAGATCCAATTGTGCAGCGGTTGCGTGAAAACGTCAAAAATGACATTGATACTGACATGCTTCGCAATGAGTTAAAAATATTTAATGATTCTATCAAAAATATGCCCTCGAAAAAAACGTTGAATGTCGGGTTATTATTTGATTTTCTGTTTCGCCAATATAATGATTTTGATAAGCAAACTGCTCTGCGGGCTTTGCAAGAAAAAGTTGCAAAGCATGAAAATGCATTTGAGCATACCAGTGACTTTTTTTTGGCGATTTTAAAAATCGTTGAACCCGAAGATCAACTCGTTGAAATAAAAATTAATGAACGTGATGTTATTAATGCAACGGTGAATGTCGCCGTGGTTTGTGAGCAATGGTTAAAATATTTAGCGATATTGCCTATTCCTCTGACGTTTGATGCCCAATTTACGACCATTAAAGAAGCCTTATTATTGCCACAACAATCACTGATGTCGTTTGAAGAAATTCTCGATGCGTTAGTACAATTATTACTCAAAATTAAAGCGTTCACCGACACAGAACAACAAGATATCGACACGTTTTTATTGCAAACGATTGCGCAAGTATCGCATTTTAATCTGAGTGTAACGCAGGCTGAAACGTTGCTGATGGAATGGGTGAAAGAGCGAAATACACTGGATAAATCTGTTTTTGCTCAAATTCGTGAATTGCAAGTGCAGGCTATTAACGCGGATGAGGTTGATGACCTTAAAGAAAATGTAAATGTGTGTTTTAAAAGCGTAACGGATAAAATTAAAGTTAATAACACCCAAGAGCGCGAGCATTTTTTAAAGTTTAAAGATGAATTAGCTGAATTAGTCAATCAATTGATTGAATTTGAAGTGGAAGCTGAGCAACTCAAAAAAGAATTAAAAGTTATTCATGCACAGTCGCTAAATGATACGTTAACAGGTATCGCAAATCGCGTGGCATTTCATCAGCGTTTAAAAGATGAGTTTTGTCGCTATACGCGCTACGACACGCCACTGAGTATGGCATTATTTTCAATTGATAATATCAAAGCAGTCAATACGACGTTAGGCCATGAAGCGGGTGATAAAGCCATTGCGTTAATGGCGAAATTATTGACCGATCATATTGAAAGTCCCGATTTTATCGCGCGTTTTGGTGGCAAAGAGTTTGTTATGCTGTTTCCAAATACCGATGAGCATGTCGGACTCAATACGATGGAGCAGTTGCGAGATTTGGTTGCAAAAGCCTGCTTTAATGTTAATCGCAAAGCCGTGTCATTAACCATTTCCTGTGGCGTGACACAAGTCAATGAAAATGACACGCCTGAAAGTGTATTTGAGCGTGCGCAAACAGCGTTGCATGAGGCAAAAAGTCAAGGGCGCAATCGCTGTTGTATTGCCGCAATCGAAGAGACTGACGAGAAAGCGTGAGATTTATTTTTTAGCGTCAAGTAGGTTTTTTAAATTCGCAAAGGGATTATGTGAGCCTATGGGAGCGCTAGGTGATCCATTATCGCTTGAGCCAAAGCGCGTTTCTTCATAACGCTGATGTTCGTTATCGTGGCAATATAGGCAGAGGAGTTCCCAATTGCTGCCATCGGCGGGATTATCATCATGATTATGATTGCGATGGTGAACAGTGAGTTCTTGAAGATTAGCGGGTGTAAATTCTCGAGCGCAACGTCCGCAAATCCACGGATACATTTTGAGCGCTTGACCCCGATAGGACTGTTCGCGCTCTGTTTGGTTTTTTCGAGCGTCGGTGACGATTTGATTGAGTTTATCTTTGTTTAAAGGGACTTTTTTGACGGTCATAAATCCTCCGTAATAAAAATTAAAGTTCGATAGATGGGGGCGTTGGTTGATCCTCAAGGGTTTCGAGATGTTTCCAACGATTGAAAATCATGCAAAATAATTCAGCGGTTTTTTCAGCATCATATAAAGCAGAGTGCGCCTTGTCACTTTCCCAATGCAAGCCTGCGGCGTGGGCTACTTTTGCAAGGACTGTTTGTCGATAAGCAAGGCCGCCGAGTGTTGCGGTGTCAAAGGTACTAAATGGATGAAAAGGGCTGCGCTTGATTTGGGTGCGATGAATAGCGGCATTGAGAAAGCTAATATCAAAAGCAGGATTATGTCCTACTAAAATCGCTTTAGTGCATTTGTTTCGTTTCATGGCTTCTTTAACCGGATTGAAAATAAGCTCTAAGGCGGCTTTTTCTTCAATAGCCATGCGAAAAGGGTGAAACGGATCGATGCCGTTAAATTTGAGTGCTGCAGCGTCTAATTCGGCATTTTTAAAAGGCATTACATGCGTGCTATAACGCTCCGTAATCGCGAGATTATGCTCGGTATTGAGTTCAACAATAACAGCGGCAATTTCAAGTAGTGCATTTTTTTTAGGATTAAAACCAGCGGTTTCAATATCAATCACAACAGGAAGGTATCCGCGAAAGCGTTTTTCTAAAGGAATAAATGACGTTTCCATGTAAGGTTATATCTCGTTATGATGAATAAAAAAATCCTGCTACTCGATGCAAGTTGCTATCTGTGCTATGTTACGCGAAAAAACGATGAGAAAAAAATAATAATACTATTGGAGAATTTATGATTACGATGAAAAAACCATTTACTCGGTTTTTTGCGGTGAGTTTACTCGGGGCTTTGACTGCGTGTACAGGTTCCCCAGTAAAAGATGCACGCGATCCTATTGAAAATTGGAATCGTGACGTTCAATCGTTCAATGAAAAAGCAGATAAATACGTTATGCAGTATGTTGCGTCAGCCTATCGCTGGGCAATGCCCGCATTTGCTAATGAAGGCGTGAGTAATTTGTTTGATAATATCAGCGACATTGGCGTGAGTATTAACGATTTACTACAGTTGAAATTTGTCCAAAGCGGTCAAGATACGTCTCGTTTTCTAGTCAATACCGTAGCTGGTTTAGGGGGTTTTATTGATGTGGCTGATATGGTTGGATTGCCTAAACATAAAGAAGATTTTGATCAAACTTTAGGGTTTTGGGGGGTATCTAATGAGCCTTATGTTGTCATTCCATTTCTTGGCCCAAGCTCACCACGCGGTATTTTAGGTCGTTTGGGCGACACCGCGATGAATCCAGTTAACTACATTGGTTTTGGTGTGATGGGGTTGAGTTCGGGGGCAACGGCAACGGCTATTAGCGGTGGTAGTTCGGCAATCAAAGGCATTGATACGCGAGCAGATCATTTAGGGGCTGAAAAAGTACTTAATGAGGCGACCGAAAATCGGTATAATTTTGTAAAAAATTCGTTTTATCAACAACGTGACTATTTAGTTCACGATGGTTCAGATGCGAAAGAAGACGATTTTTTCGATATTGTAAAATAAGTTAATCGTATTTTTTTTAAGTCGTATTAGCTTTGCTATTGAGGTAAATCGACGCGCCATTTAGTGGCGCGTTTTGTTGTATAGAATTCATTTTTCGTTATCTGCTATTGAGACTTACCATGTTACATTTTTTTGAGCTTTTTTTTGAGCTACTTTTTGAGCTAGTTGAATTCTTAGAACCTTATTTATTAGTGACGACAATTTTTTTCATTCCACTCACCATTACGATTACATCAATACCTAAGCAGTTTTTTAAATACGAATTCACACAGCATTTATTACCTTCTGTGTATGCACGTTATGAAACCAAAAAAACGTTATTAGAAAAAATCAATACGATGACGCAGGTGTTGATGGTGGTCATTTTAACGGTGGATATTTTTGGTTTGGGGCATTTTTTCTTTGGTAGTCATGGAGGGCATGGTGGACATGAAGCGGGGGCGCATCATGAATCAAACGCACCTGAGCATACGGGTGATGAAGGTCAAGCTGCGAGTCATGGTGAATAAGTCGGATGCCTGAATTACCTGAAGTGGAAACCACAGGACGTGGTATTTCGCCGCATATTTTGGGTAAAAAAATCGAGCATGTTGTGGTTCGGCATCGACAACTGCGCTGGCCTATTGCATTGGATTTTGAAGCCAATCTAATGGGTGAGTGCATTGAATCGGTGACGCGTCGCGCGAAATATTTATTGATTAAAACGCCAACAGGCACTCTTATTGCGCATTTGGGTATGTCGGGGAATTTGCGTATTGTGGATGAAGCGGCTCCTGTTAAAAAACATGATCATGTTGATATCGTTTTTGATGCTAATACCATCTTGCGATTTAATGACCAACGTCGTTTTGGCGCCTTAATTTGGGCAGTGGGTGATGTCATGTCACATGGGTTGCTTGCCAGTTTGGGGGTCGAACCGCTTTCTCATGCCTTTACAGGCGAGTATTTATTTCAACTTGCGCAAAAACGGCGCGTTCCCGTTAAAACATTCTTAATGAATAGTCACATTGTCGTGGGGGTGGGGAATATTTATGCCAGCGAAGCGTTGTTTATGGCGGGCATTTTACCTATGCGTCATGCCGGTGAGTTATCCTTACAGGCGTGTGAAAAAATCGTGAGTTGTATCCAGACTGTTTTAGTAAAGGCAATAGAGCAGGGCGGTACGACACTTCGCGATTTTGTAAATGCGCAAGGCTTATCAGGGTATTTTCAGCAAGAATTGCATGTCTACGGGCGTGGTAAAAAACCATGTACCCATTGCACAAAACCAATACAAGAAATTCGTTTATCCAATCGAAGTACTTTCTTCTGCGCGCATTGTCAGCAATAAAATAATGACTAATTACGTGGTGAGACTCTCATTCTTTGACTGATTTGAAGGTGTTGATTGCTTTTTAATAAGCCCAAAATGCCAACGAAAAGGGGTTATTTTGGCTTTTGATCAGAAAATTTGAGAACTACGTCACAAATTTCAATTAAACTTTCCGCCCCCAAAAAAATAGCTTGTAAAATTTAAAATAGGTTCTTAATTTCCTCGCTTTCCTCGAACAAATAATAAGAACCTATTTTATTTACTCAATTTAACTAAAAGCGGAAGGATCTTATCATGAAAAATGATATTTTATACAACGAAAAAAGTCATACTAAAGAAGCCGCTAATCTAGCCGATTTACTTAACTTGCTTAACTTACCTTTTAAACCAGTAGATATTGCGGGCAGTGACGCAATAGCGCAAATCGATGTACAAGAAAATGTTGATCACGCATTAGGAGGGATTCCAACTGGTTGGTTAAAACCTGCTTTTATAACAACAGAGCAAATCGAGACACAAGAAAATGTTGGTATGGTTCCTAATTCACCAGATGAACCGATGATTATCCTTGATCCCGAAGGATTCACAACACCCGTTGAATTAGAATGGGTGGATCCGAATTGGACGATAGACCCCGTTACCGGTTCATATATTGATTATCTCATCTATGAACCGATGATTAACCTTGATTCCGAAGGATTCACAGCACCCGTTGCATTAGAATGGGTGGATCCGAATTGGACGATAGACCCCGTTACCGGTTTAATTAGTCATCCTAATTTCAATAAGAATGATCTTTTACACCTTGAAATAGAGGGATTACCAAATGAACCGATGATTATGGTTGATCCCGCAGGATTCACAAATGTACCAAAGATTGCCATTGACCCCGCAGGATTCACAACACCCTTTGGATTAGGATGGGTGGATCCGAGTTGGACGATAGACCCCGTTACCGGTTCGTATATTGATGATCCTATCAGTGGCATGCTGAACTTACCCATAGATGAAAATACGTTACTCACGGGTGAGATTATGAATGTAATTCATTATGGTGATCACGCTATAGATGGCATTCCAGATTCGTGGTTGCGTAGTCAGTCTTTAAATACCACTGATTTGCCAATCTCGATGAATATCGTATCAACTAAAGGTTCAACAGCGGGCAATGATATCCTTACAGGCACGGCAAGCAATGACCGTTTATCAGGCTTGGCAGGTAACGACACGTTAGATGGGGCTTCGGGTAATGATGTGTTAAACGGTGGCGTGGGTAATGACGTGTTAATGGGGGGGATTGGTAAAGATAAACTCACTGGTGGTGCAGGTACGGATACATTTAAGTTCGTCTTAGCTAATGAATCGACATTCTGGAGTATGGATACCATTACTGATTTCAAACGCGCACAAGGGGATAAAATTGATTTATCAGCTATTGATAGCGATTCAAATTTAGTTGGTGATCAAGGGTTTAAATTAGTAAATGCTTTTTCAGTCGATGCCACAGGTCAACTTTATTTTGATGCTAAAACGCATGTTCTCTATGGGAGCACCGATGCTGATAGCGCCCCTGAATTTGCTATTACATTAAGCGGTGTCAATACACTATTACCTGCAGATTTCACACTTTAAATTTACACTTTATTGCCTTATTGGCTATAAATCAGCCGTTTTGATGCAAAAAATGCGCGAAACGGCTTTTTTTATGTGACCGATAGAATGGTCGGTATTAAAAAAAAGCCCCAAAATAGGGGCTTTTTTCTTAATGCGTTAACAAATCATTCTGAATTGGCGGTAATGCTTCTTTTAGCGCATTCGCGTATGCCAATCTTGCTGTTTGCAATACAGCGGCTTGAGCGTTCAATTTTTGTAGCTCTTGATCAACAAATTGTAAGCTCACGAGTTGGTTTTTTGCTTCCTCTGAAAGCTTGTCTAAATCGTATTCTTTGTCATCAATAGTGACTGTTGTCATTTTGGTTTTCCTTTTTAATAAATAAACAAAACCCCAGCGTTTGCACGGTGAGATAGCTTAATATTATATAGAGTTTATGCAAAATAAGGGAGATTAAGCGGCGATTGTATTGAGGTTAATCGTCTAAAAATTGACGGATAAAGTTGGCATAAATTATGCTTTTAATACATCGCAGACCCCTCTTAATTTAAAAGCTGTATTACTTTTTGGGTAATACGGCTTTTTTTAAGTCATTTTGTCAGGCACTTAAACGTTAAGAGCGCACTCTCACTTCACGTTGAGGAAAGGGGATTTCAATATGATGTTCACGCAAAACACGCTCCAAGGCGATGTTTAAATCATGAATCACCGGCCAGCGCTGAATAGGATCGCTCACAAACACGCGAATAGAGAAATTCAACGTACTGTCGCCAAATCCCACGAATAAGACACACGGTTCAGGCTCACTCAGCACAAGTGGCATCGACTTCACCATATCAAGAATGAGATCATGCGCTTCGTCAACATTGGTTCCAAAAGCAATGCCAATGGGAATCACAATACGTGTCGTAGAATCACTCAACGTCCAATTGACAAGCTGGCTAGTAATAAATGTTTTATTAGGCACAATGAGTTCGCGTTGATCACCATCAATTAAAGTGGTGGCACGCATTTGAATTCGAGCGACTTTGCCGGTGATATCCCCAATAGTCACAATATCGCCTACGCGGATAGGCCGCTCAAACAGTAAAATGATACCCGATACCAAATTGGCAAAAATCTCTTGTAAACCAAACCCAAGTCCCACACCCAATGCCGCCACAAGCCACTGCACTTGCGACCAACTGCCGCCGAGTTCATTTGCAATTAAAATAAATGCCAAGGTAGTGAGAAAATAGTGCGCTAATTGATTCACCGCGTAGCGACTACCCGCTTCCACACTCCAATGACGAAATACCAGTAATTCCAATACACTTGAAAAATTGTGTACCGAAATTGTCGCAAGAAAAAGATACAGTCCAGCCAGGAGTAAATTAGTGAGCGTTATAGGTTCATAACTTTCCTGATTATCCACAATGACTTTATGCTCCCAAAGTACAATCTGATCTAAAAACGAAAATGCAGGCAAAATATTTTTCCAAATCATCCAAATACCAACCCCAATGACTAACGTCAAAATAACGTGCAATAACTGGCGTGTTTGCATATTAATTTTGGGAATATCAAGTAAGGGTGTTTGGGGGAGAATTGGCAATTCACTTCCTGCGGGCAAATGGGGTTGAGGATGCGATTGAATATCGTGTTCTTGACGTGCGTTACTGCGCGTTAATTGGCGATTGACAAGCGTTAGCCAACGAAACAAAATTTGATGTAGCATGACAGCAAACATCAAAAGACGCAGTGTGGCAATGACTTTTTCTTGCAATTCAAGTGCACTGAGATAATACCCGGCAACCGCAAAACCCATAATAATTAAAGGGACTAAAATAACAACGACATAACAGACATGACGCAGACGCACGAGCCAATGTGAGGCGTAATTTCGTAGCCAACTTTGCCATAAACCTTGCGTTGGATGAAGGCATTTTGCAAAGAAAAAAGCCATTGCGAAAAGAATGACAATAAGTGAAAGACGTCCAAGGGAATCACTATAAGCAGACACCTTTGTTGCGCTGGTGGCATAAACCAAAAACATGGCGGGTACAATCACAAAACGTAACCAGTAAAATTGAGTTTGCAGCAAAATCACGGTGTTTTTTTGCCATTGAAAATGTTTTCGCGCCAGTCCATCCAATGCAAAAATACGGTAACAAAATTGCAGAATAAACCACGAAATGGCCGCTTTTTTAAGGCCCGCCCCCATCGCCAATGTAAATTCTTGTGCACTGTGCGTGAGTAACCCACCAATCAAAAATAGACTCATTGGCACAGGTAACGTGCATAAGATACGCGAGAGAATCGTATTGAGTGTGAAGTAAAAATGATCCGTTTGTCTTAAGCGGGCATCACTTAGCGTAGGTTGATTTTCTTGTGTCCACTGTTTTAGCCAAAATAAAATTAGCAATAGCGCAGCGCCACCACTCACATGTAAGCCTTCAAGCCAAAATAAGGTCATCATTTCACCTATTAGCGACAGCGCGTTACTTGGCGAAAGTAACCATTGCAGTGAATGATACAGTTCAGTGGATGTATCTTTGTTAATGGGCTCTGAGCTGGGTACCCAAAGTAGTCTTTCATCCAGATACGCTGCAAATTTTGTCGCTTGCGTGAGCATTTGTTGACGCGCAAAGTCCAAATCCCCAAGCGAATGTAAATAAGTTGCATCCGCCAGCGCCAGTTTATTGAGAAGTTCTTTTTGATTATTAAGCAATACGCGAAGTTGTGCTTGAATCATCATGCGCTCTTCAACAGGCAACGTGCTATCTACTTGCTCGCTCATCATTTGTTTGAGCGTGTCATCTAACGTAAGCAGCTTTTTTTGTTGATCTTCAATTTTAAATTGCGCCAAACTGGTTTGTGCGGTTTCATTTTGCAAGGTTTGCGATGCTTGCGCCATATCATTTTGCGTGAGTAAACTGTGGCGTTGCTCACGCAAAATTTTACCTAGCGCCGGACTTAAGCCTGCTAAACGGATTTTTTTATCGGCACTTTTGAATTCGGTTTCAATATCGCTATTTTGTGATTCAATTTGTGCTTTCTGTTCACTAACTTGTTCAATTTTTACGGTAATTGCCTGCAAATCACGACTATATTGAATATTTTCGCGGGTGCAATGTTGGATAACGGGATGTTTTGTGCTTAATTCGTTTTCCGCTTGACTTAGCGCATCTTCCATTTTCTGCGCTTCTTGTTGACGCAATTCAAAGACTAAACTCTCAATGGTCGCAACCACGGGACTTAAGACACTTTTTTGAATATCGAGTAGCTGTAAACTACTTTTTAAAAGTTCAAGACGTGCAGGCTGACTAATGGCTTCAACCTCGAGCAACTTCAACTCCACGTTGCGCATATCAATGAGCGTTTTATAGTAAATTTGCCGCGCATCCGTTTCAATTTTAGATTCAGTGGTCGGTGGGGGTAATTGCAATTTTTTAAGCGTCGCTTCAATGGCTTGTTGTGCGACCACTGTTTCCTCGCGAATGTGCATTGGGCGATTATTCTGTAGCGCGAAATCGGTTTCTATTTTATTAATTTGCTCGTCAAATTGACCGATTTTGCCCTTTTCAATAATTAAACGCTGCTCTAATTCTTCGACGGGAATGTGGCGAAAATCTTCGTTTTTGGGTTTACTGAGTTTGACCCCTTGCTGCTCAATGTCTTTTTGTAGGGCTTTGGTTTGACTTGGTGCTTGATGAATACTGGCTGTATAAGCAATGATATTGGCATGAAATTGCGCACTGCTATTGAGATTATCTTGCGTGCTTTGATAGAGCTTGAGCACCGCGTTTTTGGTTGTTTCATCAAGCCCCTGACGCGCGTTGAGTGAATCAATTTTTTTTTGCAAAATTTCGGGTGTAATAGATGTGCTGTCAATAGAGGACGTCACAACAGAAGTATTAGCACAATAAACGGGCGTGCTATTCACTAAAAAAATCAGCCAAAAAATTCCAATAACATAAAACGACGAGCGAGCCATAATAGTAACAATTCCCAGATTAGATGTGCGCTAAAGCCAGCGGCAAGTTGGTAAAAAACCATTTAACTCTTATTATAACCAACATACCTTATGCCATAGTGACGCAATTAATATTAAAGGCGTCTAAAACTCAATATGAAATGAAAAAAAATGACTGAAGACCACTTGATTGAATTAGAAATTAAAATGTCCTACCAAGAGGATTTACTGCAAACATTAAATACCATCATCGCCACGCAACAGCGACAGATTGATCGACTCGAACAAGCCTATCAATCGATGTCTGAGCGGGTGAATAGTTTGGCGATAAAAACGTCCGATGACGCGCAGCAAACCTATGAAATCCCCCCTCATTACTAATTAACCATCGCTATGTTGATTCGCGTTGCACTGAGATTATTTGCGAGTTGTCTTGCGGTATTTTTACTGGCAAAACTGCTGCTCGTATTCGCCTTTTTTATTATTGCCGCCTTTGCGATAAAATTCGCCGTCTTTTTGTTATTTGGTGCGTTTTTCTTTTTGGTGATGACGGCTATTTTGGGCGTGATTGACCATCTTTTTCAGGCAATAAAAAATTACTTCTCGCAAACGCAGCGCGAACATCGACGGGTGGTTTTTATGGCAAATCAACACGTCAATGCGCACCGTTTGTTTTATTTTCAACGTCTACAAGTAACGTATTTCAAAGAGCGGCTGCGCAAAAAAGCGCTTGAAAAAGATAATGATGCGCATATTGCAGCGTTAGGCGCAGCCATTGAATTAGACTTGCAGCGCTCGAAACAGTTACTTCCTAAAGCGGTTTTTCGGCAATTGAAGCGTAAAAATCGTCTTTATCGTATGCAACAAAACGCAAAAGCTCTGCTAGAATTGCACCATCAAATCGCAACTCTTACTGGCAAATAATTATGTTGAAAAATTGGCTACTTGGCATGGTTGACACGTTGCAATCGCTTAAATCTGAAAACTTGAAATGGAATAACGAAAATCAAGCACATCAAGCCGCATTGAAACAATCGCGGGTGCTCGCTGAGCGCGACTTAGTTGCAGAGCTTAAAAAACGCAGTCGTCAACTCAAACATGAACTCACCATTTTGCAAACGCAGCACAGTGCGGATCTACTCATGTTTAAAACTAAATGTAAACAAGATGTCAAAGATTATAAGCAATATCTTGAGTCACTCGATCAGCTAAAAGATTCTATTCAAAGCAGTTACACCCATCTGCCCGAAGCAGTTGCCTTCACCATTCATCATCATGCGAAATATTTGCTCAATGAAATGTGGGAAACTACCGAATTTGAAGAAAAAATGCGTCGTGAAATTCAATTGATTCGTTTTATGTCAACGGTACACGAAGATGCACGACTGTATTTAGAAGGCAAAAATAAAGAAGTGCTACCTGAGCGCACGTTGAAATTTATTGAAAAAAGTTAAACGCGATGCCATAAAATTTAGCAAATACGCGGCAATTGCTCCCCGCTGAGCAGTGTTAATTGTCGATTTACCCCCATCGCAGTTTGCAAAATCACCGCGCCATTGTTTGCGATGTCGCTGACACAGCCTATTTTTTGTGCTTGTCGCCCAAGAGGATGTTCGCGCAACTGGGTTAGCGTTTGATCAGTGTCGTTTTCAGATACAAATAAAACAAAACACCCTTCATTTGCTACATAAAGTGGATCAAATCCCAAAATTTCGCAGGCACTACTGACGTTTTCATGAATAGGAATAGCCGTTTCTATAATGCTAAATTCCTGTTTTGCAACACTTGCCAGCTCGAGTAATCCGCTCGCCAGTCCTCCACGGGTTAAATCACGCAAACAGTGAAGATCAATTCCCGATGCCATTAACGATTGCACCAGTCCCGACACATCCGCGCAGTCGCTTTCAATGTGACTTTCAAACTCGAGTCCTTCCCGCGCCAGCATAATAGCCATGCCATGCCTTGCAATATCACTGCTCAAAAGAATGCTATCGCCCACCGCAATTCGATGTGGGGCAATTGTAACCGTCTTGGCAACACACCCAATGCCAGCTGTATTGATATAGATTTTATCCCCACGCCCCCGATCCACCACTTTGGTATCGCCCGTGACAATTAACACGCCCGCTGCCTTTGCCGTATCTTGCATTGATTGCAATACGCGTTTTAAATCCGCAATGGCAAAACCTTCTTCTAAAATTAAACCGCAACTCAAATACAGTGGCTTCGCACCACTCATCGCTAAATCATTAAGCGTCCCGCATACCGCTAATTTTCCAATATCCCCCCCATTGAAGAACAGGGGATTGACGACATAGGAATCTGTGGTAAAGGCTAATTTTTGATCGCCAAAGGGAAATACTGCCGCGTCATGCTTTTGATTGAGTAGGGCATTATTAAAAATAGGTTGCACTGTGCTGTCGAGTAACTGCTGCATTAATCGCCCACCACCGCCGTGAGCCAGAACGATTTGTTCGTAATGCAAAGGGATTGGGCATTGAAGTGAAAAAGTTGTCATGAATCGCACTCACTTTAAAATAGATTATAATGCACAACATTAAACAGGGTTTTACGGGAAAACAATGATTTTTCACAAAAGCTTGTCAATTTAATTTTTTGCTAATTTTAAGGAGCACCATGCGTATTGCGGTTATTGGTACTGGTTATGTGGGTTTAGTGTCTGGAGCGTGTTTTGCTGATATGGGCAATAGAGTAATTTGCGTCGACTGCGATGCGCAAAAAGTGGCTCTTTTGCATCAAGGTGAAATTCCCATTCATGAGCCGGGACTCGATAAAATTGTGGCGCGGGCTTTGCGAGATCACCGCATTGCGTTTACAACATCCTATGAAGAAGCCCTGCGTGAAGCCAATATTGTTTTCATTGCTGTCGGAACGCCACCAGACGAAGATGGGTCAGCGGATTTATCACACGTTTTAGCCGCCGCAAGTGAAATTGGGCGGGTGATGACTGCGCCACTGATTATTGTGGATAAATCTACCGTGCCCGTAGGAACCGCGCACAAAGTCCACGCAACCATTCAAGCATCGTTGGACGCGCGGGGTGAGTCGATTGAATTCCACGTTGTTTCCAATCCTGAGTTTTTGAAAGAAGGCGCGGCAATTGATGACTTTATGAAACCCGATCGTGTCATTATCGGTAGCGACAGTGCTCACGCAACCGCCATAATGCAACGTCTTTATGCGCCTTTTTCACGCGATCACGACAAAATGGTTGTCATGAGCATTCGTTCTGCAGAACTTACTAAATACGCTGCGAATGCTATGCTGGCGACGCGTATTAGTTTTATGAACGAATTGGCGAATTTAGCGGAAAAAATCGGTGCGGATATCGAAGAAGTTCGACGCGGCATCGGGAGTGATTCGCGTATTGGCTCACATTTTCTGTACGCAGGCGTAGGCTATGGCGGAAGTTGTTTCCCCAAAGATGTCAAGGCACTGCTACGCACGGCAAACGAACATCAGGTTGCGCTTGAAGTGGTTAAAGCCGTTGAAAAAGCCAATGAATTCCAAAAAACGGTGTTAATGCAGAAAATTCGCGGGCATTTTGGTGAGTCACTTAAAGCGCAAACGTTTGCTATTTGGGGGCTTGCATTTAAAGCCAATACGGACGATATGCGTGAAGCTTCAAGTCGCGTATTAATTGATGCGCTAACACAAGAGGGGTGCCGCGTGTTAGCGTATGATCCGGCAGCGGGGGAGGTGGCGCGAGGTATTTTTGCAACGTCGAAAAATGTGACGATTATGAACAGTATGTCCGCCACACTTGCGGATGTTGATGCGCTTGTTATCCTCACGGAATGGAAAGAATTTCGGAGTCCAGATTTTAATATGCTAAATAACCAACTTAAGGCGAAGGTTTTATTTGACGGGCGTGCGCTCTATGAACCCGACGACGTGACGCAAGCAGGCATCACCTATTACGGTATTGGTCGCTAATTCATCGCGTTGTTGTCTTTGCATTATGAGGTTATTATAGGTATTCTTTGCGTTCCATTTTTGACTTTGTTAGGGACGCTGTTCAATGACTGAAAAAACTGCTAGCAAACATTTAATCCAACTTCAAAGCCTTTTTGCCGCTGATAATTTCGTACTACAAAATGCAGCAAAAGTGTTTCATGAACTCGATCAATTTGAATACGATTTAGATTTACTTAAAAACGAAGACACCACGGCAATTCATTCGTCGTGGTGGCCGATTGTGAGCATTATCGGAGGCAACTCGGATGTCAAAAAACATTTTATAGAGCAATTTTTGGGTGTGCAACTCCCCATAACACATAAAATAACGGTGTTCGCGCAAGGTGCTCAAGCTAGTCAAACTATTCTTCCTGCCACCGCGCTGGATGTTGATTACCGTTACCCGTTTTACCGTATTAGCCAAAAAATAGATCAATTACAAAAAGGGGAAGGTGAGCGCATCAATACTCATCTAGAACTCAAAACGTTAAATAGCAGTGCATTGGAAGGTAAATTACTCATTGATATACCCAGTTTCATGCACAGCAGTAATGCGGAAGTGACCGAATTATTAACTCGCTACAGTATTGAGCAATCGGATGTGATTCTCGTTTTCTGTGATGTGTTTAATTCAACGTCACATTTGGTGAATCAATTCATTGCCACGTTAATTGCGCAACAAGAAAATAAAAAAATTGTGTATCTCTTTGACGATGCCACCGCATCTGTTTTAAGCACGCAAACACGATTAGCCAATTTGGGTTTATCGGTTGGGCAATTTATTGGTACCTCGCAACTCAATAATCCCTCCAGCGCTGAATATCTTCAACTCGCAGAGCAACTTGCGAACGCCGCGCATCAGCGTACATATCGTGTTTTGCATTCGCTTGAAAAAAGCATTCTGGATGTCGAAAATGTGGTGATTTATGAAATCAAGAAAGCCATTTTTATTTGGAAAGAGCGTTCAACATTTTCAAGTTTAATTGTTTTAGGATCTATTGCCACAGCGGGCGTCTTTCTTGAAATTGGTATGGGCTTACTTGAATTCTTAATTGACCCCATTGTAGGGCCTGCCATTTTACTGTCAGTGACAGCCATTATGGTGCCAACGCATGTGTTTTTTAGTAAAATTCAAGCAAAATTTATTATTAGTGGACTCAATCGTCGCCAAAAGCAATTGCATTTAACGGAAGATTTAGCGGCATTATTCGAAAGAAATTTGACGTTTTCGCGCATGATGTTGCCCATTCGTGATCCTATGGGTTGGAATAAAAAAACGAAAGCGCAACTGACCAATTTACTGGATAAAGCAAAAGATTTGGTGCAATCCTTAAATGATAATTTTAATGTTTACAACACGCCCGCAAGACCCATAGTTCAAGCACCCGTTCAGCCTGTTGCTGCGCCAGTGGCTCCTATTGCGCCTCAAGTTATTCCACAACCCGCGCCGGTGTTTATTCCAGAGCCTATTCAAGTGCAAACGCCACCTGTTTTAGCGCCTGAACCTATTTATGTTCAAACTGTCCCAGTTGCACCTCAAGTTACGGCGCAACCTGCGCCTGTGCAAGTTCAAGCGACACCTGTGGCACCGCAACCGCAACCCGCGCCAGTGGAAATTCCTGCGCCAGTGCAAGTGCAAGCGACACCTGTCGCACCGCAACCGCAACCCGCGCCAGTGGAAATTCCTACGCCTGTGCAAGTTCAAGCGGCACCTGTCGCACCGCAACCTGCGCCAGTCGAAATTCCTGTGCCTGTGCAAGTGCAAGCAGCACCCGTCGCACCGCAACCTCTTCAAGTGGAACCCCAACCGCAAGTGTCAACGACAGCAGAAAATGTAGCACCTAAACGTCAATCTGCATTGATGCAAAAAATCCTCAAAAGATAAGACTGCATGAGGAGGGTTGACTGCGAAAATAGCAGTTTAGAAAAAATTAAATCATGCCCGTCATTGCATTACATTGAATCAAGGCGCACTAATATGCGCTCTTGATTCGGCTGTCCCAAAGCGCATTCTTCCCGAAAACTGTTTTGCTCCCATCATTTCTCACTTTTCAAATTTATAATAGATTAACAACAGGTTAAAAAATGCTTATTCAATGGTTTCCCGGGCACATGCATAAAGCGAGCAAAGAAATTAAGGCTGCTTTGCAGGAAATGGATTTAATGATTGAAATTCTCGATGCGCGGATTCCTTTTAGTAGTCAAAATCCCGCACTAGCTAAATTGCGAGGGGATAAACCGTGTATTAAAGTGCTCAGTAAATGTGATCTTGCTGATGACAGCTTAACGCAAGAGTGGCAAGATTATTTAGAGCGTGAGCAAAACGTCAAAACGCTTGCAGTCGCGATGACGCAAGTAGAGAAAATTCGACAACTGCACGCGCTTTGCCACAAGCTCGTGCCACGCACCGAAAATCGCTCAAAACCCCTGCACGCATTAATTACCGGCATTCCCAATGTAGGTAAATCAACCATTATTAACATTCTTGCGGGGCGGACTATTGCCAAAACCGGTAATGAACCCGCTGTCACCAAGCATCAACAGCGCATTGATCTGGGCAATGGCCTTGTGCTATTTGATACGCCTGGTATTTTGTGGGCCAATATTGAAAACAAAAACAGCGGTTATCGCTTGGCTGCCACGGGAGCGATTAAAGATACCGCCATTAGCCATGACGATGTCGCGTCGTTTGTGGGGCAGTATTTATTGGAATATTATCCCGACCTAGTCAAAAGCCGTTTTCAACTCGATGCACTGCCAGCAAGTGAATCAGAATTACTGCTGTTAATTGGCAAAAAACGCGGTTGTCTGCGAAGCGGTGGACAGGTGGAGATTGATAAAGTGGCTAAAATATTATTACTTGAACTGCGCAATGCGACGATTGGAAAAATCACATTTGAAACACCTGCGATGATGGTCACCGAACTCGCTGAACTCGACATTATTCGCGCTGAAAAAGCGGAAAAAAAATTAGCTCGATTAACTAAACATAAAAATGGCTAAAAACATATTTGAACCGACTTATGATTCAATTGATGCGCAACTCATCAATTTATTGCAAGAGGGGTTTCCCATTTGCGAATCCCCTTATCAGCAAGTTGCCAACCAATTAGGTTTAAGCGAAAATGCTGTTTTGACACGTCTTCAAGCCTTACTTGATGACGGTGTGATTTCACGTTTTGGTCCACTTTATCATGCAGAACGTATGGGCGGAGCCTTAACGCTGGCCGCTATAGAAGTCCCTCAAGAACAGTTTGAGCAAGTGACTGAAATGGTCAATGCTTTTCCCCAAGTGGCACATAATTACGCGCGAAATCACCAGCTGAATATGTGGTTTGTTCTGGCTACTGAAACGCAACAAGAGCTTGAGCAAACCCTAATCGAGATAGAATCGCAAACCGGCTTGCGCGTTTTTAATATGCCCAAGCTCAACGAATATTTTGTGGGTTTAAAATTGGAGGCGTAACGCATGGATTTTAACGATATTGATTTATTGATTATGCGAGCCACGCAAGCGGGATTGCCGCTCGTCGCAGAGCCTTATCAGCAGTTGTCTGAGCAATTGAATTTACCTGTTGACATTATCATGGCGCGACTGCGTGAAATGCAAAATAGTGGCGTTATTCGGCGAATAGGCGCTGTGCCAAATCATTATCGTTTGGGCTATGTATTTAATGGTATGAGCGTTTGGAATGTGCCTGATGCGCAAATTGACGCATTAGGTCAACAAGTTGGAAAGTTGCCTTTTGTGAGTCATTGTTACCATCGTCCGCGTCATCTTCCAAATTGGCATTACAATTTATTTGCTATGGTTCATGGAAGAACACAAGACGAAGTTAATACGCAAATTGAGCAAATTGCGCAGGTACTTGGTGATTATAACCGTGGACATGAGGTGCTTTACAGCACTAAAATTTTGAAAAAAACAGGCTTTCGAAGTGGACGTAATGCCAAGGCTACATAATCAAGCAAACTGCTAATCTATCATATAATCCCGCTGTAGATGAGTGATTGTCTTGCAACGCTTTTTTTGATTTTACTCAATCAACGCCTCGCTTATCCACCGTTTACTCTACCACTATCCTTATTTTCCTGAATAGAGATTAAATTTTAAAAATTTAATCTGACGTATTAGAATGCAATATCGAAAAAGAGCGCGAAAGGCGTTTCAAACACCGACAGTCGTTTTTTAAAAACTTATTGCACCTGAAAGGAAAAAAAATGAAAACAATAGGTCAGATGTTCACGGATCCAATGCACCATAAATACCAAGCTTGGCAAAGAGTAGTCACTATTTTTATTTTGGCTTCTTGTGTAGGCCTTGCACTGGAAACCGTACCTGAATTTAATGTGAAATATGGTGATATTTTGCAAACGGTTGAATGGATATCGGTGGTGGTATTTACCATTGATTACATTGCTAACTTACTTTATTCAGAAGAAAAGTTGAAATACGCCTTTAGTCTTTGGGGTATTATCGATTTAATTTCAATTCTCCCTTCGTATCTCATGCTACTCAATTTGACTGCCTTGCAAGGCACAAAAGTGCTACGTCTACTTCGCGTTGCACGAGTCTTGCGGGTACTTAAACTTGTGCGGGGGGCGGTTGAGAAGCAATCCACTGGAAACCCTATTGTTAGTAATCTTAAAATTTATCTCATCATTTTCTTTTCAGTCATGATGATTTCCAGTACGGCGATGTATTTTGTGGAAGGCAGTTTATATTCGGCTGAAAATATTGAAATGGGTCAAAAAGCCCTTGATGCTCTAGCGCAACCTGGTCAAACCCCTGAGCAATATGTGCCACGCGACCCGATTTCAGGCTCGCCCGTTCCCGCAGATAAACAATTCTTTACGTCTATTCCAACTGCAATGTGGTGGTGTATTGTGACGCTCACCAGTACAGGGTATGGCGATATTTATCCGGTGACGGTTGCTGGTCGCATCGTTGCAGGGTTTACGATGTTTTTAGGCTTGGTGTTATTTGGTATCTTATTCAACAGTTCGGACAGTTTTAAAAAGGGGAAGGAAATCTTAAAATCAGCGAAAATGTAGCTACCAAACAAACATCAAACTGACAAAGATTTCCATGACCTTACTAGAAACGATTTTGAACAAGATGTCCAGTCCCAAAACACAAAAAAATTTTGTTAGTCCTATTGAGCGTTTTGCTGAGTTTTCAAGGACGAGCTAATTACACAAACCTGAGTCGATATAGTGATATATCGGAAAAAACGTATCGGCGGTGGTTTTCGAAGAAAAAACTCGATTTCATTGAGTTCAATCAACTTGGAAATGACAAAGTGATCCCCGCAACCGCGATAAAAGTAGCGGCCTTAGGCAGTAGTTTTGTGAGTAAAAGCGGTAAAAAGACTTACGGATTAGGTCATTTCGGCGTTGGTGCATAAATAGCAAAGATGTGCGAATATCAGAATTTAAAAATGAAACGGCATCTGAAGCAATGACAAACAGCAATCCAGTGAACAAAGCCAACTATCGGGTAATGAATTGGGCGGAATATGATCAAGCCTTAGTCAATCGAGGTGATGTGACGGTTTGGTTTG
>JBDLTP010000017.1:0-6912 GCA_039805765.1 Pseudomonadota bacterium
CATGATGCAACAAGAAATTTTTGATTTAGCTACTCAGTTTCTCAAAACATATCGACTATCTCACGGATTAGCATTACCTGATGCAATCATTGGTGCTACAGCCGTTTACTATCAAATACCACTGTTAACCTATAACACAAAAGATTTCAGATTTTTACCCAATATCGAATTGTGCAGTTCATTTGTGTAACCGAAAAAATAAAGGGAAACCAGCCCAGACCTCCGCCTAGGCTGAAATCATTAAACAATCGCTCTACTAACCGCTTCACTAACGCGTCTCAAAGTCTCATCAGCTAAGTGAGCATACCTCGTAGTCGTCTTAGCTTGGCTATGACCCAATAGATGCTGAACCTCGTACAAACTGGCCCCATTATTAATGGCAATGGACGCATGAGTGTGCCGTAAATCGTGTATCCTAAAGTTCTTGATGCCGGCTCTATTAAGCGTCCTAATGAAGCATTTCTGAGGATTGTTCAAAGGCCGCCCAGCCAACTTTCCCGCAAACAAATACTCGTTCGTTTTAGGCAATCTCTCCAATAACGTCAATGCCTTTTCATTCAAGATGACATGACGATGCTTGCCATTTTTAGATCGGGGAATGAACCACATACGCTTGAGCATATCCACATGTTCCCATTTAGCATTTAATGCCTCACTGCGCCTAACGCCGGTGTACAAAAGGAATTCCAAGACAGCCGCCGCCACTGAGTTCTCATCTTCCCTTAACGCTAAAAGAAACCGCGCTATTTCGTCACCGGAGAGGAACCGATGTCTTTCGTTGTTTTCGTGGGCCTTGCGAATACCCACGGCGGGGTTCTTGGCGATACATCCAAACTGCATAGCCATCTTCAGCAAGCGTGAAAGCAAGGACAAATGCCGATTGCACGTTGCGGGGGTATGGGTGAGCTTTAAATGATCAATGTACTTTTGAACGGATTGAGTCGTGATTTGATCAATACGCTGATGACCAAAAATAGGCATTAAATGAATGCGTATTTTAGATTCATCACTGCAAGCACTGATTTTGTTACTGTAAGCCCACGGCAGATAACTTTCATTTACAAATTCCTTAAAGGTAGGTGTACCGGACAATTGCTGCTTCTCGTCTTGGGGATCAAAGCCACGTTGAATTTGGGCTTTGAGTTCATTGGCTTGCTGGCGGGCTTCTATGAGCGATACCACGCCATATTCACCGATTTTAATGGCACGTTTACGACGGTTGATTGTGTAACGTAAATAAAAGAACTTACGGCCCACTTTGTTGACTAAGAGCTTTAGGCCAACGACTTGGGTATCGCTATATTCTTTTTCGCGTGAAGGTGAATTTTTGGGATTGGGCGGCAATTGCTCAATCCACTTTTTCGTGAACATAATTTTTCCTGATTGTGTGAGGTCTTTCAAGTCCCTGAGTCGGGATTGATGGATTTGTTGAATATGTTGAAAACGGGCAGAGAGCTACCCGTTAGTGACGGTCTATATCTGGTTCTGGCGGAATCAATACTCCGAGGGCAAAAGAATAGTTGTAACGCTTCTATCATATTCAGTAATAACCCATACGCGGGTATATTCACCAATGCGGTAACTCGATAAGATTCGTTCACCATTTTTAACAGCTGCATCGTTGGCTTTGGCGTCCTCTTCACACACACTGCCCCAATTGCCGCTGACATGTAGCTGTAAAAGTTGTGCATGGCTCACATTGCATGATTGCAAAGCATTGAGGGCGGCAGGTGTGGCAACGACATCACCTAGATGAAATAAAGGATTCATAGATAAACTCCAGACATAAAAAAGCCAGCTCGAGGCTGGCTAGGATTGATTAAAAATAATGATGAACTAACTGAATTCTTGGCAGAGTGCTAAAAGCAACGGATCGCTACCCGATTTAGGTACAATCAAAACAGTCGTATTGTCATCGGTTAAGACAAACACCATTTCGTAAAAGTCATGATGCTCTTCAATGAATTCAAAACTAGGTGCAAAATCTTCATGAGGATAAATGGCATTACTAAACCAGCTAGTGACAATGGGACAGCCTGACAATGATTCCAAATCATCAACGGTGTCATGAGCTTCAACCAAGATGAATTGTGCCTCGACAGTAAATTCAACATACTTACGTGCTTGCAGGTTACTTAGTGTTTGCATTTTTCGTACTCCAATCAGTAAATTCATAAGGTAACTCAAACTCTTCAGGCTTCAAGGCGAGAGTTGTTTTCTCCCATTTGTCCCAATGTGGTTGAATGTAATGCTTACCATCATCGGCAGTTTTCAATAACGATTCATGACGCAGTACAGCTAAAAGAAAGCCTGCATTGTTAGTGGATTTGCTGTCAAAAGCAGAACGAAAAACGCGAGAAACAACAGGTTCTTCCAAGCCTTCGACGCATTCTGAAATACGCTCATATGACACAACCTCATTGGAGAAATGACCACCATCGTCATTCTTTTGTAGTACAAGGTAGAGCTTTTTGTTGTGAACGATTAAACGGTAATGAATAAGGCCATTGCCTCTAAGTTTCTGGGCGGTAGATGTTTTTAAAGATTGAACTTTCATAATGATTTCCTTTTTTGAGGACATAAAAAAAAAGCCTGATTAACAAGCCAAATAAAGTGATTAAAACTAATGTAAATTTATTTCATAAAGGTACCTTCTTTTCAGATTTTTAAAGTTAAACAGCGAGTTAAATTTTTGTGCTTTGCTAGCGACTTGGCACGCAAAATCGCCGGCATCACAGGTGTAATAGCCGAGGGGCGGTTGGCACATCTGGGGTCATTTATGCGCGAATTTTGGCCATTCAGAGGGGCGTGCGCGGCGGCAGATTTTTTCGGTGCAGGGCGAATTTTGCCACTTTGGACGCGAGACGGCACAGCGCGGTGCGGGCATCACTAGCGGCGGGATCGGCGCAAGTAGACTCATTTCTGCACAAACTTTTGGCACACAGATGAGACGTTTTGGGGCGCAGTGCCCCGATTTTTAAAGAGTGAATCACAGCGGGGAAAATTTGGCCACTTTGGGCGCGAGACGACACGGGGAGACAGCGGCATCAAAGGTGCAACGCCACAGCCACGGTCGGTGTAAGTGGGCCAGTTTATGCGTGAATTTTGCTGGCTCACGGCGATCTGCGGGGCGTGATTTTTAGGGGCTTAGGAGCGACGTCCCCGGCAACTCCATGCCACGTATGACGCGCTGACCCCGTTAAACTAACCCTCTTAGCCCGCCCCCTTTAACCGTAGTTATTTAATTATTATTCCTTAAATTATTTATTATTAATAATTCCTATAATAATTAATTATTAAATGATTATTTTTAGCTATTTATTATTAATAATACCTAAATTATTGATTTTTAAATAATTATTTTAAATTTAATTATTATTAATAGTTATTCTTAAATTTTAAATTCTTAAATGGTGATTTTTAGAGAATTTAAAATATTTCAAAAAGGTTATGTTTAAATTTCAGTTTTATCATGAAAAATAAAAACTAATACATACAGTAATAATAAGGCCTAAGATGCAATTAGATGGTGTAATATCTTGGTAGGGGTATATATAGGACAATTACTCCATGTATTTGGAAAAGGATAATTACTTCATAATATATTTTGGAAGTTATCCCGCATTACTCCATGTATGTATTTGGAAAGGAATCTCAGTAGTATATTTGGAAGAAACCCGTGTGGAGTAATATGCCCTTATATACCCCTACCATGAAGTTACACCATCTAAACACCCTCTATACTTCATTAACATTGTTGTTGATGCCAAATGAAAAGCTCACAGTACCCTTTAATACGCCCTCTTGCTATTTTTAGCTTGAGGGCATTTTTTCGTTAGCTCAATTTAAGCTTCAAAAACAAACCGCCAAACGCTAAAGCCATTACAACAATAAGCATCCATGGATAGGCATAGCACATCAAAACAAGTGCCGCGATACCAATCAATCGGGTTTCACTAAAGCAAAGACATATCAGGGAAATAAGTAAAACGGCGAGCTTAATCATTGTCAAACCCCATTTCTAAAGACCAGAGAATGACGCGAAAAAGGAAATTAACGAAGCGTTTGCTACTGAGTAACAATAGAAAAATTAATACAACGAATATCCACATGATGATAACCTCTTAATATGAAACGGGATTGTTTCATTTCATATAAGATGGTTGGTTTTGCGCGTTACCCAAAGCATAGTAATCTCGACATCCAAAATCCTATAATGCTTAGCCACGTTAAAGGATAGCCAAGAGACAGTGCAAATATACTCCATTCCCTTGTGACAGTAACTGCGACGCCTAGAATGAATGGAATCATGGTTTAAACCTCTTGAATACGAAGCGATATTACTTCATATAAGATGGTTGGTTTTGCGCATTATTGTTCAAAGTACGCAATACGATCTAATGGAACATAAATTTCGATTTTTCTCTACTTATGACACGATTATTGGAATAACTTGCGCGCTATATCTAACAAAATTAAGTCGTATTAATCTTAAATAAATAAATTGTCAACTTGGATAGTAGCTAAAAACCGGTGTGACAATTTCAATTTCTTACTAATCGTAGGTTATAACCGTAATCGCTTACATGCCAATCAATACTGCCATCATCAAAACAAACACTCCATGCTGCATAATCATCAACAACTCCGGTAATGAAAGAAGATGACCAAAAAAACATTTCATTTTCAGGAAAAACATCAGCATCAATGTAATTTCCTGCTTTTCCTTTGCTATTATCAATTAATGTTTTTAACTCATCAATATTAGGGACACGCCAATCCTTATAGCTTGCATAGCCGATTCGGTTGAATCTTTCAGGAATACCCATTGCATCGTTCCTATACATGTATTTTGCCTCACCAATAACGCAGTCTTTTTTCCAATCCTGTCCATAAGCAAAGCGTAACCACATTAAACCTGTTTCAGTATCAGTTGCAATTCCACCTTGTACAATAAATTTACCAATTTTTTTCACTGGGTAACTTAGCATAGTCGATGGTAATGCTCTAAGTTTAGTGCTAGATTCAACGGACTGTTGAACTGAAGATTTAAATTGAATACTACTCTCTCTTGTTAGATTGCCTCTAACTAACCGAACATTATAATCATAAATTTTTCGTTCTAAACCACTGCTGCCATAATAGTAAAAGTTGACATACCACGATAAATCACTGCCTCTATTTGATGGGGAAGAAGACCAAAAAAATTTTTCATTTTCGGGAAAAACATCAGCATCAATGTAATTTCCTTTTCTTCCTTTGTTTCTATCACTTAATGTTTTTAACTCATCAATATTAGGAACACGCCAATCGTTATAGTCTGCATAGCCCGTTTGATTAAACTTTTCAGGGATAGTAAGTGCATCCTGCCATTCCATTTTTATTGCATCGCCTATAACTTCGTTTCTTTCCCATTGTTGTCCATATGCAAAGCGTAACCACATTAAACCTGTTTCAGTATCAGTTGCAATTCCACCTTGTACAATGAATTTTCCAATTTTTTGAGATTCATTGCGTTCTAAATCTTTAGTTGAACTATGTGCTAAACCAAATGGTTTATCAACATCAAACGGAAATTTAACCGACTCGTGTATGATATCATTGCCCGCTGTTTCCCTAATTGCAGAAACAGCAATTTCAAACGAACAATTAAACCACTCTTTATTTTCATGAAAACCTCTATCTTTCAATATCTTGTGGACAGATTTTTCAATATTTTTTGGCTCATTAACCCAAGTTTGATACTTAACTGTGTAAGGATAAGGGTTACCCGTGTTATTAAATTCAGCTGCTCTTATATCAGGATCTTTTGTGGAAAATCCTATTTTTACTAAATCCGGCATAGATTTAGTTGTAATAATGTAAACCCATCCTTTCATAAATATTCAATTCTGCAATTAGATTCATGTAATAAAAAATAAGGATTAAAATACCTACTAACAATAACTAAAGCAACTCAAAATGCTCTCATCAAAGAAATTTTTATGGCTAGAGAATTATATTATTTTACGAATGAGCAATGGGCTTTAAACGATATCGCCCTAAAACATTTAAAAGTTTCTTATATCGATAGTTTAAATGATCCATTTGAATTAATTGGATACCGCGCGAACCCTCAAAAACTAAAGGATCCATTTAAAGAAATGGTATCAGGTAAGTTCGGAATTATTTGCTTTTCACAATCTTTTGAATCACCTTTAATGTGGGCTCATTACGCAGACAACCATAAAGGCGTATGTCTAAAATTTGATGTTCCCGAAGATGACTGCTTAGACGTTATATATTCTAAATCAATGGAAAAATTCATTGAAGAAAAGCTAAAGGATAGGTCATTAGCGTTTAAATTAGCGGTACTGTGTAACTGTGGACTTACTTTCAAAGATCTCGTCAAAATTTTAACTACAAAATTTAGCGAATGGTCATATGAAAAAGAAACCAGAATTCTCATTCCTCTAAATGATAAAGAAGAGCTTGACGATGGATTGCAATATGAAAATTTTGGTGAACGACTTCAGCTAAAGCAAGTAATTTTGGGAATTAACAATCAAATAAATCGGGTTAAATTACAAGATTTTTTGGAAAGAAACTATCAAGAAAAAGTTGAAATCTATAATGCGGAAGCATCTCCTAATGAATTCAAAGTTGTTATAGTAAAGTACGAACCGGACATCCAACAGAACCCTTAGCATTGACATCAGACGACTTACCGGAACTGAACCGGATGGAGAATAACTGCTGTATTAGGGGCATCGACACAAGGATTTTCAATCCCTTGCTCGACTTGCGACACTGTGATTGGAATCACTTGCTCGCTGATGTTTGCTTTTTGCAGGGCTTTAGGGAACAATTACAAATAACGTATAACCACTATTGAAAGTAAACATCATGATTACTAAAGAAGATTTAAAACAA
>JBDLTP010000018.1:0-3038 GCA_039805765.1 Pseudomonadota bacterium
CTGATTTGGCGGTGATTTCAACTATGCCCACTTATGCAATAGGACTCTTTAAAGGATCGAAATGGGAAGGGAACGAATTACATGGCGCGGTGCACCGATCACCTAAGTTACCAGAAAATGCACCACGTCGATTATTGCTTACGTTGGATTTTGCTTAATTTTTTAACAAGGATTTTTTATGCTAGATGAAAACTATTTTTCGCGTATTCCGGTGACGATTTTAACTGGATTTTTGGGAGCGGGAAAAACCACTTTATTGAATCGAATTTTATCTGAAGAACACGGTCAGCGCATTGCGGTCATTGAAAATGAATTTGGTGAGGCCGGTATTGACAATGAGTTGCTTTTTCAAGGTGATGAGCAAATTATTGAAATGAACAATGGGTGTATTTGTTGCACTGTACGCGGTGATTTAGTACGCATTTTAGGTGAATTGGCTCAAAAACGTGAACATGGCGACTTTTATTTTGATCGTGTCATTATTGAAACAACAGGATTAGCGGACCCAGCGCCTGTCGCGCAGACGTTTTTTGTGGACGAAACGATAGCAGAAAAATATTTATTGGATGCCATTATTACCGTTGTTGATGCAAAACATGCTTTATTGCAACTTGAAAATTGTCATGAAGCAGAGGAGCAGGTAGGATTTGCTGACCGATTATTAGTCTCAAAAACTGATTTAATGACATTAGAAGAACTCGATGTATTGCAACATAAATTACGCAAAATAAATGCGCGAGCACCGATTAGTCATGTGCATTTTGGCAACACAGCAATTGATGAAATCCTTGATATTAGAGGCTTTAATTTGAGCGCTATTTTAGATATTGAGCCGGATTTTCTGGATGATGTGAGTCATGAACATGATGAGGGCATTACCTCTTTTGTTTATCGTAGTACCATCCCATTTAACGCAGTAAAAATGATCGCGTTTATTGATGTGATGATTAAGCACTACGGTAATGACTTGCTACGCTATAAAGGAATTTTACATATCTCAGGTTGCGAACAAAAACTGATTTATCAAGGCGTTCATATGATATTAACAGAAACGCTTGGCGCAAACTGGGGCGCTGATGAGCCGCGTGAATCGGTATTGGTGTTTATTGGGCGCAATTTGCTCAAACAAGATATTCAAGAAGCGCTCGACAGTTGCAGAGTGCAATAAAAATGCTCATTCGTTTAAAAGGGGGACACGTTTTTGATCCTGCACAAAATTTAAACGGTGACATTTGCGATATTTGGTTTGTAGACGGTTTCATTGTGTCAAAACCTGACGATACAAGAATGCCTGATGTGGATTATGATATTTCAGGTAAAATTGTCATGGCTGGTGCGGTGGATATTCACAGTCATATTGCTGGTGGTAATGTGAATACAGCGCGTTTGTTATTGCCTGAGCAGCATCGAAATTTTGTGGCGCGAAACCTCAATCATGCGTTTAGCACCGCCCGTTGGTCGAGTACCGAAATTGGCTATCGTTACGCGCAAATGGGTTATACCACCGTTGTTGAACCTGCGATTTTGCCCGCGAATGCGCTAGATGCCCATTTTCAAATGGCCGATATTCCCATTATTGATACAGCGGGTTTAGCCATTTTAGGCAATGATGATTTTTTGTTGCGGTTATTACGCGCTAAAGCGAGTCAAAACCAGATTAATGATTATGTTGCATGGACGTTGCATGCTACAAAATGTCTAGGCTTGAAAGTGATTAATGCAGGTGGCGCGAATGCGTTTAAAAACAATGTGCGCTCTTTTGATTTAGATGACATTGTGCCTGATTATGGGGTGAGTTCTCGACATATTTTGCAAACGCTACAACGCGCCGCGTGTGAAATTGAACTCCCGCATCCTGTTCATGTTCATTGCAATAATTTAGGTATTCCAAATAATGTAGATACCGCCATTGCCACCATGCAAGCTGCGCAAGGTTTGCCAATGCACTTAGCGCATATTCAATTTTACGGTTACGGCAATCAAGGTGAACGCGGATTTTCTAGCGAAAGTGCAAAACTCATCGACGCATTTCATAAACATCGTAATATCACAATGGACGTAGGCCAAGTGCTATTTGGTCAAACGGTCACCATTTCAGGTGATGTGATTGCACAATTTAGCAGCCGTGACGATGCCTCGCCTCAAAAATGGGTTATCTGGGATGGCGAATGTCAAGGCAGTGGCGGCGTGGTGCCATACCGTTATCAACCTACAAGTTTTGTGAATAGTTTGCAGTGGTTGATTGGTTTAGAAATTTTTTTGTTAGCCCAAGATCCTTGGCGATTGTTTTTTACAACCGACCATCCAAATGGCGCACCTTTTACGTGTTATCCGCAACTGATTCGTTTACTCATGGATTATGATTATCGCTTGGAATGTATTTCACAATTGCACCCCCAAGCGGTAGAAATGACGTTAGTCAAAGACTTAAAAAATGAATTTTCGCTTTATGAAATTGCCATTATGACACGCACCGCAGCCGCACAAATGTTGGGATTAAAAGATCGAGGGCATTTATTAGCGGGTGCAATTGCGGATATTGCCGTATATGACGTGCAGCAAAATAAAGAAAAAATGTTTCGTTCTGCGGCGCTTGTGTTTAAAAATGGCGACTTAGTGGTTAAAAATGGTGACGTGCAAATACGCAAAAAAGCCACCACACAAATTATGCAACCGCCTTTTGATGCCCAAATTAGACGCGACGTTCAACATTATTATGATCAGTTTTATAATTTGAAGTTGCATCATTTTGAAGTGGAAAACGTCAGTGCAAGTCAATTGGATGAAGAGCGTTTTGCCACGCATGCTTGCGGTAAACCTTACGAGGTATTAAATGAGCGTTAACCCAGTGCAACACATTCCCGTAATTGTGATTACAGGCTTTTTAGGCAGTGGAAAGACCACCTTGCTCAATTCTCTGTTAACGCATTTGCCAAAATCAGCGGTGATTATTAACGAGTTTGGCACGGTTCCCATTGATCAAGATTTATTGCAAAAACATCACGCGCCTAAAGCAACATTAGTGGGTGGGTGTTTGT